>JAOACZ010000145.1 GCA_026417575.1 bacterium | reverse complement strand
GCTCGGAGATGTGTATAAGAGACAGGCTCTACCGGGTCCATGCACAACGCTCGCGCCAGCTCATCCATTTGGCGCTCCGCCGCAAACAACACCTGGGGCGAGCCAAAACCACGAAACGCTCCGGACGGCACGTGATTTGTTGCCACCGCGTCGGCACTAATCCGCACATGAGGGCACCGGTACGGCCCCACTGCATGCACAATCCCGCGAAACAACACAATGGGGCTGAGCGTCGCGTAGGCACCGCCGTCGATCACATATTCAATCTCCACGGCATGCAGCGTCCCATCCGCCCGCGCGCCGTGTTTCGCCTGGATCCATGCCGCATGTCGTTTACTTGTGCAAATGATGTCCTCTTCGCGTTCATAAATTAATTTAACCGGCCGACGCGTGTGCCATGCTAACAAGGCCGCCTGCGCCGCGGGCAGCGAGGGCACATCCTCTTTGCCTCCAAATCCACCCCCTGTCGTTGTTTGTACCACCTGCACGCGCGCCAGCGGCAACCCCAACACCGTCGCCACCGCTTCGCGCACGTAGAACGGGCACTGCATGCTGCCATACACTTGCATAACGCCGCCCGGCGCCGGGACGGCCAACATCCCTTGCGGCTCAAGGTAGACGTGCTCTTGCGGGGGGGTGTGATATGTGCGCTTCACCACCACTGCGCATTCAGAGAAAGCTTGTGCAGCGTTCCCGCGAATGACGTCTAGGTGCCGAAAAATGTTGTCTGTGCCAAAAACGTGCACCGAGGGATGCCGGCGCGCTTCAAGCGGATCAAACACTGCAGGCAGGTCTTCGTATTCAATCTCTACCATCGCTGCCGCTGCCCGCGCCTGTCGTACCGTCACGGCTGCGACCAACGCCACTGGCTCTCCGACGTACCGCACGACGTCGCGCGCTAAACACGGTTGATCGCGCAGCACTACTGGAATGACGTTCTCACCAGGAATGTTGCGCGCCGTCAAAATTGCGACAACCCCCGGCATCGTCGCGGCTTTCTCTGCACGAAGACACTTGATCCGCGCATGCGGCCGTGTGCTGCGCACTACCGCCCCGTGCAACATTCCCGGCAAGACCATGTCTCCTACGTATTGCTCCCGCCCAGTCAGCTTGTCGAACGCCTCTGGCCGCGCAACCGACCTACCCACGGTTGTAGGGTCAAGCGTGCTCATGAACACCTCTCTGCCCACTCACACGGCACAGCGCCTCGCGCACTAGCACCGCACACATCGCGCGACGATAGTCCGCAACTGAACGAATGTCGCTAATCGGCTCCGCCGCGCGCGCCGCAGCTGCCCCCGCAGCTTCGCACGTCTTCTCATCCAACCGCCGCCCGCACAGCCACACTTCCGCCTCCCGCGCACGAATCACCGTCGGCGCAACCGCGCCCAGCGCAATCCGCGCTTCCTGCACCACGTCCCGTTCGACCCGTACAGCCACAGCGACCGAAACTTTCGCTATTGTCAGCGCTGCCCGCTGCCCCAAGCGCACAAAGGCTTCGCGCCAGCCTCTGCGTATGGGAAGACGCACCGCACAAATCAACTCCTGCGGTTGCAAAAGAGTCTGCCCGGGGCCGCGAAAGAATTCTGTGATGGGTACCTCACGCGTACCCGCCGCGCTGCGCAACTCAACCAGCGCATCCGCGACATACAGTGGCGGGATGCTGTCGCCTGCAGGAGACGCGTTTGCGAGGTTACCGCCCAGCGTGCCTCGCGCGCGAATCGCAGGTGCGCCAACGTCGCGCGCCGCCTCTGCCAGCGCCGGCGCATACGCCTGCACAAAATGGTCCTCAGCAAGTTCGCAGTACGTGGAACACGCGCGAATCTGCAGCCACCCATTCACGCATTGAATTCCCCGCAACTCACTCACCCGCTCCAGCGCAATGAGCGGCGGCCAGGCCGCTACCTTTTTCAGTCGCACGAGCAAGTCCGTCCCTCCTGCAAGCAGCCGTGCCTCCGGCTGCCCTGCCCACACTCCAAAAAGTTCCTCGCATGTGCGTGGCGTGAATGCCACGCCATTGCTTGCGTTCATAGAAAATCTCGCACCTTACGCCGCTGTTGTTCCTCGGTCTCGTAGACCGGCAACGTCCGCAGCCAACGATCATTCATCTCAAAAAATTTGTGCCGGTACACCACCGTGATCAGGTATGTTCGTTCACGCCGATTGTCCCAATCAATGCGGAAATCCAGCGTAATGTTCTCGTCTAATTGTTGCGAGTGCTGTGGCAAATTCTGGTAGTCGTCCTTCAAACTCCCTTTCTCGCTCTTCGGTCGCCGTGCATAGTAGTCATCCTCAAATCCGTACTTCTCCTGCAGCACATCCACAATTGCATTCCGTTCGGGCATGAGCACCTTGTAAAAACGCGACTCGATCTCAATCACTTTGTTTGACGCCGGCCCCATTACGCCGAACGTGATCCGCAATTCTTGCCGCACGTTGATGTCGTTCGGGTAGTTCTTGATGACGTAGGGAAGACCCGAGTAGATCCCCGGCAGCCGCACCCCACCTAGCACTCGCGCCACCTCCTCCTTGGTCATCCCAAAACGCACACCTTTCACTTCCACCCTGCTCGTGTCCCCCCAGCCTTCGTCACTCGCCGCGCTCTGCAGCAGTTCTTTCTTGGCGTACGCTACGCTGATCAACATCAAAATACACACACACCAACACTTCATCGCAATGCTCCACTGCATTGGTTATGCTGACAAATATGATTGCTCATGCCGCCGTGCTACGCTAATCAACTCGGCCACAATGCTCACCGCGATTTCTTCCGGCGTTTCCGCGCCGATCGCCAACCCGATTGGACAATGCACGCGCGCGAGCGCGTCCGCGCTGATCCCCTGATCCGCCAAAGCCGCCCATGTCTGTGCCCTCTTGCGCTGGCTTGCCATCAGACCAATGTACACACAGGGCGCTTCGATCAGTGCCGCAAGCACTTCTGCGTCATGCGCGTGCGCGTGCGTCATGATCGCCACATACGCATCTGGCACCGGCGTAAACGCACGCGTCAGTTCCGCAAAGGTGCCAGTATGCAGCGAGGCCGCCATCGGAAAGCGCTCGCGTACCACCAACTCAGGCCGGTCGTCATAGATGTGCACAAGAAAACCTGCCGGTGCCGCAGCCTGTGCCAGAGCCAGGCCGCAATGCCCTGCACCAAAAATGTGTAGATGGCGCACTGCGCCAGATGGCTCGAGCAAAAACGTCATCTCGCCCCCACACATCATCCCCGGCTCCGCAGGCGAGCTGGCGTTCAATTGGAGTGTCCGAAGCCCTGCCCGGCGCGCCTGCAACGCCTCGAGCGCCGCGGCAGTGATGTCCCGCTCCACCTGCCCCCCGCCAATCGTCCCGCACGTCCGCCCGTCCCTGTACACCAGCATCTTGGCTCCCACCTTGCGTGGCGTGGAGCCTTGTGTTGCCGCTACTGTCACCATGCACACCGGCTCGCCCGCGCGCAGTGCCTCATGCCATGCCTGGATCACTTCTCCCGTCAGCATACGCGTGCTCTACGACCCACTCGCTATCCGCTCCCCTGCCCGCTGCACCGCTGTGATAATTTTACGATACCCCGTACATCGGCATAAGTTCCCTGACAAGCCACGCACAATTTCCGCCTCACTGGGCCGTGGCCGCTCACGCAAAAGCGCTGCTGCTGCCATCACCATTCCTGGCATGCAAAATCCACATTGCACCGCGCCACATTCTACAAACGCGTCAAACAACGGTCGCCAGCGTGCTTGGGCCGCTACACCTTCAATCGTCGTAATTTCGTGCCCCTCTGCCTGGCACACGAGCACGAGACATGCATTCACCAACTGCCCATCCATGTGCACCGCACACGCCCCACATTCACCTTCGCCGCAGCCCTCTTTCGTCCCAGTCAGCCCCAGCTCCTCCCGTAACACGTCCAACAACCGGGCCGTGCCGGGCGCCTGCACGGATACAAGCTGACCATTAATGTGCAACGTATACGACATCCCTACCTCGTGTGCGCGCCGTTCCTCCAGCTCGCCTGCGTCATGCGCGCCGAGGTCAGTATACCATATCCTGCCCCGCAGCGTCAAAACGTAGGTGACTGCACGGCGTACTTGTCTTCAGGAATACTTGCAGAAAAGCACCTACCAGTGATCGAAATCACATGCGTTCGCGTCAGAGTACTTCTACCTGCCGCGTGAGAAGATGTGCCCCTGAGCACATCACGTGTTGGCTGCACGCGCTAGAGAATGTCAATCGCACAACAGTGTGCTTCGACGATGCTCAGGTCTCAATCACGCAGAAACGCCGCCTTGCCCACGCCGCCGCGGCCGTGACCGCGCGTAGCGAATCTTCACGGGCTCTTGCGGGATTCCCTCCAGTACGAATGTCACGTATGTTGATGCCTCGATCTGCATGACGGTGAACGGGACTGCACGCTGCCCCAAGATCACCCTCACAGGCCGCGTGTTCCGCGGTAGCAAACACATCACTTCTGCATGGTGGAAACTACCGGCAAGCTCTAACGTGATCACCCCCTTGCCGTCATTGGCATAGTGATACGTGCAATAACCATCCGAGGCTGGATAATGTAACGTCACATGCGCCTTGCGCGCTTTAGAAGCAGCCCAGCGCGGAGCGACCCGCACCCGGTCAAACGCACGCCCCCGGTCCTCGATTCCACACAACCCTTCCGCGAGCGCATAATACACCGCGGCCTGGGACCAGCAATCCGGTAATCCATACGAGCGTATGCGTTCCTCAAATTTCACTGGCTGATCGCTAAAGCTGATCGCACCCACAATCAGGCCGCCAACAGGCAATGCCAATGCGCGAATACTGACCACGGGCTTCTCGGGAAACGGATTGTTCCAACCAAACATGTGCATACCTACGTTGGCCCACTGGCCGTTCGCACCTCGCCAGGCCACCCGCGTCGTACTACGGTCTACCGGGTCGGGCTCATGATGAGCGGGAGCATCGCTAATTCCCCACCACAAGTTGATCTCATGATTTTTTCGAATAAAGATACGCTCTTGCGTCCCGTCCGCATAGCGCACGTCGTATGCCCCAATTACTGCATGGTGCGGTGCGTTACGGAGCATCGCGTGCAAAAAGTAAATGCTCTGCCCGCGCAGACAAGGCACAGGAATCTCTACCCCGCCGCTTGTCAAATCCGGCGAGGGCTCTACAAAAACAACGGCTCGACCGTTGTTTTCCGCGGGGTCAATAATCTCGAATTCAATCAAACCGAAGCGTTGCCGGCCAGTCGGCAAATTCCGCATGTCGTTATCACCCTCATCAGTCCACGCTGGCACAGTGGGATGAGCGCCGTGGCGCAAGCCCCGATTTGCCACCTTGCGTAAATCAACGAACTGAAACACAGCTGGTGTAGCGACAGGATTTTCGGGTACACGCCGATAGACTTGATGCAAGTGACCGCCATCACGTTCAGATAGTTGCCAGACGCGCTCTAAAATGTCGACGCCGTAGTCCTCCATGCCGTGATCAAATGCCGCTTTGGCGAGTTCGCCCGCGACAATCGCACAAATGGCGCCGTTCATGTAGTCACCAATCGTGCTTCCGCCGGTATGCTGGGGCGGCCACTGCTCGGCGGTGTATGGCGGGTCCATCGTCCACCATTCGGCGAAACTTTCGTGTTGTTTTTCGTGGCGCCGGCGCTGATATTCGCGCAAGATTTTCACTGCCATCTCGTGGGTTGGCAATTTGCGGTTAATCGTGTAACTAATCGAGAGACTCAACCGCTGCCGTTCATCCCCAATCCGCGCAAACACCTCGTCCCAGGGAAGCGTCTCAGGCAGCATGTGCGCGTAAATCGGGTCGAAAAACAAAGCGCGGTTAGCTCGTTCCCGCAACGCCTCTCCCTCGCGCCGCAACACCGCAGCACGTGTCGTGTTCCCCAGCGCTTCGTACATCTCAGCCATGCGCCAGTACGACGAGTACAACCCCGAATTGTCGCCATGAAACAAAAATTGGGGATCCCCAGGGTTGATACAGCGATGATCACCGTGGCAATACAAGGGATTCACAAAATCCCATGAGTCCATTGTCAGTGAGCGGCGCACCAGTCCCCACTTCTTGCTCCACCGCGTCGGATCCGAGCTGTTGTACTTCAGTGCCTTCTCCAACCGCGGCAGCTGTTCTGCCATCCACGCGTCATCACCTGTGGCCTTCCAAATCTGCCACACCGCTTCCGTGTATAAAAATTCACAATCCGCCTCAACGGGAATCCGTCGCACAATGTACTTCATCCCGTCATCGTAGCGGAAGTACCCTTTACCGAGCGCCTCCCCTAACCAGGTGCGACCGGGATACTCAGGATTGTAGTGAATACAGTCCCAAAACATGCCATTCTTTTCTTGCGTCTCGAGCCAGTACTCCATGCCCGATTTCACGTCCGCCATGAAATATTTTTGTGCTTTTAACGTGTGAACGTGGTCGCGGCCCCACGGAACGAGCATGTGGTACAGACGCCCGTTGATCAAGAGGGGTTCACGTTCCTGGTTCAGTTCAAGCAAGTGTTGAATCCGTGTCGCCAGCTGGCCGTAGGGGCCGCGATCGCACGTGATGTGCGTCGCCGGTTGCAGACGGAACGTCCATTGTTGCAAGAGCGCGCCACGCCGATCGTAGGCAGTAACGCAGTGCAGCCCGGCGGATCCGCGCACACGGAACCGCAGGCGCCGCGGCGTGGCAACGCGCGTCTCAACGTATGCGCGATGTGCACCATCATGGATGGTAATGCGTGCGACACGGCGATCACGTATCCATAGCGTGCCCATTTCCAAAGGTCGCCAGTGTGTCGTCTCTGAGTGTTCTTTTGTGACGCTAAAACAGGTAGTGGGTGAAGGCTTCATAGGTCCGGGTGAGGGGGGTGAAAAGTTACTCAACCCACGGGCGGCGGGTACGCAAGCCAAGATCCACGATCATCTGCAAGTCAGCGTTCACATCGCGGCCAGGTCGCGTCAGATAGTCGCCAATCATCATGCTGGTGGCACCTGCGTAAAAGATGAGTGGCTGCAAGTCGCGCAGCAACGGGCGCCCTCCGGCCACTTTGACATCTGCACGTGGCAAAATACAGCGAAACAGAGCAACAATCCGCAGAATCTCCCGCGGGGCGAGCGGTGGCATGTGCTCAAGCGGCGTTCCCGGAATAGCCATGAGAAAGTTGAGCGGCACCGACTGCACGCCTAGTTCACGTAACGTTGTCGCCAGGGCTACGCGATCGTCCCAGGTCTCGCCTAGGCCGAACAGCCCTCCAGAACAGGCTTCGAAACCGTGTGCCAGAATGCGCCGCACATTCTCGACCCGCTCGTCATAACTATGGGTGGTACAAATCTGGGGAAAGAAACGACGCGAAGTTTCGAGATTGTGGTGCAGCCGCTGTACGCCCAGCGCGCGCAGCTCGCGCAACAGAGCATCATCCACAATGCCCAAGCTAAGGCACAGCTTCGCACGCAGCTGCGGAGTTAGGGTACGTACTGCTTTCAGCAGTTCCGTGCGCTCGCGCCCCCGCACCGCCGCACGCCCGCTGGTCACCAACCCAACGTGAGTGATTGGTCGCTCATCTGCCCCGCGCGTCAGCCTGATCAACTCTGCAGCCGGCCGCAGAGCGTATTCCGTAATTTGCGCGCGATGGTGCGCGGACTGCGCACAAAACGCACAATCTTCACTACAGCGCCCCGAACGTGCATTGATAATGCTGCAGAGTGTAACGTAGTCATGATGGTAGCGCTGACGGATGCGGTTTGTATGATAGAGTAGTTCATCTAAATCCGCTTCGAGCAGTGCGCGGATGTGCGCCGACTCCAGCGGTAAGTTGTTCATCGCCTGCGTGATCGCAGCCTCAAAGGGCGTCATGCGCTCAGTGTGCCTTTGGTACTGGGAATGCCGCTGCGGCGCGGGTCGTGCATCACCGCGCGCACCAACGCACGGGCCACGCCTTTGAAGATTGCCTCGCTCACATGATGGGCATCCTTGCCGTAGCGCACATTGATATGCAGGTTCATCTGTGCCCGCACCGCGACCGCTCGCCAGAACTCTTCCACCAGCGTCACATCAAACATTTTTATCTTTTCCTGCTCCCACGCCGCGTGAAAGACCAAAAAAGGGCGGCCGGATAGATCCAGTGCCACTTCCACCAGTGCCTCATCCATTGGCAGGAGGGCAAAGCCAAAGCGCTCGATACCCGCCTTGTCGCCTAACGCCTTTGCCAACGCTTCGCCCACGCATAAACCAACATCCTCCACCGTGTGGTGGTCGTCAATATGCGTATCGCCCTTGGCCGTAACAACAAGATCACACAGACTGTGCTTGGCGAACAATTCCAACATGTGGTCCAAAAAGGGCACGCCGGTCGATACTTGCGCGTTGCCACTCCCATCGAGCGTGAGCGTAACGCGTACAGACGTTTCACGGGTTGTGCGTTCAATCGTTGCGGTACGGTTCATACGTCTCAGCTAAAACGATTACATGACGGTGCAGGAGGGAGACGAGTAAAGGCAGCATAGAATTACTCTTACCCACTTATCTTCAAAGCTTCTCTAAGACGCTGCAGAACACTTGCAGACAATCCATCTTGCGTCGGCACACGCAGCTCCATCACCGCTGGGCGACGCTGCGTGAGCTCAGTGAGCTGGAGTCGTGTGGCCTTATTGAAGGCAAAGCGCCGCAGCGTGATGGTAACAGGCTCAAACCAGACCAGCTGCAGTTGCTCACCTTCGAGACTTACAATCTCGTACTTGGCGAATATGAGGTATGAGCCAGGCTGAACTGCTTCGCCGCGGAAGACAAAACGTCCGTCATCATCGGTAGTGGTGGTGTCTAGCGTTTCATCCAAGAGGGCTTCTTCAGCCGCGCGCATCATCGCTTCATAACTGCGTTGTAACTCGCGTTGCGCCGCGATGACGGCCGTCTGTAGGTCGTTACTCGTGAGCGAGCTCTGCGGCAAGAGGCCGCCGTAACGACGCTGGGGGGACTTGGCTTTCTCCTCTCGTTGAGTTGCAGGCACTGTGCGCCCCCTCGCCTGTACACGTTTCAATGCACTTAGCAGCGCCTCGTTTGTCCGCACGACGCGGGTTACGCGTTGGACAGGCTCGTCGCCCAGCCCACCGCTCATCCACTCCGTTACGTACGTGCACGCAGCGTCATCAATGAGCACACGCCCCGTGTTTTTCAATTGGTCGGCACGTTCTTCCCAGTACTGCGCACCACGCTCATAAAACCGTGCACCAATCGGGGCAGCTTTCATTGCGTCGCGGCAATAGAGGGAATACTCGAGATAGCGCCGGAGGCGAGCGCTCACTTCTCTCCGCTCATCGTCGGACAATGGTCCAAGTTCCTTCTCGAGCGCTTTCGCAAGGCGCTGGACATCGGGATGCTCTTCGCGCAACGCAACCGCGGCGCTGCGCGCGGCAGCAGGCGCCAGCTCTTCCAGCGCCAGTTCTCCCGCAGTTCGCGAACCGTTTGTTACTACGGGAATGTCATTCACTTTCGTAAGTAGTTGCGTCACCACCGCGGATAACACACGCTCTTGCTCCTGCTCATACTGCCGCGCGAGCTGCGCAACCGTCTGCTCGTAGTTCTTGCTAATCAAGCGCACTTCCACGTGGCGAGCCGGCCCCGCAGCCGAGCCCTCTTCTACCACAATCCGGCCCTCAATCGCGTAGTTCGCCCGCGCCCACAACACCAAGAGGACCAACAAGACCAGACCAGCCGCCAGCCCGACCAGTTTGCCAATTCCTGCGATGGATACACGCATTATCTCCTACCTTGCGCTCAGGGTGACCACGTGGCACGGCACGCGTCGAGTGCAGCTACTAACCCGTCCATTTGCTCGTCCGTCCCGATACTAAAACGCACATACCGCTCCAGCCGCGGTGTGGCAAAATGGCGCACTAAATAGCCGCGCTGCTCGAGCGCTACAACTACTTCTCTCGCTTGCCCGCCGGGCGGCGCAGCAAGGACGAAGTTTGCAGCAGAGGGGACGAGCTCCCATCCGCGCTCCGCCAACGCACGCGCAAATGCTTCCCGTGTCCGCACAATTGCTGCAATGCGTTCCTCGACGTATCGCGTGTCCTCTAATGCGGCGATACCTGCGACCTGGCTGATCGCATTCAGATTGTACGAGTCCTTTACTTTCATCAGTAAGGCAATAACATCTGGTTGAGCAACACCAAACCCCACCCGCAATCCTGCCAACGCGTGCGATTTTGACAACGTGCGCAATACAATCAGATGCGGAAATTCCCTTACTAAAGGAAGATATGTGACACCCGCAAACGGCGCGTACGCTTCATCAAGTACGAGCACCCCTTGCGCCGCGGCGCACAGGCGCCGGATGGCTGCCGCCGAAAATAACGTCCCCGTTTGCGCATTCGGGTTCGGCAGAAAGGTAACCTGCGCGGGCGCACCGAAAAATGCCTCGGGAAGCTCCCACTGCTCCGTGAGAGGATACCGCCTCGCATGTGCCCCTTGCATCGCTGCGAGCGTCTCATACAGCGTGTAGGTTGGGTCAACCACCGCGATTGTATCGCCTGGATCAAGAAATGTGCGCACGATCATTGTAAGCACGTCATCGCTGCCATTGCCTGCGATCACCCAATCCTGCCCCACGCCAAATGCCCGCGCTGCCACCGCGCGCAACGCGCGCGATAATGCGTCCGGATACAAGCGCACTTGATCTCCCGTTGCCCTCGCTACTGCTTCCAGCACGCGCGGGGATGGCGGGTACGGATTTTCATTCGCATTCAGCTTGACAAACGTGCCGTCTGGTTGCTCCCCGGGCACGTACGGCGTCAATGCGGCTATGGCTGGTCGCACCGGCAACATACACGCGTATTATACGAAATTAACGTGCGAATATCCATTTAGCTCCCCAGCCCTCGCTTTTACAATAAGCTGACAACGATCAGCCGATAAGCCGTAGACGCATACCCGTGGAACTGCCTCACTAGAGGCCCTTGCCATGCGCCATGCGGAAAACGGCCGAAAGGTAGCAACAGGAAACTGCGCTCACGCCCACAGCAGCGGTACGCTGAGAAGAATTCTCGCCATCGCATTCC
>JAOACZ010000136.1 GCA_026417575.1 bacterium | reverse complement strand
TTCACCAACCACCACACGCCCAGCGCCACCAACGCCGCGCCAGCGCCCGCCCACACTAATCTCTTTACTCTCTCCCCTGTGACCGCCAACCTCTCTTGCGCTACCTGATCTTTCCTATCAGACGGCGAAGAATTGCCGCCTCCGCGACAAATCCATGCAACCGGCTGTCATACGCCGCATACTCACCGCCTATTGCCAATCTGCAGCGTTGCCGTTCACGGCTCCTCGTCTCACAACTGACTCTCGCAACAACCGCCTTCCCCTCCCTTCCTCGCTGGCCTACCTTCCCCAAACGCAATGCACGCCTGCTTCTCTCGCACACTCCAGACCAGGGACTGCACCTCTCACACGCATCTGCTCATCGCGCCCCGCACACCCTACCTCACATCAAAATCTCCAAGATCCTGCACAACCATCGGCCCCACTGCCCACGTATTCACGCAGAAGCATCTGCTACACCTCACCCCACCTCATTCGACAACTTTTGTCGTCTGCAATCGACATCCCCTGTCATTTGACATTCTCCTTGGATGCTCACCAGCCCCAGTAATCAAATTTTCACTCGCCCACCCGCTCCTGCTATCCTCAATCACACATAAACTGCCACCTTCTCACCCAACCATCATCCCCATTCGCCACAAGCGCAGAGCCCCACCTCCGCACTTTCAAAATTGCACCTTCACTGCCTCACGTTCCCCTTCCGGCGCGCTGAATAACTCCTGCCGCGTAAACCCAAACATCCCCGCAATCACGTTCCGCGGAAACGTTTCAATCGCCGTGTTGTACGTCATCACCGAATCATTGTAATGCTGCCGCGCAAACGCAATGCGATTTTCCGTCGTCGTCAGCTCCTCCTGCAGTGCTAGCATGTTCTGATTCGCTTTCAGCTCCGGATAATTCTCTACTAATGCAAACAACGATTTTAACGTTGACGTCAACTCATTCTCTGCCTGCGCCGTCGCTGCCACCCCTTGTGCACTCATCGCCGCTGCGCGCGCTTTGATTACCTTCTCAAGCGTCTCCTGCTCGTACTTCATGTACCCCTTCACTGTCTCGACAAGATTGGGAATCAAATCATGCCGCCGCTTCAGCTGTACGTCAATCTGCGCCCACGCGTTTTGCACCCTGTTCCGTAGCCGCACTAGCCCGTTGTACGCCAGTATCACCCACCCCACAATTACCACCACCACTATCAGCACAATCAGCCACGCACTCATGCTTGCCTCCTTTTCACGGTTACTCTCCTCGCTGAAACTGTAAACCTCTCAGAAAATCATGCTGCAGATCCCGCACATTCACCCGCAACTCAAATCGCTCTACCTGGGTGCGCACCTTTTGATCTTTCAGTGCTCGATCTATGTGCACGTACGGTGGCGTGCTGTCCACTGGCACCCGCATCGCCAAGGACGCGTTGCTGATCATAAGCGCATTCAGCCACGCCAGCTCGCCCACAAAACCCTCCGCCCGTCCACTCAACTCGTCCACATGTAAGTCTACCTCACTTGGCTCCACCTTACGACCCTGCACCGCCACCCGCCCCCGTGCGCTCAGCCTCCCGCCCTCCACCTGCAAATTATCAAAAAATCCTGTGTACACCCGCGCAAACGGCATTACACTCCGTAACGCAATGTTACTAAAAGCAAACGCCACCACTACATTTGTCGCCGTGCCACGTAAATCTACCTCCCCCACCGCAGCCAGCCATGCGTCCGTCCCCCCTCCCACATACCCAAACGCGCCAAATATAATCGGCTGATCATGCGCCCGAGGCAGCGAAGAAATTCCCGTGCAGTACCCATGCAGCCCATGTACCACAAGCCCTTCACCACCTCCCCATGGCACTAGTTCTACCACGCCATTGCTCACCGTGAGCAAATCAAGATAAAACTCCGGCCGCCGCGCCCCCACCGTTAAACGAAACTCCCGCGACCGCGCTACCTCCCCTGTTAATAACCTTGCCGCCCCTCCCCCCAGCCGCGAAACAATCTCACCCCCAACCAACAACGGGTTCATCTGTGCAGTCGCCCGCGACATAATGCGCCGCACCCGCACACCCAGCGGCTCATACCTAAGCATCGTCCGCGCCGTCTCAGACAAAAATACAAACCGTCCGTCCCGCGTCTGCAAAACCCGCGCCGTCGCTCCCTCTACATGCGCCTCCTTCAGCCCCGCACGCCGTTCAAAAAAACTTTTCATATCCGCCCGTAAGTCTACTTCCCGCGCCGTGAACAACGCCCGCCCACGCTGCCCCGGATCCATCACCTCTACATCCCCTGCCCGTAAGTATGACTCATAAATGCTTAAATCCAACGCACCTATCTTGAACAACGTGTTTAACTCACACGCACCGAACGTCTCTAAATTCCGCCGTATAACTTCATCCCCAGAATGCCCTATCCAGAAAAAACCCACCAGCAACCCCAACGAGCACAGCGCAACCGCAGGCCAGCGTATTATCCTCATTCAACCTCCGCTTAAATACCGCCCCACAGTCGTACAACTCTCCTTGCCACAACAACCAAAACCATCGCGACGATTCCCGCTACCCCCCCACAGACTACACTCCCCATAATCCCTCCGCGCTCTAACTCAAAATAGCACACCAGCGGCTGCACCACCACAAAACGCCAAAAATCAGGCTGCGCCTCCAACACAACCGTGCCCACCACCTCATACCATCCCTTAAGTAGCCACCCAAGCCCCACACCAACTACCCACCCCAAAAACACAGTAGCAAGATGCGTCCGCGTTAGCAAAATTACTAATATTCCCGCCAGCCAGACCGGCCTGCCTATCGGCATACACCCCAACCATACCCCGCACAACACACTCGCCAACACACGTTCCAAAGATACACCCTCAAACAACACCCGCACAATCCACACTCTCCTTCCAACCCCACCCCCTCTCGCCCGCTCGCTACCACCCATCGCCCCACCCCGCTTCAACACCCATCTCTTCCTTAACCCCTGAAACGCCGCACAATAATCGTCGCGTTGTGCCCCCCAAACCCAAACGAATTGCTGAGCGCCGTCTCTACTCGCACCGCCCGCGCTTCATTCGGCACACAGTCAATATTGCACCGCGCGTCTGGTTCCTCTTGATTGATCGTCGGTGGCACTATCCCGCGCTCCAATACCAGACACGTCGCCACTAACTCAATACCCCCTGCCGCCCCTAATGTGTGGCCCGTCATCGACTTCGTCGAACACATCATCACCTTCGTGTCCGACCCAAATATCCGCTGTACCGCCTGCACCTCCGAAATGTCCCCCAACGGGGTCGACGTCCCATGGGCGTTGATGTACTGCACTTCATCCGGCGTAATCCCAGCTTGCTCAAACGCCATTCGCATCGCTTGCTCTGCTCCGCGCCCTTCTGGCTCCGGTGCAGCCATATGATACGCATCCCCACTCATCCCCACACTTAAAATCTCCCCAAAAATCGGCGCATTTCGCGCTAATGCATGCTCCAACTCTTCCAATACCACTACCCCCGCCCCCTCCGCTATCACAAATCCGTCCCGCTTCGCATCAAACGGCCGACTCGCCCGCGCCGGCTCATCGTTGAACCCTGTGCTTAACGCGTTCATCGAGCAAAATCCACTCACCCCTAAATCAGTTATCGCCGCCTCGCTCCCCCCCGCTACGCACACCTCCGCGTCACCAAACTTGATGCTCCGAAACGCCATCCCTATCGAATGCGCCGCCGTCGCACACGCCGTCACCACGCACACGTTCGGCCCCTTCATCCCATGCCGAATCGAAATCACCCCCGCCGCCATGTCCACAATCATCATCGGTATGAAAAATGGTGACACACCTCGCTGCCCCCGCGCAAGAAAGCGTTGGTACTGCTGCTCAATCGTCGCTAACCCCCCAATCCCCGACCCAACGTATACCCCCACTCGCGTCGGATCCTCCTTGCTCATGTCCAATCGGCTCTGCGCAATCGCTTGGTCCGCGGCCGCCACCGCAAACTGCAAAAAACGATCCGTTCGTCGCGCTTCCTTCGCGTCAAAATATTCCTCCGGATTAAAATCCAATACCTGCCCCGCTATCTTTGACGAAAATTTCTCCGGATCCACCGCCCGCAACGGCGTAATCCCGCTCCGCCCGTGTACTAAATTGTCCCAAAATGTCTCTAACGTGTTCCCAACCGGGCTAATCACGCCCATCCCAGTAACTACCACACGCCGTTGATAAACTGATCGCATAACCTTCCTCCCTACACTGCACCACTTCGCCTAGCCCACCCGGGCCTAGGCTGGCTGGTACAGCGGCAGCAGGTCACGCCGCGAAGAGTCCCCCCTCGCTCTTCCCCACGCCCAGACCCTTCGCGGCGTGCCCACGCTCGTTACTGCTGACTCTTTTGCGATTCCGCAAGTTTGCCATCAATGTATTTGATGGCATCTCCCACCGTCTTGATCTTCTCCGCGTCCTCGTCCGGTATCTGCGCCCCGAACTCTTCCTCCAGTGCCATCACCACCTCCACCAGATCCAAGCTGTCCGCGCCCAGATCGTCCGTGAATGACGCATCGTCTGTCACTTCCTCCGGTTTCACACCGAGTTGCTTCACGATGATGTCCTTCACTCGTTCTGCTGTTGATGCCATATTGGCCTCCCTATCCCTTGTTATGGTTACATGCGTGTTATTACTTATTACATCACCATCCCGCCGTCAACGACGACTACCTGGCCCGTAATGTAATCCGCTAAACTACTACACAAAAACAACACCGCCTTCGCTACGTCTTCCGGCTGCCCAAACTGCTTCAATGGTATCAAATTCAACATCCCTTGCTTTACCTCCTCCGACAGTACCTCCGTCATCTTTGTCTGAATGAACCCCGGCGCTATCGCGTTCACCGTGATCCCCCGGCTCGCCAGCTCTTTTGCCACGCTCTTCGTCAGCCCTATCAGCCCCGCCTTGCTCGCCGCGTAATTCGCCTGTCCCGCGTTCCCTATTAACCCGATTATCGATGCAATGTTCACTATCCGCCCACTCCGTTGCTTCATCATCAGCTTCGCTACCGCGTGCGTGCAGTTAAACGCTCCCTTCAAATTAATCCGCAATACCGCATCCCACTCCTCTTCCCCCATCCGAATCAACAACGTGTCCTTAGTTATCCCCGCATTGTTGACCAAGATGTCAATATGCCCAAAATCTTCCTGCACTCGATCCACCATCGCATGAACTGCCGCAAAATCGGCTACGTCCACCGCGTACGCCCGCGCACGTCGCCCAAGCTCACTCACCTTCCCTACCGTCTCCGCTCCTAACTCTTCTCTAATCTCTGCCACCGCAATGTCCGCACCCGCTTCCGCCAACATCACCGCAATCGCTTGCCCAATCCCTCGCCCCGCCCCCGTTACTAATGCCACCTTCCCACTTAAATCAAGCCACTTACAACTCATAGCTCTCCTCGCTTAACCAAGGTCTAACGCGCCAATCTCTGCCGGCGTCTCCGCTGACAGCACCTGCACCGCAGGCTCTATTTTCTTCATCAACCCCTGCAACACCTTCCCAGGCCCAAGTTCAATGAATCGTTCAATACCACGCGCCAACATCCAACGACAACACTCCTCCCACCGCACCGACTCCACTACCTGCCGCCCAAGTAACTCAGGTATCTCCCCAACACTCGTATACGGTGTTCCCGTCACGTTCGCCAACACCGTAATATGCGGTTCACGCCATTCCACTTCCTCCAATAATGGTCGAAGGCGCGCTTGCGCACTCCCCATAAAGGGTGAATGAAATGCCCCACTCACCTGCAACGGAATCACTCGCTTCGCACCCGCCGCCATGCATGCCTCACTTGCCCGTGCAATCCCTTCCTTACTCCCCGAAATCACAACCTGCCCAGGACAGTTGTAATTCGCCACGTACGCATCCGGAATCCTCGCGCAAATCTCCGCAACCTTCTCCGCTGCCAAATTCAACACCGATGCCATCGTCCCAGGTCGCTCCTGCGCAGCCTCCTGCATAAACAATCCACGCTGTTGCACCAGTCGTACCCCCTCCGCTAACGCTAGCGCCCCCCCCGCCGTCAGCGCCGTGTACTCTCCTAAACTCAGCCCCGCTACCGCGCCTACTTCCACTTGCGGAAACTCCTCGCGAAATACTTCCCACGCCGCCACCGATACCGCATAAATCGCCGGCTGCGACATGTCTGTCGCCGTAAGCGCCTCCTGCGGCCCCTCGAACATCGTCGCTAACAAGCGCTCACCAATTGCCCGCCCAGCCACCTCCAACACCGCGCGACCAGTCCGCGTCTCATACAGCGCTTTCCCCATCCCCACATACTGCACTCCCTGCCCCGGAAACAATACCCCCACCCGCGCACTCATTCCCGCCTCCTTTCTCGCTCCTCCCTCATCACCCTCCCCTTCTTGTACCACGTGCTCACATTCATTCCCACTCACCACCGAATTAACAACGACCCCCACGTCATACCCGCACCAAATGCCACCAACAAAAGTATGTCGCCATCTTGTAAATTGTTGTGTAACATCACCTCCGCTAATCCCACCGCCGTCGACGCTGCTGACATGTTCCCGTATTTGTGAATATTATAATGAATCCGCCGTTGGTCTAACCCAAGCGCTTCCGCCGCCGCATCTATAATTCGCTTGTTCGCCTGATGCGGTATCAACCACGTGATGTCCTCCGCCTTCAAACTGTTCCGCTCCGCAATCCGTACCGTCGTCCGCTTCATTGCCGTCACTGCAAACTTGAATACCTCCCGCCCTTCCATACTAATGTAATGTAGCCGCTCCCCTATCGACTTCGTCGACGCCGGCATACGTGAACCCCCTGCAGGCACCTGCAGCCAATGCGCATTCCTCCCGTCGCTCTCCAAAATAAAATCACAAATCCCGTGCCCCTTCCGCCCCGTACGCTTCAGTACCACCGCCCCCGCCCCGTCCCCAAATAGCACACACGTGTTCCGGTCCTTGTAGTCCGTAATCGCTGACAATTTCTCCGCTCCAATCACCAGCGCATTGCCTATGTACCCGCTCGCTAAGTATGTGTACGCCGTCGCTAGCGCATAAATAAAACCTGTGCACGCCGCAGAAATGTCAAATGCAAACGCGTTCCTTGCCTCTATCCCCCGCTGCACCAAACACGCCGTGCTCGGAAACAGCATGTCTGGCGTCACCGTCGCCACAATGATCATGTCAACATCTTCCGCAGCCAGACCAGCGTGTGCAAGCGCCTTCTGTGACGCCAAAACCGCCATGTCCGAGGTCGACATCGAGTCGTCCGCTATCCGACGCTCGTGTATCCCCGTCCGCTCTACAATCCACTCGTCGCTCGTGTCCACCATGCGCTCTAAATCCGCATTTGTCAACACCCGCTCCGGCAAATAATAACCGGCCCCAACCACTTCCACCGGCACAGGCTGCTCTAATTTCGGCATCGCTCTCATGAGCGTGTCAATGTCTCCACAATTCTCGTATTAAGTTGCTGCGCAACCGCCTCGCGAGCTCGCTCAATTGCGCTACGCACCGCCTTTGCTCGCGAGTTCCCATGCGCACATATACACCTGTCTCTTATACACATCT
>JAOACZ010000113.1 GCA_026417575.1 bacterium | reverse complement strand
CGCCGCGGCACGTTCCCGAAGAGCATCAGCGGCTCTGGCGAGGTCCCCGGCAGTGCGAGCGCAGATTGCCAGATGTGCGCCTGCCGTTACATACGCCTCAGCAATGGCCATGCCCAGCCCTTGGCTGGCCCCCGTGATGATCGCCACCCGGTCATGGAGCACGCCCGCGCTCACGCACTCCTCCTGAATCCTACACGGTAATACACCACACCAGGTGCCGCACCCAATGTCGCATCAAGAAAACCATTTGCGTCTATCACTCGTGGCGTGGCCAAGGCAGCCAGGACCACCGACGGCTCTATCTCGCGGTACTCCGGCCACTCCGTGCAGATCACCAGCGCGTCTGCACCCCGTACCGCATCCAACGCACTTTCACACAACTGTACCCCGTTGCGCAACTCGTCTGGCAACGTGCGCACAATCGGATCGTGCACTTGCACCAACGCACCCTGGTCCTGCAGCCAGCGACATAACTCTACCGCGGCTGATCGCCTCAATGTGCTTGTGCCCGGTTTGTACGTAAGGCCCCAAACGGCAATCCTCGCACCGACAAGGGGCTGCACACACCGCGCAAGACATTCCGCAGCCCAACGCCTGT
Source organism: bacterium (assembly GCA_026417575.1). GTDB lineage: Bacteria > Auribacterota > UBA3054 > UBA3054 > JAPLST01 > JAOACZ01. Next base: position 7,282 of record JAOACZ010000113.1, on the reverse strand, counting down.
GCAGCTCATTGCTCACCATCACGGACTGCATCAATGGCGCCGCCAACCCGTAGCGCGCGCTGATCTCTTGCAAAAACACCACATCGCGGGCCAGTGTCCCGCCGGCAAACGCTGCCCCGGGTCTCACATACGCGCGCGGGCCAATTCGTCCATCGGATCGCAACCCCTGTTCAACCTCTCGCGCGTCGGCACCGACCGCTTCACAGATCCGCGCCACCTCGTTCGTAAACGCGACAGAAGTCGCCAGAAATGCATTCAATGCGTGCTTCGTCATTTCTGCTGATTCCCACGACATCCACACTAGCCTCTCCGTGAACGGGGCAAACAATGCACGAACTTGTGCTCGCGTAGCTTCGCCTCCCACCCCTGCCACCACACGCTCGGGATGCATGAACTCCTCAATCGCACACCCCAGCCGTATATTCTCTGGCACATAGGCAAACTTGATCCCTGCTTCGGTGCGCTCCGCCGCACATGCCGCCGCCAACCGCCTGGTCGTGCCCACCGGCAACTGTGACGAAATGACAACCAAAGTCTGCGTGCCCAAGCTCGAGAAACAACCGCATATCCGCTGCTCCACCCATGCCGCATCCGCACGATCATGCTCATCCACCGGCGTGTCGTAAGTGACCCACAGCACCTCGGCACTCGTAAGTGCCGCGCGCAGGTCTTCGTGAAATGACAAACTTCCCGACGCCACTCCTGCGCGCACGAGCTCGGCTAACCCCGGCTCAGCCACGGGCAACTCTCCGTGTTGGAGCCCATGCACCACACTCGCCTCCTCATCATACGCATACACCCGGTGGCCACCTGCTGCAGCACAGGCTGCCGTTACCACGCCCAAATGCCACAATCCCATGACACACACCGTCACGCTCGTTCCTCCAAGAGCTCCGCATGCGCCTGCAAATAGGCTAACGTGCGCAGCACCCCTTCCCGAATGCTCACCTGCGGCGTCCATCCCAGTTGGCGTATTTTTCGGCAGTCGAGGAAAATGAACGGGCTATCCCCCACCCAGCCACGCGGGCCGCCCGTGTACTCAAGCTCCGGCTGCACCCCCAACGCCTCGCAAATCCATCGCACTGAGTCATTCACCTCGCAGTAATCATCCCGCCCGAGATTGAAAATGTTGATCCGCTCCTGCGCGCGGGCTAGTGCGCACAACATCCCCTCAATGCAATCGTGCACGTAGAGGTACGACTTGCGCTGGTGACCGTCGCCCAGCACACGCAGCCGCGTGCAATCGCACCGCAATGCTTTGTAAAAATCAAACACGTGACCATGTGTGTAGCGCTCGCCTAAAATCGACACTAAACGAAAAATGTACCCCTGGATGCCATAACCCTCACAATACGCCTCGATCAAACCTTCGCACGCTAGTTTCGAGGCGCCATACAACGAAGTTTGTACGGGAAACGGCGCATCCTCCGGTGTGGGAAACACGCGCGGTTCGCCGTAAATTGAACCAGTCGAGGCAAACACAATACGGCGTACCCCCGTGTCTCTCATGGCCTCTAGCACGTTAAAAGTCGCTACCGTATTCTGCTCAAAGTCCTTGCGTGGATGCAGCGTGCCGTAGCGAACGTCAGCGTTCGCAGCAAGATGAAACACAATATCACAGCCACGCATCGCCGCACGTAGAGCATCATCGTCCAGCGTGTCCCCCCGCACCAGATGAAAACCAGCATGCCGCCGCGCCTGCGCGAGAAACAATGCGCGCCCCGTCGAAAAATTGTCGTATACTACCACCTCGTGTCCGTCCGCCAGTAACCGGTCGGTCAGTGTACTTCCAATAAAACCCGCACCGCCAGTGACCAGCGCTTTCATCACCCCTCCTCAGGTAAATGCACCTCGCGGACAATATACGCCGGCCGCTGCTTGATCTCGTCATACATCCGCGCCATGTACTGCCCCATGATCCCCAAACTCAGTAACTGAACCCCGCTTAAAAGCGAGATTAAAATCACCATCGTCGGATTGCCCCATGTGATCTCCCACGAGATGACCCCGGCGGCGATCAGGAGCTTGATGCTCAAATAAATCGCACCGAGTGTTAAACTGGCGAACGAGATGACTAACCCCATGATCGAAATCACATGGAGAGGATATTTCGAAAAGCCGATAAAGCCATTGAGAGCGATCGTAAGTGAACCCAGCAAGCGGTTGTATTTCCCCGCCCCGCCCGCCCGCGCATCCCGATGGTACGGAACAGCCTTTTGATCAAAGCCTACGTATGCCACCATCCCGCGCAGAAATCCTTCGCGCTCGTGCAGCTTTTTGAGTTCGTTAATCACACGGCGACTCAGCAAACGAAAATCGCCGGCGTTCCGCGGTATGGACACGTCGGAGATGTGATTCAGCAACCAGTAACCAACTTCACACACCACTCTTTTCACCCACGTCTCCCCCGCTCGCGAAACCCGCTGGGCGTACACGACATCGTATCCCTCACACCAACCAGCTACCAGATCGGCAATCAGCTCCGGCGGATCCTGCAAATCAGCGTCAATTACCACACATGCATCCCCGCGGCAGTAATGCAGCCCGGCCAGCACCGCCGCCGGCTGGCCGAAACGCCGCGAAAAGGTGATCAACCCAATACGTGGATCTTGCGCGCGCGCAGCCATAATTGCCGCCTCCGTCCCATCTGTACTCGGATCAGCACAAAATAGGATTTCATACGTACAGCCAATCTGCCCCAGCACATCCCGCAGCCGCGCCACTAATGGTGCGATGTTTTGCGCCTCGTTGTACACGGGAATTATTACCGACAACAGCAGGCCCTGCGGCGAGCGCGATTCGCGCCCTGCCATGCTCGCCATCACTTCGCTGCACCCGTCGCGCATGCTGTTCATAATGCGTACCCCGCCGCACACGCGTCGTGATAAAATTGTTGCACTGTTTCCAACGAGTAGGCAGTCAAGTCCTTCCCTACCAGCGTCAATTTCCGCAGAATGTCGTGCGTGACAGTAATAATATGACAGCCAATCACCTCCGCTTGAAAAATATTGAGAAGTTCTCGCGAGCTGGCCCATAACAACTCAACGCACGGCAGCCGATTGACGATACTCACTGCCTGAGCCATCACCGGTACCGGGTCCACCCCTGTATCCGCGATCCGCCCGGCGAAAACCGACACAAACGCCCCTGACGTCCCACGCAGCGCTTCGCAGGCCGCGTGCACCTGCTCCAACGTTAGCAGCGCAGTCACATTCAGTTTCAAGCCCGCAGCGGTCAGGCGCGCGATCAGCGGGCAGCTGCTCTCGCCGCGTGTGTTCGTGATGGGAATCTTTACATACACATTCGACCCCCATCCACTGATCAGTCGCGCTTGCCGCTCCATCTCCTCAAACTCATCTGCTAACACCTCGAATGACAACGGACGATCAGGAATCGCAGCGACGATCTCCTGCGCAAACATCGCATAGTTGGCCACGCCGGCTTTGCGCATCAATGTCGGATTCGTCGTAAACCCTTTGACGTACGGGAGACGTGCAAGCTCCAACATCCCCTCCTTCTCTGCACCATCCGCAAAAATTTTCACGCGCAATTCTTCAAGGCGTTTCATACGCGTGCTGCCCAGTTTAAAATACATGCAGCGATCTCAGCCGGCGCCTGTACCGTAATGTCCGCCGGGCTGCGCAGAGCCTCGTGATAACCATAGTCCACAAATACGGTGGTACACCCAGCTGCCCTCCCTGCATCCACATCCCGCCAGCGATCACCCACCATAAAGCTCGCACGAAGATCGATGCCCCACTCCTGCGCAGCCCTCAGCAGCAGCCCCGGCTTCGGCTTACGACAGCCGCAACCGTCCTCGTCGTCATGTGGGCAGCAGTAAAACGCGTCAATTGGCAACAGCGCTGCTAACCGCGCGTGCACCGCCTCCACGGCTTCAAACGTCAGCGTCCCCCGGGCCACATCGGGTTGATTGGTCACCACCACCAACAAAAAACCCGCCCCCTTGAGTGCCTGTAACACCTCTCTGATCCCTTCCGTCAACTCAAGTTCCGCAACCGTCCGCGGCGGGTGCGCCACACCGTTTACCATCCGTGGCTTGTTCACCACACCGTCGCGGTCAAGAAACACAGCCCGTCTGGCACAATCGCTGTCGAGCATCAAACGGTCATCAATGATTCAGTCAACACTTTTTGTCGTCTGTAGCTTGCATCATATGTCGACTAAAACAGCTCCGCCTCTTAACAACCTTCGTAGCGTACATCGTCAGTCAGCGAGTGGACTCCCACTTCGTGGCCTGCGTTTTCAAAGCCGGATGGCTCACAAGCAAGTGCACAATTACGCCATGAAACGCCTCGGTCAGCGGCGTAACGTGCGCCGGGTTAACGGTCGGCACAATCACTACCGCGTCCGCCACTTGTGCTGTAAACCCACCGTCTCGCCCCACAACGCCCACTATCGCTGCCCCTACTTCCCGCGCGTACTGTACCGCACGTACCAAATTCATGCTTATCTGTTTCTCCAAACTACCACCGCCCACCGACAACACCATCACCACATCCTCGCGACGCAGCCGCGACCCGCGCAGCCACTCCACAAATACACTCTCCCAACCCTCATCATTCGTACGCGCCGTCAGTTCCGCAACATTGTCAGTTGGCGTGTACGCCTCGAAACCGCACAGTTTGCGAAAATCGTTCACCGCATGACTGCAGCTCGCTGCGCTCCCACCCACGCCAAGGAGAAACAAACGCCCGCCATGCGCGCGTGTCGCCACCAGCACCTCGACGACGCGTTCTATCGCTGCTCGGTCAATGCTCGCTACCACGCCGGCCACTTCCGCTAAAAACCAATCTGCAAAATGTTCCTCGGGCATCTCCTTCCCCCAACTTCTCTTCTTTTGCATTATAGCAAAAGCTGCCGCATAAGACCACGAAATTTCTCACGCCTACCTTCCCTATGCGATCAATAGGCCCTTTCGCACCCAACGTGTCACGTAGTACCCCAGTTTCCCTGCCCGCATGTCACCTTCGACCACTGCCTTTTCCACCAGTCTTGTGATGCCCTCCCTCCGTTACGAGTCAGCGCAGATCAAGTTGCCTACAGCTTCCTTTCCCTCGCGCCTCGCCGCTGACATTCTTCTACCATGAAGCGTGAGCCAGCATCGTCCGGAACCCGTTCCAGATGCAGGCGAAAATAGTGCTGCGCCTCCGCGTAGCGGCCTTGCTCGAACAAAATATAGCCTGCGTTGGCATAGCTTTGGGCGTACTCCGGCGAGTACCGAATTGCCAAACGATATTCCGCCAGCGCCGCGGCATACTCGCGGCGACAGTGATGCGCCCAGCCAGCAAGAAAATGCGAGATCTCATGCGCCGGCACACGCTGATGCAGACGTTTCAGCGCGCGCAGCGCATCGCCGTGCTCACCACGCAGCACGGCGTCATACGCACGCTGGTACAGCTCCTCCACCGTCTCGCGATACAGCAACGGGTAGATCGCCGCCTGCCCCAGCGCAATCCCTAGCGCCGTCGTCAACAACACAATCACCCGCCGATACCGCCGCCTTATGTCAGCAAACACTTCAATCGCCCTTGGCTTTGAGACGTGTGATACAGTTACTCAAGCTGATCAACGAGCCAGGATGTCCAGGCACCCGCCGCAAGTGCTCCTCAAATGCGCGCGCTGCTTCGGCATAACGTCCTAACGCGTAAAGCGCATACCCTTTGTTCGCATACACTTGCGGATAGTCCGGCGCGGCCGCAATCGCGCGCTCGTACTCTGCTAGTGCCGCTTCGTTCATGCCGCGCGCCTGGTATGACCAGCCCGCCATGAAGCGCGAAATCTGATAATTCTCTACACGTGTGTGCAGATTGCTCAGCCATGCGCTGGCGGTGGCGTGATCGCCACACAGCTGCGCCAGATACGATCCTTCGTAGAGATACTCGACATTGTGTTGATTGTGCGCCAGAGCGACGCGCACCGCCTCATATGCTTGCGTGACATCACCGATCGCTTTATACGCTTGACTGAGCCAGAAATACGCCAAATCTTTGCATAACTCTGAAGCACACGCCGCGCCCGCACGAGCTTCCGCAATCCCCTCCGCATGCCTCCCTAAGCTGATGTAACATAACCCCAGGTTGATACGTCCAAGATAATAATTCGGATTGAGCTCGACCGCACGCTGCAAGTAGCGTAACGCCTCTCGATCATTTTTCCCCCGCAGACTCATCCCGTAGTTCATCGTACCAAGCGCGTGAGTCCCATACCGCACGCTTTGACGCCAAAACGTCTCACCCGTGCGAAAATGCCGATTCATATAAAACGCACTTGCACCAAAGTAGATCGTTAGCACCGCAAGGGAAGCATACACTACTCGGCGCCACGGAAACTTCGCCACCAGCAACACAATCAGGAGGCAAAGATAGGGGAGCGAAGGGTACGTCCGATAATCCGTAACATTAATGTGCAACGGGAACACCGACGACTCCAGCGCCGCCATGCCCCAGTAGGCGAAAATACAGAAGCTGTAGAAAGGCGCGCGACGCACAAGCGCCAAGGCCGTGCCTAAGCTGCCAAAAATAACTGCTGCACCTAGTGCCACACGCCACTCAAGAAGTGAACGCGCCGCCGGCACGTACGGAAGTGCACGAATTTCAAACGGCCAAATTACGTTACGCAGATAGTTGAACACGTGTACGCGAAACTGCGTGAGAAGGTAGGAGAGACAGTCACCACCCAGCAATTGTTCCGCGTCAGAGAAACCGACGCCAAACCGCACCCACAGCAAAAACCCGGCAACCGCTACCGTCCACACCGCCACACGCACCCACGCCCGCCACGCTGTCAGCCGTTCCCCCAGCACCACAAATTCTAGCAAGAATACCATCCCCGGCGCAGTCACCGCGTTCGTCTTCGCACACAACGCCAAAAGCAGCAAACATAGACACAACGGCCAACGCCACCCCGCCCCCCCGTCCAGCCGCAGACGTACGTACACATACAATCCCGCCAGCAGAAACATTTGCATCATCAGCAAATCGCGGGCAACTAAGTAGTTCACCGGAAAACCAGCAATCGGATGCACGACATACAACGCCGCGGCCCACCACGCCACCGCCGTCCGCGTCAGTTGAACGCGCTCCTCCCAGCGTCGCAGCAGGTGGACAAAGAAAAGAAAGCAAAACACTGCCGAACACGCGTGTACGCTGATGCTGAATAAATGGTACCCCGGCAACCAATACCTGTGCAACGCGTAATTTAGCGACAGCGTCAGCGGCAGAAGCGGGCGGTATTGCACAGTACCTGTCTCTTATACACATCT
>JAOACZ010000058.1 GCA_026417575.1 bacterium | reverse complement strand
AGATGTGTATAAGAGACAGGTGCGACAGGGTTGATGGGGATGCAGGGGTGGCAGCGTTTAGAGGGGTGGTTGACGATGCCGGAGGGAATGCGTGGTGCGGCAACGTGTGCGGCGATAATTGGGGCGTTGGTAACGGTAGGGCTGGGTTTTTTGCGGATGCAGTACACGTGGTGGGTATGGCATCCAGTGGGGTATGCGATTTGCTCGTCATGGTCGATGAACAAGTTGTGGGCGTGCATGTTCATAGCGTGGGTAGTGAAGGGATTGATAACGCGTTACGGGGGAGCGAAGGCGTATCAGGCAGTGCTTCCGTTTTTTGTTGGGTTGGTGTTGGGAGAGTTTAGTGTGGGGAGCGTGTGGTCGGTGATTGGGGTGATAGGAAACATGGCAGTGTACAAGTTTTGGGGATGAAGCAGCACGGAGCGAGATGGTTGTTGATAGGGTTGGTGGGCACGGTGGGGAGCATCGTGTTAGTGGCGATGATTGACCGGCCAGCGACGGCGGAGGTACCGGAGGTGAAGGCAGAGGTGGAGGGAGACATAGATATGGGAGAGGTGAGGAAGCATTTGGATGTGCTTACGGGGTATGAGACGCGACTGACTGGGAGTGTGGGGGAACAAGGTTCACGGGAGTACATAGTTAGGCAGTTACGGTTACTGGGTGCAGTAGAGATTACGCAGCAGGAATTTACGGTGGCGGTACCGGTACGGCGGCGGGGGGAGGTCGTGGGGGTTATTGGAGGGAGAGAGGTGCGGGTGCCAGTGTATCCGTTGTGGCCGAACCTGGCGCGGACATGTCAGACGCCGCCAGGAGGGTTGAGAGGGAGGTTAGTGTATGGTGGGAAAGGGAGCGATGCGGAGCTACGTGGGCTACGGTTAGAGGGGTCGTTAGTGGTGTTGGATTGGGACAGTGACTTAGGGTGGTTAAACGTGCCGGAGTTTGGGGGGCAGGGGGTGATATTCCGTGGGGAGAGAGCGGCGACGCGGACATTGGCGCAACGGAAGTTTTTGACGGTGCCGGCGGACATTCCGAGGTACTATGTAGGGCAAGAGGATGTGGGGATGCTGGACGCGCTTGTGGCGTCAGGAGCAGAGGTGCGGGTGGAATGTGAGGTAGCGTGGGAGCGGGTGAGCGCAATGAACATTATAGGGAAGATAAGTGAGGGGGAGATGGGGCGTGGTGGTAGGGTAATAGATCGGACGCCGGTGTTTTTCAGCGCGTATTATGACAGCATCAGTGTGGTACCTGACCGTGCGCCGGGGGCGGAGCAGGCGTGTAGTGCGGCGATATTACTGGAGCTTGCGCGACAGCTACGGAAGGTGAGGGGGCCGCGGCCGGTGTATGTGTTATTCACGAGCGGGCATGGGCAGGCGATGGCGGGGATGACACATTTTGTGGAGGCGGTACGAGCGGGGAAGTGTGTTCGTCCGGGGCTGGTTGTTTCGTTGGATTTTTCGTCGGGATCGGATGCGTACGGGGTATTTGCGCTTGGGTTCTTTCGCCCGCAGATTGAGATTTATGTGGCGCCGCGTTATGGCACGCTGGGGCACAAGCTTACGGAGCTGGTGAGGCGCATGGCGAGGGAGGGGAACGACAGTCCGGCTCGGTTTGTAGACGGGATCAACAATACGTCAGGGCGGAGTTGGTGGACGTATTTTCCGTACATCGTGACGTTTGAGAGTGAGCTTGGGACGGTGGCGGGGATTCCCAGCGTGACGATCGCGACGGTAAGTGACAGTCGCTCGTATGTTGACACGCCGGATGACAGGCGGGAACGGATCTGCGAGAGGCGACTGGCGCGGCAGGTAACGACTTGTGAGGGCAAGCAGGCGGGGTTAGTGACGTTGGCGACGGCGTTAGTACAATGGCGTGGGTCGTTTGTGAATCGGGGGATAGAGGACACGTGGAGTATGGTGGGAGGGCGCGTGGTGTGGTTAGATCAAGAGCGGGATTACGTGCCGAATCAGCCGCTGGTGGACGGGATGGTGTTCATCAAGCAGCGGCAGTCGTCGAAATATTTTTGTGGGACGCGGGGGATACCAGCGTTGATGACAGACAGTAACGGGTATTACCGGCTTGGGGGTTTACGG
>JAOACZ010000006.1 GCA_026417575.1 bacterium | reverse complement strand
TGGTGGGGTGCGGGAGCTGGGGTGTGCGGGACATGCGGCTGCCGAGGCCGGCAGCCCTCCATGACGGAAATTGTTAATGCGGAACGGTCCCGGCCGGGGTGAGGTAGACTGAAAAGGGTCGCGCGTGAGCGTGTGTCGGTCAGGTGACGGCGCGTACGGCACGCATCACTCAGAGACAACTCTACGTGAGCCACGGAGGCTGCGCTCCACGGATTTTCGCGCTAAATCACGGAGAGGAGGCACCTGGTCGAAGACAGGTCATCACATCAATCCTCGCCAGCCATACTATGACGCACGTCATTGATTACCAAGAACTTACAATCACACGTAACTTCTTGCGGCGCAACGAGTTACACCGGCACGCAAATCATTGCGGCGCAATGACGTGCGATACAGTGCGGTTGCGTGCTTCAGTCTGGGCGTGGCGCTGAGGTGGCGGGCGGAAACTGGCGACGGCTAGGCGGTCGCGTGGCAGCCACGGCTCCGGCGTGAATTGAGCGCGCGCCTCTTTCGAAGGATGTACAAAAACATCCCGCACTGGATGCGTATGTTGAAATGTTGGGTGGCCTCCGTGCCGCGACGGGATTGTGTTAGAATTGTCGGGGCATGGAAGCCCCTTTCACGTACGCAAGCCGCGCGGGATGCTTTGGTAGTTCTTACCTAGTTGCTGGAACTGAGAATCGCGGCCTGGGTGATAGGTCATAAAATAATAAATCCAACCGAACGGGGGTCGCGAACGGGCCCGATCTGTGAGGTTGGAGGTGGTCTATGGATAGTAAGTCACGACGCGTTCTCACTGGGGCATTCTTGGCGTGTGCCCGTTCATGTGAGCTTGGCGTGGCGCGCGTCTGGCGCCGGTGTGTGCGCGGGCCGATTCACGGTGCCAACCCTTTCGCCGGCGTGGCGTGCTCTGGCGATGATATTCGCGCTGTGTAGTGCGCGGCACCGCGTCTGCAGCGGGCGCACGAGTAGGCGTTCACCGCGTCCTTGTGAAGCGCTCGCGGGTCAATCTGGGATGGCAGTGCGGGCAGGCGCGCTTTAACGGCGGCAAGCACTTCCTCGTTCGTGCGGTCCGTCGCGCGATCGAAAGGTGTGGGCGGGGTTTCATAGCGGAAGCGCGACGTCCCGGGTTCGACATCGCGCACAGGTCCAATTTGTGCTGCGCAGATCCATCATGTCATGGGTTGCGAAAGCGTGTTGAGTGTCAGCATAGGGAACCTCGGTTTGTTTAGTGTCACCTGTGTGTTTTTGGTTGAACGGTCTTGTTGTTTGCAGTTGAATCAATGTGACCAGTCGACTTCCCGTTTAATGGGATTTTAACGATTTATCTTGGAGTTTTGACAGCACGGGTTAGAAGTGCTAAAATATAGTTACCGGGGGTGTCTACGAAGCCCTCGCAAACTCAGCCCTACTGGCGTCGCATACACCCTGCTAACGATTCTGTGGAGGTGCAAGATGAACACGTATGTAGCGAGATGGGTTATGGTTTGCGTGTGCGCGTCGGTTACGAGTATGCTGGCGGATTGGAACGAAGGCGGGCCGTTCAAGATGCACTATCCGCAGTTGCCCGATCCGATGGGGTGGGATGTGGATGTATGTCACTACATGCTGGCGGATGACTGGATGTGTACGTTTGCGGGGCGGATTCAACAGGTTCACATATGGATTTCGTGGACCAATGATTTGGTTGGGGTGATCACGAACGTACATTTAAGCATCCACAATAATTTCCCTGGTCCACCGAGCCGGCCGCTGCAGCTGTTGTGGCAGGATGATTTTCGCGTTAATGAGTTTAGCGTGCGACCGTATGAGATGGGACTGCAGGGATGGTATGACCCGTTGTCGAACTGGTGGCGTCGGCCGGATCATTTTGGGATTTACCAGATCAACGTAGGGTTGAAGGCGAGCAATCCATTTGAGCAGATAGCTGGGATGATTTACTGGTTGGATGTGCGGTTGGACGTAGTTGGTGGTGTGGCGGGGTGGAAGACATCGAGGACAAACTTTCTGGATGATGCGACGGTGTGGGACGCGGGGACGGGAGGGGGGATATGGAAGGAGTTACGTGATCCATTGGAACCGATGCGGTCGTTGGACATGGCGTTTGTGATCGATCCGCTGCCGGAGCCGGTGGTGGCGGTGGTGATTATGGTCGTGGCGGTGCGGGGGGCGTGCTGGCGGAGAAAGAGGTGAGTTAGGAGAAGGGAGGGCGACGATAGCGAAGGTGGGGGGCGCCGGTCTGACGACATATTTTGACGTCAGCAGACGACATTTTTGGTCGGTGGGGTGCTGGGGGGGCGGGGGTTTGCTGAGGAACGTCGCTGAGGAAACAGGTGGTGCGGTGATGGTTGAGGAGGGCGTGGTTGAGGGTGAGGGAGTGGGTGAGGTGGGGTATGATGGGAGGGCAAGAGGCCGAAGGAGGGGTCGGCCAAGGGTGTGAGGTGAGGAGGGGTGGGGGTGGTCAGGGAGCTGGCTGAGGTGATGGAGTTTGCGAATTGCGAAGGATGGTGCCGGCGGCGGCGGCACCGGCAGTTTTTTCCAAGTCAGTCCAGAGGGTACCTTCGCCAGTGCGGACGATGTTAATTGTCAGGTTGGCAGGCAGGCGCTGGGCGAGTTGATAGCGGGTGTAGGCTTCTGGTGAGCCGATGGCGGCGATTTTTAGCTGGAGGCCCTGGGCATCAGCTTCGCCTAGCCAGCGGCGGACATCGGCGTTAGCTTCGCCGAGGGTGAGGGTACGCTGGGCGTCGAGCTGGGCGATTTGAGCTTGTTTTTCGGCGACAAGGCGGCGGGTTTGGGCAGCGATCTGTTGGACGGTGCGTTCTTTTTCGGCGCGAATGAGTTGGACGAGGGCTTCGGTACGTGCTTCAATTTCGCGGGTGCGCTGACTAATGAGGGAGCGCTCACGTTGGAGGTCTCCGGCGGAGCGCTTTGTGGCTTGCCAGGCACGGGAAGTTTTTTCTTTTTCGACGGCGATGTAGCGTTCACGAATAGGGCGGAGGAGGGCGTCGGGAATGATGATATTGCGAATGAAGGCTGAGTGGATGACGATATTCTTGGTGCGGGCGACTTCCATAAGGGTTTGGCGGAAGACTTCCTGAAAGACTTCGCGGCGGTCGCCGAGGAGGAAGTCTTTGGCGAGGAAGGTGGATCCTTGGAGGCGGCCGATGCTCTGGCTTTGGGGGATGATGATTTTATCCTCGACGGCGGCGACGTCACCGAACTCGGCCATAACTTCGGCGACGTCATCGGGGAGCAATTCCCACTCGATAGTGGCGTCAAGGGAGATCATGAAGCCATCTTTGGACGGGAAGGTGATGGCGGCTGGGGCAGGTTTAGGGGCATCTTTAGGGGCGGTGGCGCGGACTTCGACGCCTTGTTGAGCGATCTGCTGGGCGACGTTTTGGCGGATGATGCGCTCCGTTTCGGCTTTTTGACGAGCGGAGAAGGAGCCAGTGATCCAGTCAGCCATTTGCGAAGTGCGGACGAGGTACTGACGGGTTTCAGCTTGTTGTTGGGCGGGAGAGAGTTCGTGGTGAGGAGCGGCACTGGGACTAGGCAACCTGGCGGCGATGTCTGGGTGTGCGATCGTTGATTGGGCATAGCGTTCGCGTTCAGGCGGCGCGAAGGTGACTTGGTTGATACCGATTTCGACGGCGAGGACGCGATATTCGACAGGGTTGATGAAGTAGATGCCGGGCTGGAGGATGGTGCGGAGCATGCCTTTTTCGCCGGGGCCTGCGAAGGCGTTGGTGGTGGGGAGTCCTTGGAGACGAGTGAGGAAGCCGACATAGCCGGGGGTGATTACGGCGGCGTCGACGACAGTGACGTCGTAGCCATAGGGATTAAGGCGATGGAGACCTGGAGTGAGGACGCGGCGCCAGGTGCCCTTTTCGCCTTCATTAACGATGACCATGCGGTCGGCGCGGTTAGTGCCGACTTTAGAGGTAACGATGCCGATTTTTCCTGCGGGGATGAGGATGCAGGGACGGATTTCGATTGAGTAGAGAAGAGGGTTGAGGAAATGGCGGCCTTCACCGAGGACGTATTCTTGAACGCCTTTTTGGCCGGGCTGGGCGAGGATTTGGCCGGGAGCGAGAGGCTTGCCAAATTTCCGGTTCACGATGCCCATGTAGCCGGGGTGAATGTAGACGAAGATAGAGTTCCAGATGAGGGCGATGATGAGGATGACGATGATGGTGACAACGGCGAGACTGAAGAAGAGGCGTAGGATCGTGTGCAGGAGCGAGCGGCGATCAGGACTGATTTGAAGGAGGTTAAGTGTTGTCATGGGAGGCACCGGTGTTGATGGTTGGTGAGGGACACAGGAGCAAAGGAGGAGGCGAGTCAGGGTGAAGGGGAAGGGAAGTTGTTGGGGGTGATGATTTTGCCGAGTTCGGTATCGTCGGAGGTGAAGAAAGTTTTCAAGCGTTGAGCGAGGGCGCGGATGAGCTCGTAGGAGGCGAGTTTGTCGCCGGAGCCGAAGGCTTGTGCGGCGCGACTGAGGGCGGCGGCGTCCGCCTTATGGCCGAGGAGGATGACATCAGCTTGAGCTTTGCCGCGGGCACGGACAGCTTCGGCTTCGCGCTGAGCGGCTTCGAGGTCAGTGCGGGCGACGACGAGCTTTTGTTCTTGGTTGACGAGAGCGACGAGTTGATCGTTGGTGGCAGCGATGACGGCTTGAAGTTTTTCGGTTTCGGCTTCGACCTTACGACGTTGTTGTTGGATGAGGGCTTCGGTTTCGGCGAGGGACTGATCGGCACGGGCTTGAGCGATTTGGGCTTCGTTGCGAGCGAGTTCTTCTTTTGCGATTTCGCGTTCACGGAGGGCCTGGGCGATTTCTTCGGGTGGGTCGATATCAGCGATGAGAACGGATTTAATTTCGATTCCTTTCGAGGCGCAGGTGGTGCGGACGCGTTCGAAGAGGTTGCTTTGGAAGACGATGCGGGACATGCCGGAAATGTAGTCGATGGAAGAGTATTGGGAGCCGATGATGCGGCCGAAGCCGCGGATTGCGGGGACGACGATTTTTTGGAGGATTTCGTTGGATTCTTCGGTGGCACCCATTTCGCCGATACGGACGAGGACTTCAGGGGCACGTTTGGGATCGACGGCCCATTCGACGACGAGGAGGACGCGCATGTCGAAGCCATCACTGGTGGGGAAGCGGAGAGCATTTTCGCCGTACATTTCGTGGCGTTGGGACCGGACATCCATGAGGTCGATGCGCTGGGCGTAGGGGTTGACGTAATAGGTACCGGGCTGGAGGACGTCGGGCTGGACGCCGCGTTCGCCGGGTTTGACGACGAAGACGTTAGGGTTTTGGGGAGTTTTACCGGCGAGTTCGGTGACGATCCCGACGAAGCCCGCGGGGACTTCGACGGCGGGGAAGAGTTCGACGCGGTAGGCGTAGGGGTTGATGCGGTAATTGCCGGGGGTGAGGGGTTCGCGGAGGAGGCCTTTTTCGCCGTTGTGGGCGAAGAGGCGGCCGGCGGCGAGGTCATCGGCGGTGAGGTCACGGCCGTAGAGGCGGGTCACGACGCCGACATGGCCGGCTGGAACGGTGGTAATTTTGACGAACTTCCAATCCCAGAAGAGAGGGTTGCGGAAGTAGCGTCCTTCTGGGAGAGGTTCGAGCTGGATGCCTTTGTAGGATGGGTCGGGAGCGATAATAGCGCCGGGGGGAAGATTTTTGCCTGTTTTTTTGATGAGGACGACCATCTCGCCGGAGGGGACTTCGATGCGGCAGCCGTACCAGATGAAGAGGACGAGTGCAAGGAAGAGGAGGATGAGGATGAGGACGAACGCAGAGACGGCACCAGGGGCTTTCATGGAGGAACCTTAAGGGGTTATGGCGGATATTGTAGCAAAATTGAAGCGAGCAGGGGAAGGGCTGGGTAAGAATTTGCGTGTGGCAGAGAGGAGAGAAATGAGGGAATCAGTCTGTGAGAGGGGAGTTTGGAGTGGGCTAGGCGTGCCTTGGTCGAGACAGAGCAGGTGACATATGAGCAGAGGAGGCTTTTGATGTCACGTCCCCGAGGGCGGGGGACAATCTTGGTGAGCAGGGCTTCTCGTAGCACAATTGTTGCTCCCACCACTGAGTGATGGCATTGGTGAAAACGAGAGGTGAGGGTATGGAGAATGTGAAAGGATCGGTGTGTGGCCAGCAAACATGGAGGAAGCGAAGTAATTGTTTTCTTGTGGTGGCGATAATGCGACGGGTGAGAAGTTGACCGGAGCGAAGAGAATATGGTAGAGTGGAGTTAAAGTAACCGAATTGTACGAGTACGAAATGCGCAGTGGATTTTTAGGTGAGTTGCTAGTGGTGCTGTGGGTGAGTGTTGCAGGTGCAGCAGTGCAGGGGGGCATACGTGGGCCTGAGCAGGTGGGCCAGGAAGATTTCGGGTGGCCGGAGGTGCGGGCTACGAGGGTACGTGCGAGGGTGGAGGAGGATCGAAGTGCCGTGATATTTGCGGGGCGGACGATCAACACACGTGGTGCAGCAGAGCGTTTTGCGCGGAGTAAGGAGATACGGGATAAGATTGAGGAGGTGGGGGAGAAGGTACTGACGAAACGTGGTACGGCGGTATACGTGGTGCAATTTGTGGAGCCGATTGGCGAGGCGGAGCGGGAGGTCTTGGGGAGGTTGGGTGTGAGGGTACACGGGGACGTGCCGCATGAGGCGGTACCTGTCTCTTATACACATCTGACGCTGCCG
>JAOACZ010000029.1 GCA_026417575.1 bacterium | reverse complement strand
GGTGATGTGTCTGCTATGGCTGCAGAGGGACGGGCGAGCACTGTGGGCTTCTTGCGCGTGGATGAACGTGGGACAGAAACACTGAAGTACCGAGTTATCGGTGTGCTGAGCGTCTCGGCAGGGATACGTCGTTGGCAGGTGTTGCAGATTGGCGGTGTGATTAGGCTGATCTTGTGAGTGAGATTAACGAGGCTATTGTGAGAACACACGTCGCGTGCACTATGCCTGGTGTACTTTGGTCCGCATCATCTGAGAATTGTCACGGACACGACGAGCGGGAGTAATGCGCTGAGGAGCTTGCCGGATAACGCGCGCGTGTTGAAAAAAACGCAAAGAGCGCCGAGCTTTGGTGGGAATGGTTGCGCACGCATGGTTGGGAACGATTCTTGTTGCTTGCTGAGAGGTACGTGTGATGGTCGAGTGTACTGGAGCAACGATAGCGCGGATTGCTTTCCCGTTCACGAGTGCAGGGCGAGCCGAGTTGTAATGGACAGCATAATGAGTCGCGCTGATTGTGTGGAAGCGTCCGGGGCGGTAGGAAGGAGG
Source organism: bacterium (assembly GCA_026417575.1). Taxonomy (GTDB): domain Bacteria; phylum Auribacterota; class UBA3054; order UBA3054; family JAPLST01; genus JAOACZ01. The sequence goes on along the minus strand of JAOACZ010000029.1, from coordinate 60,576 downwards.
ACGCGATAATGTAGCTAGAGCGCGGTAGAGTGGGTCACCGAGGATGGTTGCAGGGGAAAAGGTAGATCACACTGCTTCAGCCACGCTGGAAAGGCGCTGCGGCCAGGCGTGGCGGGGTTGGGTAGCGCACGTTGTTGCTCTGGCGGTTTTCTTGCTGCTGACTCTCTGGCATTTTCTGCCTGTATTACCAGTGTTGACGACGCACGCACCGACGGGAGGAACGTTTGACTTTTACAACTTTACCGCGGCGCCGCTGACGGTGGCCCGGGCGCTTTTGCGCACTCCGTGGCGTTTTTGGCGCGGGGATCGGCCGTATCCTGAGCCTTTCGCGTGCACGCTGCACCAGGTGGATTATCCGTACGCGCTGACCTATTATGCACTGTATCAGATCCTGGGCAATCCCCTGCTGATTTTTAACGTGATCGCAATGATGCTGTACGTTGCGAACGCCTGGTGCGTTTACGCGTTGGTACGACGTTGGAGCGGGCAGTGGCTGGCTGGTGTGTTTGGCGGTGTGATGGGTGCGTTTTACGGCTACAGCTTTTTCTGTATGGAGCTTGACATTCAAGTGATGTACATTAGCGCGCTTACCCTGTTAGCGTGGCTGAGCTGGCTCGAGCGCGGTGGTGTGCTGCGACTTGGATTGTTTTTTGGGGCGGCGGCATTGAAGACGACCACGCCGGATTATCAAGCGGTATTTTTAGTAGTGTTACTGGGCGTGGCAGTCCCCTTGGGCTTCATCGCGTATCCTGAGCGCTGGCAGCGAGAGTGGCAACGATTTGTGGTGGCAAGCGTTGTGTTTATTCTTCTGATGCTCCCGTTTGTGTACCCGTATGTGCGGGTGTTGAGGCGCTATCCGGGACACGGGTGGCGAGGGATCATGTTTGTGAATGTGAGCATGATGACGTGGGAGGCGTGGTGGAGCGTGTGGCGTGATTTCTGGCATCACATCACGCACGTACGGACGCAGTCGTCACCAGACCCGTCGTTTTTTGTATGGCCGGGAGCAGTGTGGCAACTGTGCGGCACGGCAGGGGTGGTGCGGGCGTTGCTGGCGCCGTTTGTGTATGGGCGGCGGGGGTGGCTGCGGTGGGCGCTGCTACTTGCTGGGGCTGTTGCACTTTGTCTAGCGTTTACGCCACAGATCGGGCTGGGCTCATTTGGACGGCTGTCGCGCTTGTACGTCGATCCGCCTGTGCTGGCTGTGGTACGTGCGCCACGGGCGTTTCTCTTCTCGCTGCATTTGTGTGTGACGGTGCTGGCGGGGGTGGCGCTTGGGGACCTTCTTCGTGCAGCAGGGCGGTGGCGGGTGGTCAGCGTGGTGGCATCGGTTGGGGTAGCTGTGCTCAGCGTACTTTTCAGCTTAGAGAACACGGTTAGGTTGCGGTCTTTGACGCGCTACGATGAGCTGCGTAACCCGCCCCCGGTGTACCAGTGGCTAAGCGAGCAGTCATATCCAAGCCCGATGATTGAGTTTCCGTATCGTCCGACCTTTTTTGATTTCAACATTAAAGGTGCTTTAGGTGCGTTGGCCGATCAGCCGACGGCGAAAGGTCGCTCACGCTACGTGATTCCCCTGCCGTTTTTTTTGGAGGAGGTGAGTGGTTTAGCGCTCACGGCGCGGGCGGCGTTTGTGTCAGCTTCACCGTATCACTTGTGGGTGCAGGAGGGCGCAGGCGAGGTTGAGCGCCAGGTGGTGGAGGTGTGCAGTGATCTGCGCTATGTAACGAATTTTGGCGGGACGATGGTGTTTCGTAATCCGGCTCCAGGGAAGACGGCACCTGTGAGTGTAGTTGTGACGCAGCGGTACGAGGTGAGTTTGCCGCACGTAATCTACACCGTGTCGGTAGACTTTTGTACGACTGCGTTGTTTTGTTTTGTGCCAGAGGGGGCGCGGCGGTTTACGGCGACGGTGCGGGTGTTGGATGAGGCACGGCGCAGGCTGGCACAGCTGCGAGTGCGTGAGGAGCTGCCGTTCGTGTTGAAGGGGCCGAAGTTTGAAGTGGGACTCGAGCTGTGCTACGAGCGCGCGCGGGGGCGCCTGACAGGCCGGCTGTTGCGACCGGGGGTGTGGCGCATCGCGAAGGCACCTGAGGCGCGGGCGCGTTTTTCTGACGAAGCCATGAGAGCGGCACGATGGCTTGACATTAGCGTAGAGCGGGCCGGCGGGGGACGGGCCGCGCTGTGCGTGCCAATTGTCGCACTTCCGCCCCGCTGGCCGTACCAGTTTGGCCTGCCGGTATCGTACGCTTATCAAGCGGGCGGGTTCGACACGATGGAGCGCGATGACCGACCGTTTCAACGATCCATTGGGCGGCAATCCGTGGTGTGCTTGCCCGGGCCAGGGTACGACGCACGTGCGCTGGTCGTAACGCTACGCTCGGCGGTGCCGTTTGTGAAAGAAGGCGTGGATGTGGGCATTGTGCTGAATGACATTGTGCTTGGCACTGTGCGTGTGAGTAACTCGTGGGAGACGTACACGTTCACGGTACCAGACGGGGCGTGGCGTGAGATCAACTGGCTTTCGTTCACGTATCCGCGCACGTATGTGCCATGTGTGACACAGGGCGGTGGAGATGACAAGCCACGCTGCGTGGCAGTGAGCGAAATTACAGTGCGTGAGAGGCGTGGCGATGGGGTCGGATTAGGGAAGCACGTGGAGGCTACGCAGGCGTCGCAGGCTGTGACAGGCAGCGAGCGGAACCTTGTGGTGAATGGCACATTCGGCGAAGGATTACTGCATTGGCGGCCGTGGCGTGACGAGAGCATTACAAATACATTATGGGTAATCGGGGGCGAGGATGGCTCGGCGCTGCGCATGGCCAATCCACGGGGCACGCTAGCGGGTGTGCAACAACTTGTGCGTGTTCACTCGGGGACAGTGTACCGCTTACGTGCGCGGGCACGGTCTGTGACGGACTCTGCGGAGCAGCTGTTTGGAGGGCGCGTAGCTGTATGGTTGCCGCCGCAGCCCGAGCCACAGCTTGTGTGGCTGTACTCAGATGGCTCATGGCGCGAGCAAGTCACAATGTTTACGAGTCGGGTAAGTGGCGTAGCGTGCGTGTATGTCCACCTCGGGTACGGGAATGTGGCAACCACAGGGGAGTTCAGTCACGTGAGATTAGAGGAATGTGGCGATGAGTGAGCTCAGGCGTGAGGAGATATTGGAATGGAGTAAATTTCTCGCTCTGCTAGTGGCAGTCGGGGTAGCAGGGGCATTGTTCGTGCGCCTGGCATTTTACAGCGAGGGATGGGATTGGCCACTGTCGGAATTTCAAGCGAGGGTAGCGTACTCGGCAGTGCGACATTACTATGAACTGCCGTTATTCTCGTATTTAGTAAACGGCGGCGAGTACCTGGTGCAGAATCCGCAGGGGATGACAACATCACCGACATTACTGTGGGTGGTGGCGTGTGGCCCTCGGGCGGGGCTACGCTGGGCGGTGGGAATGTATGCATGTCTTGGTGTGCTAGGTATGTGGCTATGGCTGCGGCGGTATGTAGGTCACGGGGCTGGGTTATGTGCGGGGGTGAGCTGGATGCTGAGCTTGGGCTTTTTTTGGCGTGTGGCGGTAGGGAACGACATGTTTATGTGGCAGGGACTGCTTCCGCTGGTGCTCTGGGCGATTGACGAGATATGGGAGCGGCCGGGTTGGGGGAGTGCGGCGCTTTGCGCGGCGCTAGGCAGTGTGATCGCCTATGGCCCTGTGTTTCACGCCGTGCTGTACGTGCTTGGCCCGGGGGCAGTAGTGTGGTGGGGTGTACGACTTGTGGCGGAGGTATGGAGAAGGGGGGGGATGCGCAGATGTGTGCGTGCACACGCGTGGAGTAGTTTGGCTGTGGTCGCGATCGCGATTATAAGTTGGCCACGGTTGATGATGTGGGTGCAAATGCCGATGGGGCGCGAGATTCGCTTTGACGGGACACCGCGCTGGGAGGTTGCACTGCGAAGTCTGGTAGACGCACGGTATGTTGCAGTGACGTGGCTACCGCGTGTGGGCTCGTGGCCGTGGGGTGTGTGGGAAACTGCGGTTGCGCCTGCGTGGATTACAACAGTGTGTGGGGTCGTGGGGCTTATTGTAGGGCTGCGTCGATTTGCGCAGTTGTGGTGTTATGCAGTTATTCTGCTTGGGCTGGGGTTTCTGCTGGCCGCGCATGTAGCGCTGTATCGCTGGCTATTTGACTTGTGTGAAGGGCGGTTTCGCGTTCCAGACCGGTTCTTAATGCTCGGAGCGTGTGGGCTAGTCGTGCTTGCGGCGTGTGGGGTGCGTCGAGTGGAAATGTGGCTCCCGCGGTGGATGCGGCCGTTGCTCATCGGCTGTGTGACAGTGGGTGTGATAGCGCAGGCATGGTGGTGGCAGGTCGCGGCGCAACGCGCAGGCACGTTAAAGGCTGCCATGCTGGCGTACCGGGACGAACCGGCGTGCGAGGCGCGTGCGGGGATGGCGACGTGTGCTCTTCCCAGCGAAGACGGGCGCGTGATTTTCAGTGGCAATATGGCGTTGCGCAAAATGCCTCAACCGGGGAACGATTGGAACGTCACGTTTGCACGTGAGCTGCTCGGTGCTGCAGCACATACGTGCGCGGTATTCAAGCTCACGGGGACTACGGAGGTAGCCCTCACGCATCGCCGCGTGATCGTACGCAATTTAGGCCCGAATGCGGAAGTGTACGCGCAGGTACTTCCGGGCTTTTTTGGCGAGAGCGTGCAGGTTGAGCCGCCGGAGGCGCGGGTGAAAGTATTGCGCGGGCGTATGCACCTGCGCATCTCTAATAGCGGCACCGTGCCCGTACGTGAGCTCATCATTGCCGCGCGGGTTCCTACGTGGTTGGATCCACGTCGTGCCGATGATACATCGCCGCAAGTTCATTTGGAACACGACGGCGGTCTCTTGCGCAATGGCGGCTTTGATGAAGACTTGAGCAGCTGGCAATTTTGGAATGCCGCCCGCTCTGTCTCAAATTGCCTGCGTATTGTGCCGGCGCGAACAAGCATGGGCATGCGCTATGCGCTGCGGATTGAAAATCCTCAGCGTTTACTTGTGGGTGTAGAGCAGCGTGTTGTGCTGGTGTCAAACACGGTGTACCGCCTCGGCGGAGCTGCGCGGAGCGTAGCAACCACCGACTCAAATGTACTTTTTGGAGGGCGCATTGCTGTTTGGTTGCCACCTCAGCCCGAGCGGGAGCTCATCTGGATGAGTGAGTACAATGACTGGTGGCAGAAGTATCTCATTTTCACAAACGAGGTGAGTGGGACAGCAGTCGTCTACGTTCATTTAGGGTACGGCAACGTTGCCACGACGGGCGAGTTCACCAACATCACATTAGAAGAGCTTCGTTGAGTATCACAGAATGCATCGTCACTCGGTCCAGGTTGGGAGTCTAAACAATGTCAGGAAGAGGAGCTGCTTCGATATGGCGGCTCTCGCCTGAGTTGTTGGAATGCATCATGCGTGCACACGTCAGTTTGTGGCGTGGAGTGACATCGGCCAGGCTTGCAGAGGCGGCAGATGGGGAGAGCGCGGGATGGGCTTTGTCGTCGCTGATTATCGGTATATGCGCGGGGGTGGCTGGGTGGAGAACATATCCTACCTTGGGGGTGTTATAATAGCTCGCGGGGAAACATTTATGAGCACAGCGCCCATCGCAAGCCGGCGTGAAGGCGGTGTGGGTGGGTGCAAACGTTATCACTTGCGGGAGGTAAAGCTTATGGTTGCACAGCTCTCAGTTCTTGTTTGCAGCATCAGCTGGATCGTTCCTGTGCTGGCTTGCTGTGCTGAAATACCTGCAACGGCATCGTCAACCTGGCACATCATTTGCGAGGACGGCCGGTATTGGTTAGCACAAGGGTATCGGCGGCTACTCTGGCATGGTGTGAACTGCGTCCTGCCGGCTGACGGATCAGAGGGCCCAAGGTACGATGTGCGCGCGCGTTACGGGTATGAACTGGCGCGCTGGGCGACGGCGGCGTGGGAGCGCATAACTGCGTGGGGCTTTAACGGGGTAGGGGCATGGTCGGCGGATGAGATTTACGCACTGGGTGTGCCACACACACGTTGTGCGTGGCTGGGCGGCTGGGGCGCAGCGGCACTGGTTGATGTGTTTAGTGACGAATATGAACAACGGTTTGCGAAAACAGTGCAACGTGACGTTATTCCGTATGCGAATGAGCCCGGGTTGGTGGGCTTTTATTGCAATAACGAGATGGCGTGGTACGGTGAGTACGGTTGGCCGACAGACCCCTCACGAGCGCTGTTGTATCAATACTGCGCGCTGCCGAGTAACGCGCCGGGCAAACAGATGGTGGTGGAATTTCTGCGAGTACACACGAGTAACGACGTGGCGACATTTAACCAGCATTGGGCACCGGCGCTCGGTTCGTTTGATGAGCTCCTCACGCGTACACAGCTACAGGCGCGGACGCGTCATGCAAAGCAAATGATTTTCGAATGGGCGGGTGTCGTAGCGGACCGGTATTTTAGCATGGCACGAGCGGCGCTACGCCAACATGCGCCAGGGAAGCTGTTTCTTGGCGCACGTTTCGCTGGGACAGCCCCGCGCGCAGTGATTGAGGCCTGTGGTCGCTATGCGGATGTGATTAGTATCAATCTGTACCGGAAAGAGGGGACGGTGGACGTGTCATTTCTCGACAATGTATACGCACTGACGCGCAAGCCTCTGCTGATTAGCGAATTTTCGTGGCGTGCTATGGAGAATGCGTCTGGTAACCCGAACACGCGAGGAGCTGACGTTACAGTGTCGACGCAAGCCGACCGGGCGCGAAACGCGGAGCAATTCTGTAGGGCCTTGGCGGCACTGCCATATGTCATAGGCTGGGACTGGTTTCAATATTTCGATCAGCCTCCTGGCGGACGCTTCGATGGTGAAAACTCAAACTACGGTTTAGTGTCGATTCACGATCAGCCCTATCGTAAGTTGGTAAGAGCGTTGCAGCGTGTCCACGCGAGTGCCGTGGCGCTCCATGCAAATTCGGTTCACGCCTTGCCGCGCAGATTTGACGAGAAGGCATGGCCAGAGCAGCGTAGCGTGCATGTACCTGCAGTGCCCTCGGGAGTGAAATTTAACGCTGTTTTGTTATGGCAACGACTGCCCACATTATCATTAGAGACGTGGGGAGACGAAGGTGGCGGTGCGCGCATCGCGGCGCAGGTCACGACAAATACCGTGCGAATCACGGCAGAGCCGGCCGGGTGGGGGTGTGGGTGTAACTTGCCGCTCATAGGTTTGCCGCGCAATCGTGATGGAAGCGTCAACGTGCGTGGGGCACAGTACCTTGTAATGCGCGCGCTCGTTCCTTTGAACACAGTTGTTTGCCTGGTACTCAACGAAAGTGGTGCGGGGCCGATCGGGGCGCAGACGTATGCGGGCGAACGCGGTGCGGATGGCGAGGTGTTTCTCTCTCTACCGCTCCACGGCCGTGGCCAGTGGTATACCTATGTGGTTGACTTACGCGAATGCGAGTTAAACACTTCCTATGGCAATCAGCGTGGGAATGCAATTCTTGACACCCAAGCTCTTGCGTCGGTGGCTATCATGTTGCCGGGGAGTCAGCCGCGAACTGAGCTTATCATTGAACGCGTTCTCTTTACAGCGTTGCGCCGCGCCTCCCGCTCCATTGAATAATGAGCGATGGAAAAGTCTTGGTAGGATGCGCTGAGTTTTGATGGCAGTAGATTTCGGCGAGGCATCGAAACTGCTCATCAGATCGAGGTGAGTATGTGTGCAGAGGGTGACTGCTGCGACGACAGAGTAACCGCTACAAGAGGGCAGCACTGAGTCGTGTCTTGGCTCAGGAAACAGTATGATCAACAGTACGTTATGCGCGGGCGTGGTTGTGGAGTGCGCAATTTTTTCGTCGGGTAGCACCGCGGTGGTTGCTCGGGAGTACGACGTGAGCAAGATGGGCTTGCGGAGCAGACTTCACACGACCCCAAATGTCATTTACAGGCGAGAAAAGATGGCGAAGGAACGCTGGCGATCTTGTGACTTTTGGGTGACATGATGAAATAAGCGAGCGGTGTGGCGCGCAAGTGCCCTGGGGTGTGGAAGCGAGCTCTCGAGGTGAGTTAAGACACAGACAAGTTGACGTGATCGAGCGTGCGTGTTATAATTTTGGCGCTATGAGACAGGAGAGGGATAAACAGACGCGGATGAAGCTAGTGGTGTGCGGTGTTGCGCTGAGCTGCACGCTGGCTGTAGCACGGTCGCAACGGCTGGACGAGATTTTTCCCCTGTTAGATTTGTTTGGGTCGTGCGCAGCAATAGTGCAGAGCGACTATGCCGACGAGGTGAACGTGACGAACCTCATTTATGGTGCTTTGCGCGGGATGATGCGGTCGCTTGATCCGCACAGTGAATTTATGGAGCCGGAAGCGACGGAAGAGCTTAAAGTGACGACGGAAGGGCAGTTTGGCGGCATTGGGATCGAGATAGGAATTCGGGATGAATATCTGACGGTCATCGCGCCGTTGGACGATACGCCGGCGGCGAAGGCAGGTGTCGCACCAAATGATCGGATCATTCGGATTAATCATGAGAGCACGCGCGACATGTCCCTTAGCGAAGCAGTGAAGCGGCTGCGTGGCGCACCAGGCACGGTCGTGACGGTTGCAATCCAACGGGTTCTCGGCCCGCGCCGAGAGATCATGGAACACGTCCTTACGCGCGCAATCATCAAGGTGCACAGTGTGCGTGACGTGAAGATCCTTGATCCGACAAATCACATTGGCTATGTGCGGGTGACAAATTTTGACAAGACGACGAGTAGCGAATTGAAAGTGGCGCTGGCGAGCTTGGCCACGCAGGAGATGGCCTCTTTGATTTTAGACTTGCGCAACAATGGGGGCGGGTTATTAAATGAAGCAATCGCGGTGGCGTCGTTATTTTTAGAGCCTGGTCAAGTGGTGGTAGCGACGCGTGGGCGTATGCCGTCACAAAACACTGTCGCGCGCGTGGGAGAGGATGGTGCAGTGTATCGTGGGCCACTTGTGGTGTTAGTGAACGGGGCGTCGGCCAGCGCATCAGAAATCGTGGCGGGGGCACTCAAAGACCATCGACGGGCGATTGTACTGGGCAGTCGTACGTTTGGGAAGGGATCGGTGCAAACAGTAATTCCTGTGGGGAACAATAATTGCGCATTGCGGCTGACGACAGCGAAATACTACACGCCATCAGGGGAATGTATCCATGGGACGGGGATTTTTCCGACCGTGGAAGTGATGATGAGCCCGGAGGATGAGTTAGCGTTACTGGAGCGGCGTATGCGCGGGTATGACCGGGTCGATCCAGAGAAATTGTCGGAACGCGAGCGGGCTCGCTACGAAGAGTTAAAGAACGTACGTGACATGCAACTGGAGCGTGCGATTGACGTACTGCGCGCGTTAGCGTTTTTGCATCCGCCGGTGGCGACAAATGGAGTGGGCGCGGCTAGCGCGAGCAGGGCAGCTGCGGTGCCACTTGAGGAATCCCTGCCCGCGGTGAGTACAAATAATCCCGCAGCACGGTAAGGAGGAGTGTATGGCATGGGAGCATATGATGTGCACACGGGCGTTGACAGTCGGGGTGATCGGGGCGATAAGCACTGTGCTGGTGAATGGGTGCGCCAGTTTTGACGCGCGGGTGAAACATGCCCAAACGAAGATTGAGGAATCATTTCAGACGCTGGGCTACACACCGCGTGATGCCGTCATGTTCCGGACGACACCGCGTGAAATGAAAGGTCGGCGCTGGGTAGAACGCACGGTGCGGTTTCGTGATAAAATGGATCGCTCATGGCAGGAGCTGCATCAATTTTTCCGGCGCAATCCTGCGTATGATTTCGAGTATTATTTGACAGTGGGTGAGAGTGAGAGCGACGTGGAGAAGATACGCTGGTTTGAATTCAAAATTGACCAGGTGTTTTGCGTGTATCGCGTCGAGTTCATGCGCTCGCGGTTGGCAGGGATGGTGAACGAGCCTGCGGCGGCGCAACCGGTGTTGCAACGCGTGCCACAAACGGAATCCACGACGGTGCCCTAGCTCCCGATGAAGTGGGTGCTCGGCATCGAAAGTTCATGCGACGAGACAGCAGCGGCGCTGTGGCACGTTCCGACGCGTCGTTTTTTTGAAGTAATCGCACGGCAGCTGGCGACGCACGCGCCGTATGGTGGTGTCGTGCCGGAGCTTGCCAGTCGCTGTCATTTGGAGACGGTAGCGCCGTTAGTGCAGGCGGTGTGTCGCCAAGCTGGGATCACATTGGGAGAGATTGATGCAGTTGCTGCGACAGCCGGGCCAGGCCTAGCTGGGGCACTGATTGTGGGGTTGTCGTACGGGAAGGCGCTAGCAGCGGCGCTTGGCAAGCCATTTGTGGCAGTGAATCACATTGAAGCGCACATGGTGTCAGCGTGTGCGGAGCAGGAGGTTCCCTTTCCTTTTGTCGCTCTGGTTGTTTCCGGGGGGCATACACTATTGGCTGATGTAGAGGAAGTGTGTCGCTACCGCATCATAGGGCGAACACGAGATGACGCGGCGGGGGAAGCATTTGACAAAGGCGCGAAGCTGCTGGGGTTAGGGTATCCAGGTGGGTTGGCGCTGGCGCGACTAGCAGAGCGTGGCAACCCGCGGGCGATTCACTTTCCACGTGCGCTGATGCGTCGGGGCGTGTTTGATTTTAGTTTTTCAGGGCTGAAGACGGCCCTCCTGTACTACCTGGAAGAGCATCCGGATCGCGCACAGGAAGACGTTGCAGCATCGTACCAGGAGGCGATCGTGGATGTCCTGGCGCGGAAAACGATTGCGGCGGCGCGCATGCTGGCGCGGCGCTATGTGGTGCTTGGCGGGGGGGTGAGTGCCAATGCGGCGCTGCGGACACGTTTGCAAGCCGACGCGAAGCGCTATGGTCTCTATGTAGTCCTCCCATCGCTGCCATTGTGTACGGACAACGCACGCATGATCGCGTATCGTGGGGCAACATTGCTTGAGGCGCGTGGCGCGGATGCGCTCACCGCGGACATTTTCCCAACGTTTCGTGTAACTTGTTGAGTGCTGACATGGGATTCCTTGTCAATCAACGCATGCAAGCTGTGAAACCGTCTGCCACGATTGGTATCACCATGCGGGCACGGGAGTTGAATGCGAGGGGGATCAAGGTAGTTTCGCTTGCGGCTGGCGAGCCAGATTTTGACACACCCGAGCACATCAAGGAGGCAGCCATTCGGGCGTTGCGCGAGGGCAAGACAAAGTACATGCCGTCGGCGGGAATTCCGGAGCTCCGTGAAGCAATTGCGGCAAAATTGCAACGCGAGAACGGCCTGCAGTATTCGCCGCAGCAGATTGTGGTCGGGTGTGGAGCAAAGCACTCGTTGTACAACATTTTCCAGGTTGTGTTGGAGCCTGGTGATGAGGTGATCATCCCCAGCCCGTACTGGGTGAGCTATCCTGAGCTTGTCACATTGGCGGGCGGGAGGCCGGTGATTGTACCGACAGAACAGGAGAATGAGTTTCGCTTGAGGCCAGAGCAGTTAGCGGCGGCAATTACGCCACGAACGCGTGCGTTTATCCTGAATAGCCCCTCCAATCCGACAGGAATGGGATACGATTGTAACCAGCAACAAAGCTTGGCGGAGGTATTGCGCGAGCATCCGCGGATCGCGATAGTTTCCGATGAAATCTACGAGCTACTGACTTACCGTGGGTTCCGGCATGTAAGCTTTGCGGCGGCGGCCCCTGACTTGTACGAGCGCACGTTCACCGTCAACGGATTCTCGAAAACGTTCAGCATGACCGGGTGGCGGCTGGGGTACGTCGCTTGCCCCGATCGTGCGTCGGCGGAAGCGATCCAGTGTTTACAGGAACAATCCACCACAGGCACGACCAGCTTTGCACAATATGGAGCGCTGGCAGCGCTTCAGGGCAGCGTGGAATGCGTGGCGCGTATGCGTGCTGCCTTTGACGAACGGCGAGCATGGTTGGTCGAAGCATTGCGGAAGATACCTGGCGTGTCGTGCTTGGATCCCCAAGGAGCATTTTACGTGTTTCCTAACATAAGTGCCTGGGGCATTCCGTCAACGCGGCTATGCTTACGGCTGCTTGAAGAAGCACACATCGCGCCGGTACCGGGCGCGTCTTTTGGAGCAGATGGGCACATCCGCATTTCCTTTGCCACGAGCCTCGAGCAGTTGAAGGAAGCCGTGAAGCGGCTGCGCGCGTGGGTGGGGCAGCATATTGGCCAGCGATGAAACAAAGCGAGTTGAGCGATTTGTTCGGGAGCAGTACAGAACCTAGTTGTGCTGTTCGACCACGCGAGCCGGAGACGGTCACACAACTAACGCGGCGCTTACGCCTGCTAATTGAGGGCTCGTTCGCGTCAGTGTGGGTGGAAGGAGAAATCAGCAATTTCCGCGCACATCCTTCGGGGCATTGGTACTTTACGCTCAAGGACGAGGGTGCGCAGATTGCTGCGGCGATGTTTCGCAATGCGAACCAGCGTGTGCAGTTCAAGCCTGCAGATGGGCTGAAAGTGATTGTGACTGGGAGTGTACAGGTATACGAGCCGCAGGGGAAGTATCAAATTGTTTGTGAAACGATGGAGCCGGGAGGTATTGGCGCACTCCAGTTGGCTTTTGAGCAGTTAAAGCGGAAGCTGGCAGCTGAGGGCTTGTTTGATTCTGCGCGCAAAAAGCGCTTGCCATTGTTACCTCACACAATCGGCGTGGTGACGTCCCCGAGTGGCGCAGCGATTCGCGACATTGTGAATATCATTCTGAGGCGCTTTCCAACGATGCACATTGTGCTCGTGCCGGTTCAAGTCCAAGGCGAGGGAGCTGCGCAACAAATTGCCGCGGCAATTGACTGGTGCAACGAAATAACGCGCAAGCACGCACAAGATCCCACTCGCTATCCACTTTGTTTTGATGTCTTAATTGTCGGCCGTGGGGGAGGGAGTATAGAGGATTTGTGGGCGTTTAACGAGGAAGTGGTGGCACGGGCGATTGCGCGGTCGGCCATACCGATCATCTCGGCGGTGGGGCATGAGACAGATTACACGATAGCGGATTTTGTTGCCGATTTGCGTGCACCCACGCCAAGTGCAGCGGCTGAGCTGGTCGTGCAGCCGCGCGAGGTGCTGGTGGGGCGAGTGAACGAAACGCGGCGGCGTGCGCAGGCGGCACTTGAGCGGCAGGTGCAAAGCGTGCAGCGTCGGCTGGATCGCATCATGACGCATTACGCGTTGCGTGAGCCGGAGCGGATTATTTTGCACTACAGCCAGCGTGTGGACGAGTTGCAGAACGCCGCGCGTGCTCTGATGAGCGAGCGCATGCGTGCCACAGAGGCGCGGGTAGCGGCCGCGCTGCAAGTTGTTCGCTCGGCGCGCACGTTATTTGGGCGCCAGCTTGAGCATCAATCACACGTACTGCGTCTTCAGCGTGTAGCCTTGGAAACGGCGATGGAGCACTCCCTAGCGCGCAAACGCGATGCGCTGCTGCGGCTGATGGCGCAGATGGAGGCTCTTGGGCCTGTTGCCGTTTTGCGTCGCGGCTATACGATCACACGTGCAGCCGAAACTGGGCTGCCCATTACGAGCGTGGCTAGGGTGGCACCCGGGCAAGCACTCCGTACGCAATTCGCGGATGGCGTTGCCGACTCAACCGTGACTCTGGTCAGACCTGCGGCGCCACGCGAGTAACATCAAGGTGATGCTGCGCATACCCAAGCTCTCTGGGATCACGTAAAAGGCGTCGCCGACGAAAATGCGTGCGCTGGCATTCTGAGCCATGTCTCGTGCGGTGAGCTCGATAACAAGCGGTGTGGCGTTTGTAAGTGCTACTGTTGGCAGCCACGTGACCGTCGCACACGCGTTTGCCACTTCCGTCGTGACTAGGGCAACTTGGGCGAGGTCGTTGCTTCGTAATACGCGCACACGCGTAATAAAAACATTTGTGCCATCATAATTGTCGCTGATGCGGCGAGGATTCCAAGTAATGTTGGTGATCACATCTGGAAAAAGGAGTGTGGAATGACGGGGGAAAACAAGCGCGTGTACGTCAATATCCGGCGGGTTAGTGTCGCCGGGGAAAAGCGGAGTCCCTCGGTACAGGAGCGCATTGTTTGAGGGCTTGACAAATAACTCGCCACCAATTTCAGTGATATCGGTGCCTAAGCCCGTAGCAGCGGGCAGCGGCGTAACGGTCCGCCACAAGCAATCGGGGAGGGAGAGCACAGCGATGTCGCGTGTTGGCGTACCCCAGCCATCTTGGTTTGCGCCAACGCCCGCGCCGCGAACGACCACGATTTCGTTCTGGCGCGTGAGGGCCCGTGCCGCGGGTGTAGAAATGGCACAAAGCCCCGCACCTGGGTTCCAGGGCAGGTTCGTCACGGCCACAGCTGCACCGGTTACTATGTTAGTTTTCGGCACGCGCCAGACGACGTCACCTATCGAAGCATTGGTGCTGTCGTAGGGAGGCGGGTTCCAATCCTGTTTCACTCCGTAGACGAAGTCATCAAAAGCAGCGCAGTGTGCATCGAAACGCTTAGTCCAGTTACCCTGCGTACCGGCACCTTGACAATCAAAACGAGTGTGCGTGTTGCCGGTAGGAATATTCGGGTCCCAGGAAGGCGTAGACGTGCACACAGTGTCAATCAAACCAAGTGTGACGAGACACAAATTCCACGCGGGTGCGTTGCCGTAGAGAACATTCGTACTGGTCGGAGCGTAGAGGGTGGCCACCACAATGTCGCTGCAGACAACAACCCATTGATCGTTGGCAACCTGATACCGTGCCACCAGAGTCGCAAAGTCATTCCACCGATTCGTCCACGGAGCTGTCAGGGCGCAAAAAAAGAAACCATCCCGATATTCCAAGCCGTTGTTATTGACATCACGGTGCTGGTCAGCCCGTCCAGGGTGTGAAGCGAGGCTCAGCCATGTATTACTTTGCGGATCATAGCGATAGAAAGCGACGGAGGAATTATTGCCGGGTAAATAGTAGAGGAAGCGGCCATCAGTACCAAGCTTGCATCCGGCCCCGCTCGGTTGTGGGACAGAGAGAGTTGTCCATTGCACGTTCACACTGGCAGTCGGAACCGCGTAGGTAGTGCGCATCACCTGGATCGTGTCGGCTGCTGGCATGCCATATGCATTCGTACCTGTTACTTGAATCACGGTCTCGCCCACTGCAACAAACACATTCGACACAGTCCAGGGGCTGAGGGCCGGAAACGAACGAACGTCACCAGCCGAGGTCGTGAGCGTCATTCCACCGACCACATGCACGTTGTTGGTTCCTTGGACGGAGACGTAAAAGACATCGTACGGGACCGTGATATTAGTGGAGAGAACATCCACAAACGGAAGTTCTGCACTCGGGTCCAAACGAGTGACCATAGTGGTGTCGACAGCAACAGTGCCGGCAGCGTTTGTGCCGCTCACGGAGATAAGATTGGCACCTAGAGCAAGCGGAACAGAGCTGATCTGCCACGCTGGCGCCGCAGGTAGCGTCCCCGAGGCGCCATTCAAGGCATTCGACCAGTGCATCGTGCCGAGCACTTGGCCTCCATTAGTCCCGCCGAGCGTGATGTGCGTCACGCCATACGTGACCCAGATGGGCTGGTTCGTGATATCCACGAATGGTGGGACGACAGCTGTGACAATGTCGTCGAGAAGCTTGACGACGCGATTACCATTTGCGACGGCAAACAATCGGGCAAGACCACGTGTCGGGTCGTGCAAGAATTCTACATCGAGTGGTTGAGCAAGCGTGGCAGCGATGAAGGGCGGCAACGGTGCGGTGATCGTCTGACGTAACGTGAGCACGTCATTGCTGAATAATTCGTAGACGAGCACGCGATTGAAACCGGCATCGCTTACGGCAACAAGACGGGCAGCGTTAGGCCGGGGCAGCACGGCAAGTCCACATTGGCGCGCGCTACTGCTGACGCTATCCGTCGCTAGAGTACTCAGGGACCAATTTGTCTGGAGCGTGATTGTGACTCCATCGAACTGGAAGCAGTACAATTTTTTGTCGGTTCCACGCGAGATGACGAAGAAACGGCCAGTGTGAACAGGATCGGGGTCCACGTCAGTGGGGGCAAAGCCGCTCGCAGCGTAATGGGCGCGATATTTGGTAGTTTCTTCCCACACTAGCACGCGATTGTTGCCCATGTCAGCGATACCGACATAGGGCCCACCGGCAGTGTCATGCACACGACCAATGCCACGCACGTAGCGAGAAACCATGCGATTGGTCGTGCCACTTCCCTCGCGTCCCATGGTCCGATAGACACTGTACTGTGCCGTACCGCCGCCAGGGAGCACCTGGGCTGCCAGGCGCAGCTGGGTCGCGCTGACCACTTCCACAATGCTGGTGCGCACATTCCCTACCCCCACTTCGTCGCCCACCTGTACATTTTTCGCAATGAAGTTGTTACCAGGGTCAGTAAGAAGTTGCTGCGGGGCAGTGTCGAACGTGCCATGCCACCCGCCGGCGAAGTTACCGTTGACATCATAGATGCCATAGTTGAACTCGCTCAGACGAGGCACCCACGTCACGTAGACAGGTGGGATGCCCCACTCGCTATAGGAAGAAATAGTCATTAGCACATGCGCACCGTGGCTAGCTGGCTGGGCCTTGATCGGTTGGTGACCAAAAAACCAGTGAGTGGCCACCTCAGCAAAAGGCTCAGAACCCTCGCAGATGGTCATGATGGGATCTGCTGTACCCGCGTTCAAGGTAAGGAATAAGGTGCGACTATCACGCGCAGTGATTGCCCGGGCGTTGCTGGTCGCGACTACTTGAAAAGCGCGCGGGTTCGATTCATTCGTCCCGGTCACTTCGGTGAGATAAAAAATAGCGCGCTGCTGACCACTCCCCAATGGCGGTGACAGTTGGAGCGTGGAACTCACGGCCACAGCACTCGTAACCAAATGAAAAGTGTAGGTAGGTGGGGAACGGCGGTAGACACGATAGGTGTTGCCGGGAATGGCTACAGTGCTAATGCGGACAGACGTGCCCTCCACCACGATTTCTGTAGCATGAGGATAGGGGGATGCGTTGGGTTCATACAGCGTGGGGACGTCCCAGATGTCCCAATTGCTGTTGACAAAGGCGCGCGCTGGCAGGGCTAGGTTGGAAGAGTGCATATATTCTGGATCGTCCTGCCGCCAGACCCATCCATCACTGTAACCTGGCAGAGTTATAGTGATGAAAATGTACCGACCAAGCGCGGGACCATTGTATTTGCGATAGCCATACACACTGTCCGTCCCAGACCATGTCAGAGGCCGTGGTGGCCAGTTAATATCTGCCAGACCGTCAGCCGCGGTTGTGACAGTGTTTTTGAGGAAGAGTTGGCCGTTTTCGAGCACGTAAGACTTGACCACAGCACCTGCCAGGGGAGCACCGTTGCGCGCACGAACGCGGGCAAAGTTGGTGGCCGGTGCGGCCAAGCCCCAGTTCTCGTGCCCCATATTGCGCATGCCGGGGGTATACCGGTGCAGGTCTGCGGTCCCTTTGCAAAACTGCATGCGCGCGTCGGTAGAAAAGACATCGGGATTCGCGCACCAAGTGCGGATTTGGAGTGGCCTGGCGTTTCCCAGAATGGCACCCGCGCTGTCTTTGGGGAAGACATGGTACTGATATAAATCACCTAGCTGATGGAACAGATGAGTGGTTTCATGCCCCTCATCGCCTTCCGCATCGCGATTGAAACGCTGCCAGACACCATGCCCAGGCCAAACACCATATGGCTGACCGTAGGGATCTAACGCGGGATTGTAATCCAACCCACGACAGCCCTCGTAGTAGTGCCATACGTTCGTGCCGTTGAAGATCCAGCTACGGTGGGCATTGTCCACATCGTCAAGCTCAAATCCATCAAGAGTGACGCGAATCTTAATGTCGTCGTTGTCTGATGTGCCCGACCGTTCCCACATGGATTGAATGGCGTTGTTCAGCTTGTGCAGGATGTACAGAATCGAGTGAGGATCGTTCTTCACATTGGGTCGATAATCATTCGTAAGCGCCGTTTTGGGGAAGAAAACTGGATGCAATGTCCACGCATGTACTGCCATTTCATGGCGATTATTGCGCTCACAGGCGTCGGCATCGGCGTCGCTCAGGTTTTCAATGCTTATCACGTTCCAGTACTCGGTACTCAGAATCAAGCGACGAGTAGGCATGAAATTATCGAACTGATATGGCCAATTCGTGCCATAGACCAACGCAGTAAACAGCGCGTATTGCGTGGCAACCGGCGTGACAAACGTAGGAATGGAGGAGTTAATAACAAGCTGCGTGTCGGGAGAATACATCGTAGCTGGCGCGGTATCAGCGTTGCGATAGGATGTGTTGAACCACGCTTTGAGACGCAGCGTACCGGGTAATGTTGGCGCGGTGCCGCTGTTTTCGAGAACTACGGTATTGGTAATAGGCTCGCCCGGTAAGGGCCAACCAAAGTGAGTAGACCAGGTAGGGTGGAAGGGATCACGCTGCTTGCTATAAATCGGGCGACGAGCAATCCAGGCGACCCCTACATCGCGGCGACCTGGGCCTTGTAATGGGTCACGATATTGTGTGGAGTAGTCATAGCGGTCAGTGAGATAACCGAACACGCGCCCGGCCGCTGCTGCAATTGGTGCATTCGTGTAGGCAACCATGCGGTAGTTAAACCACCCATCAATCATGGGAAGTGCTCGTGGTGGTACGCCGAATGCATTGGAAAACACGACCGGTCGATAAACAGTGCCATCCCAAATAATTGTTGTAAGATACTTCTGCCCCTCTCGGCCGTACTCTTTGGTGTAATCGGCGGAAGTTAGGGTGAACGGCGCGGCCTCTCCAAATGATGTTGCATCTTCTCCTTTCGTCACGAACGATGGAAACGCGCTGACATCGTAGTAGCGCACAAACTGCGCGGTGCTCGTGCGGTACATAACTGCCAACCACGTACGTCCAGCCCAGGCGAAGTCGCCGGCAGTCATACCAACCACTTCCATACCTGCCTCCGGCAACAGAGGAGAAGTGCCACGCAAAATCCAATTTGATTGATTGGTGGAGCTTGGGCGCGAGTAAATCAAAAGGTGATGTCGCGGTGCAATACGATAATGATCGCTTAAACTCTGTACAATGAGGAGCTCATCGCCAGGGTAGGCAGGCAGCACGTCGCCCGCTGCTACGCAAACAATGTCGTTCGAGCCGCCAGCACTCGCACTGGCGAAGAACCAGCTTGACTGCCAATCCCAAGGCCGCGTGGAATACACGCCGGGCGCGCGGTACACCTCACCGGAAATGACTAAACCGTAGCGGCGGAACATGACGAGGAATTCACAGGTGTCGTTACCTGGCCAAAAGTTTCCAATCGCTAGCCCGCCGGTCAGCAGGTTGGCCAGCCCATGCTCTTGCCATACGAAGCGCGAGAGAAACTCGCCGTTCGTTTTGGCGCGAATAGGGGTGTCGTACCCAACCAAAGCGTACTTGGCCGTATACAGCGCAGGGTGATACTCCGCAACGACGAGATGAGGATAGCCGAACCCGTAGTAGGCTGGCGCAGCAAAGGCTGGCAAGACTGCCAAATCAGTTCCTATGTAAAGCGCGAGGGCGGTAAACCAGCGGTGCATAAGGTGGTTGGTCGGTGCGTTAAAGATTTAAACCGCGTTCACCATATACTATATCATAGATAAATCATTTGTGCAACCACACGCCGTACGTCACTCCATGTAGCGACTAGCTCTGAGTTCTCTGTGAGCTTAGGAAAAAACCGTGGATACCAACGTACGTCAGTGCCCTTGGCTTCCTGCATTAGAACTACCTGCAAACAACAAACAGCGCAAGTTACTTCTTGCGAATATCGGTGCCTGGCGAGCGGCATTCTGTACATGAAACGACCCTTGTGGTGTAGTGCGCCTATTCACTCTTCAAGGTGAAAATGATACAATACGTCCATGAACATGCATACTCGTCGCTGGTGGCCAATCTTCCTATGCAGTCCTGTTGTCTGCCTGTGTGTAGCACATGCGACCCCATCGCGAGAGTTGCAAACACTTTATTCCGTAGGTGCCTATCGTGCCACCACGCGCGCAGCACTTCAGGCAGTGCTTCAAAAGCGTGCCGAAGAATCCCCCGCAGCGAAAGCTGCGCTCGCCCGCATTCAGCATGTAGCAGACGGCGCGTTGCAAGCACCGCCTCGCTTCGCTCATCTTGCTGTTCCGTTGGGCACAGCTCGCAAGAACAACCGTGTCAATGCGGAAACCAGTCGGGCGGCCTATTACCTAACGATAGCGTTCTGCCTTACGCAGGACGGGCGCTACCGCACGCAGGCGCTTGCTTACTTCCGCGCTGCACGCGAGTTCTTCCCTCCCGAGCCCACCACCACCGGTATTGAGCTTACGAATAAGTATCACGTGCTCTATGCACGCGATTGGTTGCCATACTGGGCCTACACGTATGATCTTTTGCATGATACGCTTACTCCCGCCGATCAGCTCGCCCTAGCTCAGTGGCTGCGAGGCATGGTGCAAATGCTCACCTGGCCGAGCATGTGGCAGCGTACCCGCACGACGTCTCATGGGGCGTGGCACGCGGCTGCTATTGGTATCGTAGGTGCAGCTATTCAAGATCCACAATTGCTCAACCTGGCCGAGCAACGCATCCGCTGGCAGCTCGACCAGCAGTGCGGCCGTGACGGCATGTGGAAAGGCGCTTCCCTCAAATCTCACTTTGCTGCACTGCGAGCCTATCTTGCCTACGCAGAATGCACGCTACAACGCCGTGACAATGCCTACACGTGGCGCAACTTGCGCGGGGAGTATTACCTGCGCTTGCTGTGCGATGCTCCCCTAATGCTGGTCGACCCGCAAGGCTTGATCCCAGGTGATGGCCGGACGGCAAGCGAACCGCCGCCGGGTGATATCTACCTGGTGGCTGCAGCCCGATATAACGACAGCTTGTACGCTGCTTATGCGCAACGGAATATGGTGCGAGTGCCAGACGAGGCAGTCGTGTGGTTTGCAGGAATGTGTGCTCCCGCGGCGCGCTGCGAGCCACGCCCGGCGTACAGTGCCGTCAGCCCATCGGCGGGCCTCGGCGTACTCCGGGCCGCGAACCCAAATACCGGTCAGGAACTCTACGCACGCCTCTTCTTCGGCCCCGTGGTTGGAAAAGGAGCACCAGCTAACAAGCTGGCGTTGTATCTGAGTGCGACGGGCCGGCGCGTTAGTGGAGGAGATATCCCAGTAGCCTCTTCATCGCCGTTACGCCTCGGCTGGCTGCCCCATACAATCGCGCACAACACGGTGGTCTTGAATTATCGCTCTCAAGCGGGCATTCGCCCCAGCTCGGCCGCGGCCACCCCGGGCACGCTTCTTCTGTTCGACCGCACCCCGTCCGTAAGTGTTATCGAAGCGGATGCGCGCAACGCGTACCCCCACCTACCGCTCGCCGCCTACCGCCGTTGTGTTGTTCTGGCTGACCGTTACTGCGTTGATGTGTTCACTGTTAAAGCTACGCGTCCCCTCACCGCCGACTGGGTCTGGCACGGCAGCTCCCCGCGCGTACGTATTCAACGCGCTACGCGCGGTGAACGCTCTCTCAACAATGAGATGCTTGATACCAGCTTGCTTGGCAGCGCCAGCGATGGCTATCAGTGGATTGATGACGTGACCACCTATACGGCGCATGAACAGTGGCTCGCGGAATGGGACACTGGGTTGCGCACGATCATGATGGGCCACCCAGGTACGCAAATCCTGATCGGCCGTAGTGGCGGCACAGGGCGTGTGGTCGGCGAGCTCGTCAAAGATCGCGAGTATACAGAATCCACGTTGATCGCCCGACGTGCCAACGTGGTGGAAACTCGCTTCGCTGCCTTACATGAGATTGTCAGCGGGGATCCTGCCGTCGAGTCGTTCGTGCGTCTGGATACCGGGACCGACGCGCTGGTACTCGAGATCATGACCCGCGAGTGGAAGGACATCATTGTGATTCAACCGCGCCGCGCAAAACAGGAGATGCTGATTGACGAGCACCACCAACTCACTACGGATCCACGCCGTTTCGGGTTTGCCCGCCTTAGTCGCGACAGCAGCAATATCGTTGAGCAACTGAATGTCACGGTAAAAAGACTCGACTAACCGATGCCCCGCGCTGCGCCGCACATCGCACTGTTGACCGATTTCGGCACGGCAGCCGGTTATGCAGGTGTCTTGCACGGTGTGCTTGCCTGCCGCTGCCCCTCGGTGCGTATTACTGACCTTGCGCACAGTATTCCTCGGCACAATATTGCTGCAGCTGCGTACGTGCTCTGGGTCTCGTATCGCTTTTTTCCGCCTCAAACTGTTTTTTTGTGCGTGGTAGACCCGGGTGTGGGCACCGCTCGCTCTCTCCTTGCCGTCCGTGTGCCGCATGGCCCGGCCTTTGTTGCGCCTGACAATGGTCTCCTTGCCTACGTACTCTCGGACATCCCCGAGGCACAAGGGGTGTGCATCCAACCTACGCGTCTTGGCGTCAAAAACCCGAGCCAGACCTTTCACGGACGGGACATCCTCGCACCGGCAGCCGCAGCGCTGGCACAAGGTGCACCACTGCATCACCTCGGTACACCTTGTCCACTGGCAGAACGCGCAATACCTCCAGTCTGTGCGCCACCCAATCCTCAGCGTACCTGGCACCCGGCACGCGTCCTCTACGCCGATTACTACGGCAACCTGATCACCGACGTGCCTCTCTCTTACTCGGTGCAGCGCTTTCGGTACGGCCGACGTCTGATCGCTCGGTCAGTCCGTGCGTATGCTGATGCGCCCCCCGCAACGCTCTGTTTTCTCCCCGGAAGCGCGGGGCGCTGGGAAATCGCCCTCCGCGAAGGATCAGCCAAAGACGCGCTTGGTGTCGAAATTGGTGCTCCACTTACATTTTCGCTCGCCCATCCCCTGCGGCCGCAATGACCGAGAAACCTTACCGGAAAAACGTGGCAGCGATACTCCTCAATGCCCAGGGGCGCGTCCTCGTTGGCTGGAAGCATAACGCCTGGCAACTACCCCAGGGAGGTGTAGAGGAAGGTGAAACACCGGCCCAAGCTTTGCTCCGAGAACTGGCGGAAGAAATCGGCACGACAAAATTTCACATTCTGCGCGAATCAACTCAGTGGTACTGCTATGAGTGGCCCGCCCCACCACCGCCCAAGCGCCAACAATACCGCGGCCAATGCCAACGCTATTTCTTGGTACAGTTCGATGGCACCGACGATGACATTGATTTGGCCAAACATCGTGAGTTTGCACGCATCACATGGCTCACTCCGGCTGAAGTCCTTACCCACGCTTGGGATGTCAAGCGCCCGATCTACCGCAAGGCGTTCGAAGAGTTTGGGCTTCTGTCGGCTGCTCCCACACAGCCCGAAGACCCCCTGTAGTACTTCTTTGTTGCAAGACAACTGCACTTGTGACTTTTGCTACTCCTGCACCTGCTCGCGTGGTGCTTGAGAAGCCGACTACAATAGTCTTGCGCACGCTGCTTGCGTAGGCGATGTGCAGGGGAAACCGCGCTGAAGCGTAGGGACAACTACCGCGGAACAGCTCACACATCTGCTCCAGTAAGTGCAGGCAGGCATTAAAGTGACCTCGCCTGCGTACAACCGCTGGGTGCGCGCGCATGAACTGCTTTTCTTTGGATCGCTGTAGCTCATGTGTTCCATTCCGGTTTGTGGCTTTTTAGTAACGTAATTTAGCCCGATCCTCTTAGTGTGTGACAACAATCTATGACCCATTCCAGCATTCATGACCTTTTCCTGAAAACCGCACGTAAGGCAATGCGCGAACGCCTCGCACGCACCTTTGCACGATACAGCTGACGACGAGTAGTGCTGATCGATATTGAACCTGTGCACCTCCGTACGTTGCGGTTTGCAGCCTCAATTGTTACAATGAACACGCTATGGGTTTCTCCTTCCAAATACTTGCCCAAGACGCGCACAGCGCAGCTCGAATCGGTCGGTTGCGCACCCCACACGGCATTGTTCACACACCCGCTTTCATGCCCGTCGGAACACGTGCTGCCGTTAAAACGCTTACCCCCAACCTCCTCACCGATCTAGGCGCGGAGATCATCCTCGGCAACACTTATCACTTGCACGTCCGCCCGGGCGCCAGCCTTATTGCCTCGCTCGGCGGTTTACACCGATTCATGGCTTGGCCACGCCCGATCCTTACCGACAGTGGCGGATTTCAGGTCTTTAGCCTGGCCGACCTTCGTAATGTCACCGACGAGGGAGTCACTTTTCAAAGTCATATTGACGGCACTCGTCTTTTCATTGGCCCCCGCGAAGCTATCCAGATTCAACATCAACTAGGCGCCGACATCATTATGACCTTTGATGAGTGCCCACCTGCGACGGCGCCACGCAGCGTAGTCGCTGACGCCGTCGCGCGAACGACCCGCTGGGCACGGATTTGCTTGGAGGAGCATCAGCACGCCTACGCCGAAGAGAATCAACAAGCTCTCTTCGCTATTGTACAAGGCGGCACTTTTGATGACCTCCGCCGCAGGTGCGTTGACGAACTTCTCGCACTTGACTTTCCAGGGTACGCCATTGGTGGCGTCGCAGTCGGCGAGCCTCAGGAAGAAATCGAGCGTATCACCGCCCTGTGTGCTGAACTCCTACCCCAAGATCGGCCCCGCTACTTGATGGGCGTCGGCCGCCCAGAGGACATCCTCGGCGCAGTTCAATCCGGCATAGACTTGTTCGATTGCGTCTTGCCTACGCGCAACGCCCGCAACGGCGAAGCCATCACGGCCGATGGCGACCTGCCTATCAAAGCCGGCCGCTTCAAAGACGATCCCAATCCTGTCCAACCTGGCTGCACGTGTTACACCTGCCGCACCTTCTCCCGCGCTTACTTACGCCACTTGTTCAACGTGGGCGAATCGTTGGGTGGCATGTTGTTGACCATTCACAACGTGCACTTTTACCTCCAGCTTATGGCCGACATCCGTGCCGCGATCTCGTCCGGCACATTGTCTCACTACGCTACCCAGCTGCGAGAACGCCGCGCAGTTGCCTCAGTGCCAGAACCTGCCCCATGAATACTGCACGCCATCAACCTATCTCGACCATCGTAACCAATCGCCGTGCACGACATGACTACCACATCGTCGAAACTTTTGAAGCTGGTATTGAACTACGCGGCACTGAAGTAAAATCCTTACGCGCTCACCAGTGTTCCCTCAACGACGCTTTCGCCAAGATCGAGCATGGTGAAGCCATCTTGTACAACTTTCATATCAGCCCCTACGAGCAAGCTAATCGTTTCAATCACGACCCTCTCCGCCCGCGTCGGCTGCTCCTGCATAAGAACGAAATCGCGCGCTTAGCAGGTCGGACTGAGCGCAAAGGCATGGCCCTCATCCCACTCAAGCTCTATTTCAAAGGCCCCAGGGCTAAGGTCGAGCTCGCCCTCGCGCAGGGGAAGGTCCAGCACGATAAACGCGAAGATATCAAGAAACGCGAACACACCCGCGAAATCACACGCGCCATCGCGCGCATCAACATACGCTGAAACTGCCCTTGATCCCACACCGCGTATACTCTCCATGACAACACAAAAGTCCGCACCTCGCCGCAGTGGTATCCTGCTTCATCCCACTTCATTGCCCGGTCCTTATGGTATCGGCGACCTAGGTCCTTGCGCACGCTCGTTTATCGATTTTCTTGCCGAAGCAGGCCAGCAGCTGTGGCAAGTCATGCCCCTCGGCCCAACCGGGTTCGGCGATTCGCCTTATCAATGCTTCTCTGCGTTCGCCGGCAATCATTATCTAATTAGCCTCGACGAGCTCGAAGCCCAGGGATTACTCACTCGCGCAGAGCTCGCTCAGTGTCCACCCTTCCCCCGTGAGCGCGTCGACTACGGACCCGTTATTACTTTCCATCTCGCCATGTTGCGCAAAGCCTACCAGCGCTTCTCCGCCGACGCCACGCCCGCACAACGTGCCGAACTCGAGGCTTTCGCCCGCGCCCACCGTTCCTGGCTCGACGACTACGCCCTCTTCATGGCTTGCAAAGACGCACATGATGGGCGCCTCTGGAGCGAATGGAGCACCGGCAAGAACCACATCACTCAGCCTCCCTTCCAAGTCTCAACAGACGATCTCAACTTCCATCGCTTCCTCCAGTACGAATTCTTCCGGCAATGGGACGCACTACGTCGCTACGCCCACACTCATAACATCCGCATCATTGGCGATATGCCCATCTTCGTCGCTTATGACAGCGCAGATGTCTGGGCACATCCCCAACTCTTTTACCTGGACGAGGCCGGGCGGATGACAGTCGTTGCAGGCGTCCCCCCCGACTACTTTAGCGCCACCGGCCAGCTCTGGGGCAACCCACTTTATCGTTGGGACGCTTGCCGCCAAGAAAAGTTTCGCTGGTGGATCGAACGCTTCCGCCACGCCCTCACCATGGTTGACATCGTGCGCATAGATCACTTCCGTGGCTTCGAAAGCTGCTGGGCTGTCCCAGCTGGCAACCCCACCGCAGAAATCGGTGAATGGCTGAAAACACCCGGGGACGAATTGTTCGCTACCCTGCGCACCACCCTCGGTCCCGTTCCTCTCATCGCAGAAGACCTCGGTGTCATCACCCCCGAAGTGGAAGCCTTACGCGACAAATATGGCTTCCCAGGAATGAAAATCCTCCAGTTCGGCTTCGGCGGCGATGCACAGAATGAATTCCTCCCCCACAACTACCCGCGCCACTGTGTCGTCTACACGGGTAGCCATGATAATGACACCTCCCTCGGCTGGTATCGCTCTGCGGATGAGAAAACACGCGATCACGTGCGGCGTTACTTCATGTGCGACGGCTCTGACATTAGCTGGGTCATGATTCGCGCCGCGCTCGCGTCTGTCGCGGAACTCGCCATCATTCCGCTCCAGGATGTGCTGAGCCTCGATAGCACTGCTCGCATGAATTTCCCCGGCCGCCCAGAAGGCAACTGGCAGTGGCGCTACGTACCTGAGCAGCTCACCAGCTCCGTGGCCTCCCGCCTGCGCGAACTCACAGAACTTTACGGCCGCATCTCGACTTCCACCTCAGAGCCCCAACCGACCCCCTCGTCTTCCAACCCGTCTCTTACCCACGTCCCATAGCTACGCGCCCCCTCAGTTCGCAACCTCCTGCCCGTCTATCCCGCACAGCCAGCCACGTCACGCCCGCCCTACTTTTATTTGTACTGCCCCTCCTTCCCTGACTTGCAGCCCGCCCGAAAAAAATAACCGCACCATTCCGGCACTAGCCTCCCACCGCCACCGCCTCGGTATTCGTGCCCGCTGTTCTGCTATCAGCTCCACCTGTACCACTTTTGCCACCCTGCTCCCAAGCTCCACCTCGCGCGCACAAAATTCCCCACTCACCACCTCCAGCCTGATCACTTCCTTTCCTCTCTCCTTCTGCCGCGAATAAAGCCCTGTCCCACGGGCGTGCGAGAAGAACAATCGCACCTCGTCCCCAGGTACCCGCGGGGCAAACGTGTATCGCCCGTTCTTCATTGCCAGTCCCAGCAACCCATTCATAATTCCCCACGCCGACATCGCGCGATAATAGTGCCCGCCAAATTCCTGGTGGTCAAAGTACATCCCCCAATGGCGATAACGCGTATCCACTTGCTTAATCACGCGGAGCGCATCCCGCCACATCCCCTCGTACAATAACAACGACGCAAACGCCAATTCAACCCCTGACCACACCGTGTTCGCCTGATCCACCCATGTGTCTTTGTCTACCTCGTGAAGAAAACTATCCCCCGGCCACCGACAGTTCCGCAGACCGTACTCCGGATGATAGTTCTGCTTCATGATATACCGCAGTGCCCGCTTCACACGCCGGGGATCCAGCGGCAATGACAAGCCGCACAGGTGCGCCGCCCACTGCCCGAGCAGCTGGTCCGCAAGGCACCCCTCATCCTTCCCATGCGTCCCAGCTTCGTCATTGTACAAACGATAATACTGCCCGTTCCACAGCTTCTCCTCAAACGCGCGCGCACCGCGCGCTAATACGCTTCCGTAACGTGTCGCCGCCTCCTCGTCCCCCAACAATCGTGCCGCTTCCACCGCCGCCGCCACCGCGGCAAGAAATTGTCCCCCAACATACGACGATGCCCCGTACATCGGAAAATTGTCATACGAACACATGATCCCCTCCATGTCCGGCAGACAATCTCCGTCTCCATCGCGTTCACGCAAAACGTAATCAAGGGCACTCTTCACCGATGGCCACATCTCCCGCAGAAACGCCAAATCCTCGGCCCATAATCCTGCCCGCACTACCATATAGGCGTACTGCGCCGGCATGTCAATGCGTTTCCCTTCCAATTCCCGTGCTTGAATCTCTTTGAAATTCCGCGTAATCGAATGCGCTACCGTCCCCCGCTCACTCTGAAACCGCCGGTGCGCCCGCAGCATCGCCCGATCAAGTTCGGGAAATAACGTAGCTGCGCTCACACCTCCATACATCGCTACGTCCATAGTTGCCAAGCCGGCGTACGAATGATGCGGATCAATCCCCTCCAACACACCAAAATCTCCACTCTTCGTTACCCAGCTACTCGTCACAAATGTGTTAAGGTGCGAATTGATTTGATCGAGCACCACCCGATCAACGCTACTCCGGTAAAACGCGTCTACAAACGCCATCGTCCGCCGACGCAACATGCACCGCTGCGCTGCCACGTATGCCGCCACCTCCGCCGCCGACGCAAAAAAATTACTGTAGTAATGTCCTTCAATGTGCTCAGCCGGCTCAGGCCGCGCGTGATGCCTTCCCCTGTTCACCGACTCTGCGTACCGGTTGGGGAAATGCCACACCGCAGCAAAACTGTGCTGTAATCGGTCACGCTCCCCACGCAACGTGCGCGAATATGCCACAGTCGAAAAGCACCGCTCCATAGCTACGCGCCGCCCCCGCTCCTCGTCCATTACGTTCCGCCCCTCCGTGTCATCTATGTTTGGCAGCCGTGCCTGCCGCAGTGCAATCTCGTAATACGGGTGACGATGCTCCCAACCTAAGTAATACGTCGATTCGGGCGCGAAAGAAATCACACCCATCGTCCCCATTGACGCGTGCGCAGGGTCTACCCCGTCGCACGTCATCTCAAAACCCAGATATCCCTTCCCTCGTACCACACGACTGACGTACGTGCGCTCAGGTATGTCGTACGCCACCGCATTCCGCATACTCGCCATTAGCATCACCTCTAAGCGCCGACGCGTCCTCGGTATCACTGTAAACTCGAAGAACACCGCCGGCAAGCACGAATTCTTCACGTCATGCGGGATAAACGCCGACCACGCCTCCAATTCCACGTCACATGGCATTGCGCGATCGCGAAATCTCATTCGCACTCGGGGAAACACCCCTTCATACGTCGTCTCGTCCACGCCCGACAGCCACGGAAACACATAGTAGTGCGGATGATCGATCAAACCTGCGGCACCATACTCAGGCTCAATTTGCAATAAGCGCATCTTCGGTTCTCCGCCCGCTTCCCGAAACCGCACGACAAAAAATAGTACCGAGTCATGCGCCATCGTAAAAGGCGCCCCAAGACCAAGTGGGTAGTTGTTAAAGATCGACCAGTTGTAAAACACACCGTCGTGACGCAGTTCCATGCCTCCCGTACCAACCCCACCCAACGTCACTCCGCTCCGTGGCCGATGACCCCGTTCCATCCGTGCACTAAACGCCATCTCTTCTCTCCACTGTAGTTACTGATGAATAATTACACGCACCCCTCGCGGTGCTTTCACATAATCAAACACACGTCGCCCGCGCTCCATATGCCACTTCACTTTCACTACTCCACGCGGGTGTGGATACGCCCCCTCTGCTTCGGTCACTCCCGCCGTTTCTACCCGAATTTCCACGCGCGAGTAGTCCGGCGCCGCAGGATACTGAACACCAAGTACATGCCGCGACAAAAAATATGCCGGCGACGCCGACCAGGCGTGGCACAAGCTCTGCCTCGTATCAAAATGCTCGCCACATGTGCGCAACCCCTGCGCTAACATCCACCCCCACCCCTGTCGCATCAACTCCTCTGCTGTCGCCGCCATCCCAAGCTGGTACAAGGCCTCAAACAAATAAAATGCGAAACTCGGACTGAACTTGCACCCTTCCGACGGGTCATATCCGTTCACAAACACTGAGCGCAACTCACGCGCGATGTACCGCCGCAGCGCAGGCCACTGCGCCCGCGCTGCCGCCCCGCTGCGCACCGCCAGCAAGCTTGCGTGCGCTGAATGCGTGTCGCGCGCTAAATTGTCACTGTAACATCCCAAACGCCTATTCCAGAACGTGCTTCGAATAGACTGGGCCACCCGCCGTGCCCGCTTTTCTAATTCTCGAGCTTCACGTGCGTCGCCCACCACTCGCGCCAGCTCCACCGCGCTCCGCAACGCACTCAGATACATACACGAAAACACGCAGTGCACTCCTGACACGCTCATGTACCCCTGTGCTGCCAGATCTCCGTGAAAACCTCCGTAGTGTGCGTGTACGCCGCGCTTCACATGCCAGTCCGCATCCAACAATAAGTCGCTCCGCTCATCCGCTAACTCATGGAACCATGCGAGATTCTGTTTGATCGCCCCCCAATCTTCTCGGATTCGCGCCAGATCGCCACTGTACCGGTAGTACGCCCAGTAGCCCTCCACCATGTTCAGCGCAAAATCGGCAATCGTGTAATCGCCGGTGTTCGGGTACACCGCACGAAATTTCCCTGTCCCATCCGGCGATTGGCCAAACAACTGCAAACAGCGCCCCATTAACGCCTGATCACCAAACGTCGCCAAATTGACAAAGTACTGAATGATTGTATCCCGCCCATACATCCCACGCTCCCGCCCCACACAATCGTCGTATGCATCCTCCATATTCGTCGCCAGCGTGCGCGCGCACATTTCCCATATCTCTGTCAGCAGCCGGTCCGAACAGTGAAATGATCCCACCTGTTTCACAGGATACGAGGCACTACGCAGCGACAAGCCCTTCAGTGTTACATCCTGCGAAGCATTCCGCACTGTAATCATCAGATAACGTACACCACGCGCCTGCGCTGGCATCCACTCCACCTCATCGCGCACGCACACAATTCGGTCCGCCGCAGGATAATGATGCATCAAGCGCAGATGCTGCCCGTCGCCGCATAAATGCTCATTCGACGTTACGTCAATCCTTGCCCCGCGCACTCCAGTAAATTGCAACCGCGGCCATACTAGATGTATTTTCCCCAAATCCAACAACAACGAGAAACCGTGTGGATAATCCTGAAGCCGAAACGTGTGCCCCACCAACCCGTCAGCCGTGACCTCTTCTACCGCATCTCCATATAAGTCCCAGCTCGTCTCGCGAGCCGGACTCTCTGCCGCGTCATCTCTGTGCACCGCCACCCAGCCCCCAATCTCTTTTAGCGCGTCTGTTGGTGCATACGGCATGTCTTTCTTCGCGAAAACTCTTTCATACTCTTCTACCGTGAGCATTCGCGTTCGTTCGAACGTATACACCCCGTCGCCCACTCCCCTCTTTGCATCGAAGATTATTCCGCTATCGCGCGGCACCGCAAAGTACTGCTCCACAATATCTTGATACGCGTCCACGCATCCAAACAGATAATTCCACCCCTGGCGCAGCGCCCATTTTTGATTGATCCGCATCGGACGCAAATAACAATCTGTTCCTCGAGCAACCTTCTCCCCGTTGAGCCAGTTGTCGCCCCAAAATGTCCCCACATTCACTACTTGCTCGCACGGCGAATACACCCACGTCCGAAACGCAAAAAAGGGACTGTAGGCTGCGCGATCATCTTCATAATGCGGTGGAAATGGTGCCCACCACGAGTACCGTACCTCGCTTGCTAATAACGGCAACACATGCCGCACTGCACGCACAGGTACCATATCTCGACGCATAAATGGAATCCGCCGCGGTGTCAGTCGTCCCCATGCCTCTTGGTTGCGTAGTATCACTGCCGGCGGCCACCCACGATCGTCGAATCCCACATGCGTCCAACCAGGCTGCTCTCCACGTTGATCATAGTATTCCGCCGCACTCAGAGCAAAGCTGAATTTTCCTACGTACCGACTGCGCGCCATGTCTGGGACCGCCCGCCAACGCCCCGGCGTCGTGTCCAGCTTGACTATGCTGCCATCCTCAAGTTCCACAGAGCCCCAGGCGATAAACCCACCTTGGTTCGGAATACCCTTGAACGTCTTGTGTTGAATACTGTTCACAAGGACAGCCACAACGTTCTTGCCCTGCTGCAACCACGGCGCCAAATCGACGCTGTCATACTGCGGAAACCGCGGATCGAATCGGACAGGCCCAAACTCCACAAATGCCCCATTCACAAACAGTTGATACGTCGTGTCGGCAAAAAGATGAAGCACTGCGCGTCGTACCCCACTGTCAACATTAAACACGTAGCGAAAACACGCGTACAAGTTGCGACCGCGCCCTTCTCTGTCGTACCAGATAAACTGTGCTGAACGCCCTTCCATAAACTTCTCCTCATTCCCCTGTTACCCGCGCACGTACAGTGTCATGCTCAAAGTACCCCACCTGCCCCTCTTCGTCCACAAACTCTCCCGTCTCCTCGCAGCAACCGACCCTTTTCTCAAATCTGTCATCGGTGTTACCCCCAAAAACCTTCTGCTCTTGCCCCTCCTGCTCATCGCTTCCCTGTTTCCCCCTCCTCCCACGCCGCCTGAATCATCGCGAAATAGTTCTTCTGCGGCACATACTCTGGCACACTATTGCCCGTCCCTAACGCATAACCTCCACACCGCGACCCCCGTTCCACCATCCCTCGACTTCGCTCGTACACCTCCTGCGCCGTCGCCCGGCACACAAAATTCACGTCGATCCCTCCCAAGATCGCTATGCGCCCGCAGTACTGTTCGTATGCCTCTTCCACTGGTTGAATCGTGTCCTCATACGAATGTTTGGCGTCAAATCTCATCACCTCGATCACGTCATCCATCACCGCCGACAGGTTACCACACGAGTGAAGAATCGCCGGCTTCCCTGCCGCATGCGCCACTGCAACAATCCGCGCATGCCATGGAAAAACATATCGCCGTAAGTCAGCCGGCGATACCATCGTTTGTGACTTAAACCCCCAATCGTCGTTGCTGACGATCGCTCCCACCGCCGGATGCCGTACACACAGTTCGTAATAGCGCAGCAAACGTGAACCAACGGCATCGAATATCTCGGCAACAAACTCTGGGTCGTCAGCCAGCAACAAACATAAATTTTCGTACCCTACCATGCGCACAACGTTCTCCAACACTCCGCCAGGGCCATACACTATTAACTTCATCCCTTCTGGTAGCACACTTCCAAGTTTGTCGAGCATGCTCCAGTCACTTCCATCGGGCTCCGTCCACGACAACGCCTCAAATGAGGCTCGATCAGTAATCACCGCACCTTCGTTCAGTGAAAGCGTCTTTTCACAATGCTGTTCCCGTCGCGGAAATTCGAACGTGCTTGCTCGCACGGTAACATAATCATATCCTGCGTTTCGCATAGCCCACATTTGCACTTCTTCCCATGTCAGCTCCCCAGCATCATACGCTCGTGCCACCTCCTCACCCGCCAACATACGGTAAAGCGGCGTGTTCAGGAAAAGTTCAAACAACACGGGCCGCCTCGGCCGCTCGCGTCGCAAGACCGCCAATAGCTCACTGAAATCCGGCGCGCGCTGAATCGGACTATTCCACTCGCCAATACTTCCCATACCTACCCCTTCGCCCGCGCCACTTATTCTTTCTCCCCCACATCTGTGTATCGAATTGGCTTCACCCGATGAGCTTCACAGCACGCAAGCACCGCCGGATCCATGAACCATCGCCGTTGCTCGTCCCGATCCCGCGCTACGTCGCGATACCCTTTGTGTCCGAACCGCCGCATGTCCGCTCGTACGTATCCCGGATGGCCAATCAGTGCATACGTACCTGGCTTCGCCGCCGCCAAGCTCGCACACACGCCGGCCACCGATGAAGAATAATGGCCCTCTACTCGAGGCAACGGACGCACTGCTTCCGGCGCATAAAGTAACCCCTCCCGCGCCGCAAACGCCACCATGCGCTCCCGCACCCCCGGTAGCCACTCAAACCCCATGTGCGTGTCAACATACGCCACAGGCAACTTCAACCCGCGCAACACTGCTAGCTGGGCCGCTACTTCCGCCATGAGCTCTTCACACTCTACCCCGCGCTCATGTAACTCTTGGACCGTCCGTCGAAAGTATCCCCGCCGGTCTACGAGCGAGCGCACCACTTTCGTCGGTAAGACCGGCCCCCACTTCACCTCCTCCCACTCCGCGGTAATGCACGCATGTAGTCCGATACAAAGCCCATCACAACTTCGCAAAATTCGCGCTGCATGATCCACCGCTGGACCCACCGCCAACACCGAGACATTTCGCAAAATGCCACGCACCGCGCAGTCCCGTATCGCTACGTTTGCTGTACGACAACTCCCCGCATCATCACCCCGCGTCACTAGCCGAATCACGCCTTCCTCGGCCACCATATTAGACTCCTTGGTCGGTCAAAAAGTATACCCAACGCCCCACGTCAACAAACTCAGCCACGTTACCAAGCACTTCACTGCGGAACGTCGCCGCTCCCACAACAACACTTTCCCACCATTCGCCTCCTCGCTCTCGCCCCACTGCCAGTTTCACGCGCCGGAACATCTTCTCCCGCTCATACGCCTGCTGATATGCCCTCTAGGTATTCCTGCAACGCACTTCCCACACCCAGCGCTCCCTTTCCTTGCCACCGGCGATAACTCACTATCGCTCGCGCTCACCGGCTCGCTTATCCGTGCACCATAATCCACCCACATCGGTTCGCTATCACCGGCACGCTTACTCACCGCCGCTTCACTATCCCCTCTATTTACGCGCGCAAACATGCGCTCATTATACGAAATCCATGCCATAATTCCAAGTCCTCGTCTTTCCAAGACTCGTGCCTAAGCTTACACAGTGACAGCGCAGCTACCGTTTTAACGTAAAAACAGCGCATCCGCCGTGGCTACAGTCTCCGTAAGCACCACACGTGGCATGCAGTGCAGCGATGCACCTCCCAACGCCGCGTCACTGGCTCTACCCGCGCAACAAGACACCTCGACCCACTCTCACTCACGCCTTTGCCTATCACCGCACCACTCAACCGTCGGCAGAGTCTGCCAGTTGCCCAATCCATCGTCCACATTTTTGACTTCCTGCGTCAAATCTGGTACACTAGCGCGGTGGTTTGTACTATATCTTGGTTTTGGTGGTGGGGGCTAACGACGCGTGAAACAAACGGTATGAAAAACAACATTGTCTCTCTCTTCGCTCTAGCTGGTATCACCGCCCATGCTGCCTTCGCAGCCTGGAATGTCTTGGAGAACGGCGCCCTGCGCATTGAAATTAGCGGCGACGGCGTCATCGGCTCGCTGGTGTACAAGCCTTATCACACCGTGCTGAAGCATGTCAACGATTACAGTGTGCGCGTGCGCTACGCCAATGAATTGCAAGAAACTGTTGAATACACCAGCTCGGAAAACAATTACCCCGCCATGCGCTTGTTCACCGGCTATGGGCGCGATTATCGTTCCAACATGTACGTTTACTCAGCCACCTACATGGACCCGAGTAGCTCCTACCTTGATCAAACCCTTGTCTGCATCCCTCGCTTCGCCAACGTCCAAGCCTCGTTCGGGCAGTTCATTAACCCAGAAGTCTTGCAGACCGCCACCAACGACATAGGCGAATTTTCCTTCGGTAATAAACTACTCCTCTTCCGCGAGGGTAATGAAAACTGCTGGATCGGCACTGTCTCACGGAGTGTCCTCAATCAAGAAACCTTTAAATACGTCATCGGTCCGCCCACCTATGTCCTGGACACTCTGGGCACAATGGTCTCCGGCATCGTCTCAAATGACTTGCTCGACGCTGGCGGCGCTGCCTGGTGGGACGTAGTGACCCTCGGTCAATCTCCCTACGTGATCTACAACCGTCTCCTCGCCGCGCCAAACAAGAGCACGGCCGAGTCTCTCGCCAACATCCCTGACGAAACCGGTCGCCGCGTCAAAGTCCCCACGCAAATCACCCCTCTCAAACTCAAATTCTCGCAAGTATTCACCAAACCAAACAAAGACTTCCTCGTCCTCAAAGCACAGGTCAATCTCGCCCCCTACGCGACGATCTTTACCACCTTAAATGACTTGGACATTTCTATCTACCTCGGTGACTTTTTCTCCTTGCAAACCAGTGACGCGGGCAGTGCGGTTATCGGTGGCAAGGGCCGGAAGCTTGCTAACAAAAAAGCTGATCCCGCCACCGGCGTCCACGTCCTGACCATGAAGTACAAGAAGTACGTCCTTCGCTTCACACTCAAAATCGCGAAAAGTAATTTGTCATCCGCAACCGGCCTCTATGCCACCTCCCCAGAAGCCAGAAACGCAGACCTGCAAATCCCCTTCTGCATGGTGTTAACCGGTACTAATCCAAACGACACCAAGGGCGGGATGTGTTTCATCATCGCCCGCGGTTTCGCCGTGAAGTACAGCAAGCCCAGTCAGAAAAAGGCCTGGGGCGCCTACCTGCCGTGAATAACGACATTCTCAGCTATGTCACGGAACTCGGCCGCGCCGCGCGCGCGGCCTCGCGTGTCCTCGCAAACCTCTGCGCCGACGCGAAAAATGCTGTTCTCAACGCCACTGCAGACGCCTTGGAACGAGAAATAGACTACCTCACAGCAGAAAATACCCGTGACCTCGCTGCCGCGCGCGCCGCCGGCCTCTCCCCAGCCCTTATCGACCGCCTCACTCTCACCCCCGAGCGCATCCGCGCCACCGCCGCCGGCGTCCGCACCGTTGCTACCTTGCCCGACCCCGTCGGCCGCGTGCTCGACCAACGTACCCGTCCCTCCGGCATTACGATCACCAAAGTGCGCGTCCCGATCGGTGTCATCGCCATTATCTATGAAGCCCGCCCAAACGTCACTATTGACGCCGCAAGCCTCTGCCTCAAATCCGGGAATGCTGTCATCCTGCGCGGCGGTAGCGAAGCTCTCCACTCCAATGCCGCCCTCGCTCGCCTCTTTCAGCAAGCCCTCGTCCAGAACAAGCTCCCCGCCGCCGCCGTCCAGTTCGTCGATACCCCCGACCGCACCGCCGTCGATGCCCTCCTGCGCATGGAGCAGTACGTCGACTTGGTCATCCCCCGCGGCGGGAAAAGCCTCATTCGCAAAGTGGCCGAAACCAGTCGCATCCCGGTTCTTAAACATTACGAAGGCATCTGCCACACCTACATCGCCAAAGATGCTGACATTGACAAAGCCATTAAAGTCTGTCTCAATGCCAAAGTCCAGCGCCCAGGCGTCTGTAACG
Source organism: bacterium (assembly GCA_026417575.1). Lineage (GTDB taxonomy): Bacteria > Auribacterota > UBA3054 > UBA3054 > JAPLST01 > JAOACZ01. The sequence goes on along the minus strand of JAOACZ010000029.1, from coordinate 23,148 downwards.
CCATGGAAACATTACTCATCGATTCCGCAATTGCCCCGCGTATCATTCCCCCCTTGTTTGCCGCTTTCCGTGCCGCTCATGTCGAGCTGCGTGGTTGCCCGCGCGTCAAAGCCATTGACCCCAACGTTCGTGACGCCACGGAAGAAGACTGGCGCACCGAATACCTTGACCTGATCCTCTCTGTCAAAATCGTCGACGGCGTCGATGAAGCTATCGCATTTATTAACGAATACGGTTCTCATCACTCCGACGCCATCATTACTGAAAGCCCCCACATCGGTGCTCACTTCCTCCAGCACGTGGACTCCGCCACCGTCTACGTCAACGCTAGCACCCGCTTCACCGACGGCGGCGAGTTCGGCATGGGCTGCGAAATGGGCATCAGCACCGACAAACTCCACGCGCGCGGTCCAGTCGGCTTGGAGGAACTGACTACCTACAAATACATGATTCGCGGTGATGGCTCGATCAGAACCTAACGTTCCAGCTCCTCCCTACGCCGCACGCCGCCGCCGGCTGGTCGCTGCATTGCGCACTGCCCGCGTCCCCGCGTTGCTCGTCAGTAACCCCGCTAACGTCACCTACCTCACGGGCTTCGAAAGTAGCAATGCCTTCCTCCTCTGTACCCCCACTGCTGCTGCGCTGATTACCGACTTTCGTTACGAAACGGCAGCACGTACCCTGGCAGCTGACCAGCAGCTCGAATTGCTCATTGCCAAAGACGGCCTCGGCCGCGCTGTCGCCACCTTCTGCCGCCAACACCATATCCGCACCCTCGCGTTTGAAGATGACCATCTCACCGTCGCACGCTATGAAACCTTGCGCCGGCATGTCCCCAACGTGCGCTGGCGCCCCGCCCGCCCCTGGATCATGGCCGCCCGCCTCGTCAAAGACGAGGGCGAGCTGGCAACCATGCGCCTTGCCGTCCGCATCGCTGAACAAGCCTTCGCCACAATTCGCGACCACGAATGGATCGGGCTGACCGAACGCGAAGCCGCCGATTTGCTCGAAGAACGCCTCCGCGCCGCCGCCCGGAAGTGGGGTGCCCATGCCGAGCCAGCCTTCCCCTTCATCGTTGCCACCGGCCCAAACGCTGCCATTCCTCACCATCGCCCGGGTGCTACCCTCATCCGTGAAGGCCAAATTCTCTTGGTTGATTGGGGCGCACGCGTCACTGGCTACTGCTCCGACATGACCCGCACCCTCTTTCTTGGTACACCCGATGCCCAGTTTAAAAAAGTGTATAGTATTGTGCTCAAAGCGCAGCTCGCAGCAATCCGCACACTGAAGCCCGGTGTGACCCTTAAACACGTCGATGCGGCAGCGCGCTCTATTATCGCTGCAGCTGGCCATGCCGCGCACTTCGGCCATGCCACCGGTCATCGCATCGGTCTCGAAGTCCATGAGGGCCTTAAACTCGCAAAAAACAACCCCGAACGCGCCCGCGCCGGCATGATCACCACCATCGAACCGGGTATCTACCTCCCCGGCTGGGGCGGCGTGCGCATCGAAGACATGGTGCTCGTCACGCCTCGCGGTCACGAAGTTTTGACCGCACTCCCAAAGTGAGGTCACTATGGCGTGGGCCCACGCCCTGCCCAGCCACCGCCACGTCGCACGGCGTTTCCTCGGGTCCTTGGCCATATTGGCCGCCGTCATCGCCGCCGGGACCACCGGTTACATCCTCATCGAAGGCTGGCCGTTTACCGACGCCCTCTACATGACAGTCATCACCGTCACTACTGTCGGTTTCCGTGAAGCGCGTACGCTCAGTCCCGCCGGCCAACTCTACACAATTGCGGTCGTCTTGTGTGGCGTGGGCGCGGCGGCCTATGCTTTGTCATCCCTGGCGGCTATGCTCGCCAGTGGCGAATTATCACGTTTGGTGCGAGGACATCAGATGGCTCACGAACTCGGATCTATGACTGATCACATCATCCTCTGTGGCTGCGGCCAAACCGGTTCTTGCGCCTTGCGCGAGTTGCAGGCCAGCCGCCAAAAAGTTGTCGTCGTTGAAAAAGACGAAAACATCTGTGATGAGCTCTCACGTCACGGCGTCCCCGCCCTGTGCGGCGATGCAACCCTGGAAGCGGTCCTCGAACAGGCACGCGTCCGCCACGCCAAGGGCTTGATCACAACACTCCCCGACGACGCTGATAACGTCTTCGTTGCCCTTGTTGCCCGCGAGCTTCAACCCGCTCTCACCATCGTCGCACGTGCCACTCACCAGCACAATGCCAGCAAACTCCGCCGCGCCGGTGCCAATCGCATCGTCCCCGTCAATGAAGTCGCCGGCCACCACATGGCCAACATCATGCTCTTCCCCAACGCCATTGGCTTCCTCGATCAGCTCATGGGTATTGAACAACCAGACATCGGCCTCCGCGAAGTACGCGTCCCCCCACGCTGTTCCTGGGTCGGCACCACCCTCGCTCAACAAAACATCCGCGCCACCACTGGCTTAACCGTCATGGCCATCCGCCACGCCGATGGTCGCATGACCATCAACCCCGGCCCCGATTGCCAGATCGCCGCCGACGACGTCCTGATCGTCTTTGGCAGCACAGCAGCCGCCGCCGCAGTCTGCCGCTCCCTCCAGCACGCCCCATGAACCGCCGCACTCCAATCACCGGCAAATTCCCAGACTGGCCCACTCGCCTGCCTCCCTCACCACCTCACCCATCCCACCCCACGCAGCCGCTCCACCCGCGCCTCAATCATCCCCGCACTACGGCGAGGCACGCACGCGTGGGAGTCCGCCTGAAAAAAGCACCATTTGGTAGGATTTTCGCCCCACACGGAGCTGCTTAACTTATTAACATCCTCATTACAAACATCTTACAACTTATGCCACCAATTGGCACATCGGCTGCTTAACCACTGTCAATATCAGCGGGAGGTTTCGTTAGCGCACCGTCCGGGCACAGGGCCCGCGGGGCTGCAGCTCGGAACCGACCAATCAGCTAACTCTGACGCGCAAGGAGCGCTTATGGCAACATGTAAGACCCCTAAGGACGTGCTGGCCCTCATCGCCAGCGAAAAGGTGCAGGTCGTCGATCTGCGCTTCATGGACTTCCCCGGCTTGTGGCAGCACTTCTCCGTGCCCGCCCATGAAATCGAGGAAGCAACATTCGAACAAGGCCTCGGCTTCGACGGCTCCAGTATCCGCGGCTGGCAGGCAATCAACGAGTCTGACATGATCGTCAAGCCTGTGCCCGAATCGGCCTTCATTGACCCCTTCACCGTGCACAAAACGCTGGTGATGATCTGCAACATCTGCGACCCAGTCACCGGCGAAGATTACACGCGTGATCCCCGCAACATCGCCCGCAAGGCCGTCAATTACCTCAAAAGCACCGGAATCGCTGATGTCGCCTACTTCGGCCCAGAAGCGGAATTCTTTATCTTCGATGATATCCGCTTCGACCAAAATGTCCACGAAGGCTACTACCACATCGATTCCATCGAGGGGCGCTGGAATAGCGGCCGCGTTGAAAACCCCAACTTGGGGTACAAGCCCCGTTATAAGGAAGGCTACTTCCCAGTCCCACCCACCGACAGTCTCCAGGACATCCGCAGCGAAATGATGCTCACCATGATTCAGATCGGGATGGACTTGGAGTGCCAGCACCACGAAGTCGCCACCGGCGGCCAAGCCGAAATTGATATGCGCTTCGCACCCCTCGTGGAAATGGCCGATAACCTCCTCAAATACAAATACGTCGTCAAAAACGTCGCCCGCAAACACAACAAAACCGTCACCTTCATGCCTAAGCCCCTCTTCGGCGACAACGGCAGCGGCATGCACGTTCACTTCTCCCTCTGGAAGGGGAACAAAAACCTCTTCGCTGGCGATGGCTATGCCGGTCTCTCAGAAACCGCCCTCTACGCCATCGGCGGCCTCTTGAAGCATGCCCCCGCCCTCCTCGCCTTCACTTGCCCAACGACCAACAGTTATAAACGCTTGGTCCCAGGCTTCGAGGCACCCGTCAACCTCGCCTACTCTCAGCGCAACCGCAGTGCCGCCGTGCGCATCCCCATGTACTCGACTGCGCCGAAGGCCAAGCGCCTCGAGTTCCGCTGCCCGGATCCCAGCTGCAACCCCTACCTCGCCTTCTCTGCCATGTTGATGGCCGCTCTCGATGGCATCCAAAAGAAAATGCACCCAGGCGAGCCGCTGGACAAGGACATCTACGATCTGCCTCCGGAGGAAGCCAAGCTCGTCCCGCAAACCCCCGGAAGCTTGCGCGAGGCCCTCAACGCCCTCCGCGCTGATCATGAGTTCCTCCTCAAGGGCGATGTCTTCACCCAAGACGTGATCGACACCTGGATCAACTACAAAATGACCAACGAGGTCATCGCCCTTGATTTGCGTCCACATCCGTGGGAATTCGCACTCTACTACGACATCTAAGCCGAGAGTCTGTGTGTGGTGCATCGCAGCTGCCGCCCGGCCCGGGCGGCAGCTGTTTTTTTCAGCCCGACAACCGCGCGCCAGCGCGCGAATGCGCCGCACCGGCCACCCCGGCTCTTTGCACTTTCACCATACCCAATTCCCCAGACGACTCCCTTGTTCCATGCTGAAAAAAACGTCCGCACTGTGCGCTGTCACCTCCCTTTTGTCACTCTAGTGCAAGGGAGCGACTAACGAACAAACCACCGTTCTCCAGTTGCACAAGTGTTTTTTCTCCCGCCGACCGAAGACACCGTTTGTCTCTCCTCATGTTGTCGCTTACCAAGACGCATGACCACACGCGCAGCGCCCACCATCACCAAGTCTGGCGATGGCGCAAATGACATCTTTCGTCATGTGGAAACGACCCTTTTTGCCGTCTGTACCACAAGAAACCCACGTGAACGCGTCTGCTCTCACCCCCCACGCTAACCTCATTTGACATGCACGGGAGAGAACTATATAATGACACACGAGGGGATCACTATTACAAGAAGGAGATCAATATGACCGAACGCTTACAGGTGTACAAGTGTGAACTGTGTGGTAACATTGTCGAAGTGCTCCAAGCAGGGGCCGGCGAGCTCGTCTGTTGCGGACAGCCGATGGTCCTGCTCAAGGAAAACACGGTAGATGCGTCCAAAGAGAAACATGTGCCGGTGATCAGCGTGGTCGAAGGCGGGTACAAAGTCAGCGTGGGCAGCGTGCCGCATCCGATGGAGGAGAAGCACTACATTCAGTGGATTGAGCTGGTTGCCGACGGCGCCGTCTACCGCAAGCATCTCAAGCCAGGTGACGCACCTGAAGCTGTGTTTTCTGTGAAAGCAAGTAGCGTCACCGCCCGTGAATACTGCAATCTCCACGGCTTGTGGAAAGCCTAACCTGGCAGCCTCGTGACCCGCGCACTAAGCTCGTGTCGCGGGAGGCACTCGCCGAGCTCAGCTGCCGCTTGCACGCCACGGGCAAAACCATAGTGACGTGCAACGGCAGCTTTGATTTATTTCATTACGGTCATCTCTATTTCCTCCAGACAGCGCGCGCCCAGGGCGACGTGCTCATCGTCGGCCTCAATTCCGACAGTTCAATCAAGCAGTACAAAGACCCACGCCGGCCGGTTGTTCCCCAGGAACAGCGGTGGCAAATTCTCGCCGCACTTGAAATAGTTGATTACGTACATATTTTTGACGAAACCGTGCCGATGCCGTTTCTCGAAATCGTCCGTCCGCACGTCCACGTCAATGGCGAAGAATACGGCGAGAATTGCATTGAAGCACCGACAGTGCGAGCAGGCGGCGGCAAGATTGTCCTTGTACCGAAGGTCGCAGGTCTGTCCACAACAGCGCTCATTGCGCGCATTAAAGCCTTGTGACGCTTGCGCGGCGTTTTGACATCCGTACCTGAACTGCTTATAATGAACGCCGATTGTGATGCCGTGCCGCGCGGCGTGTATCGCTAACCGCGGACAGGAGTCTCTGTGCCGAAAAGCTTGTTGATTGTAGAATCTCCAGCCAAGATTCGCACCTTACGCGAGATCGTCGGTCGACGCTTTGAGATCAAGGCTTCGATCGGCCACATTCGTGACATCCCCGAAAATGAGCTTGGCGTCGACGTCGAGCGCAACTTCGCCATGACGTTCGTCACGATCAAAGGCAAAGGCAAGGCTATCAACGAGATTAAGGCCGCTGCGCGCGCCGCTGATGCAGTCTACCTTGCCACCGACCCGGATCGCGAAGGCGAAGCCATCGCATGGCATGTGCGCCAAATCATTCCCAGCACGCCCCACGTCTACCGCATTACCTTTAACGCCATCACGCGCAGTGAAGTGGAACGTGCCCTCCAACACCCTGGTCAGATTGATCAGCGCTTGGTCGAAGCGCAGTTCGCGCGGCGTATTATCGATCGGCTCATTGGCTACCTTCTCTCCCCTGAGGCCACACGCCACCTCGGCGAGAATTTTTCCGTCGGCCGCGTGCAAAGCCCCGCTCTGGGGCTGATCGTCGAACGCGAACGCGAAATTCGTGCCTTCAAGCCCGAACCTTATTGGCTGCTCCGCGTAACCTACCGCAAGGGCGACGTCACCTTCCCTGCCGTGCTCAAAGCCGGGCGCGTCGCAAGCGAAGCTGAAGCCGACCGCCTCGTCCGCGCCATCAAGGCCGCACCAACTCACACTGTCACCGCGGTCCGCGCCACTGAAGTGACCAAAAACCCACCCCCACCCTTCATTACCTCCACTTTTCAACGCGCAGCCTTTAAAGCCCTGCGCATGAACTCCAAGCGCGCCATGCGCGTCGCGCAAGACCTCTACGAGGGCGTCGATGTCGCCGGCAAGCACGTCGCTTTGATCACCTATATGCGCACGGACTCACCGCGCATCGCACCAGAAGGCCTCGAAGCCGCCAAAGAACAAGTAACCCTCCAGTTCGGTGCAGCGTACTACCAACGCCGCGTCTTCCGCGGTAGAGCCGGTGCACAAGACGCCCACGAAGCCATTCGCCCAGCTCATCCTGAGATTACGCCAGAAATGGCGAAGCCCTATTTAGATAAGCCGCATCACCAGGTCTACGAGCTGATCTATCGCCGGTGGCTCGCTTCGCAAATGAAGCCCGCCATCGTTAGAAGAACCACCGTTACCATCCAGGCAGGTGACGTCGAACTCGAGGCAGTTGGGCAGGTGCTCCTCTTTGAAGGCTTCTTGCGCGCCTACGGCCGCGAGCTCGACGAGCAAGACCGTGACGAAGATGAGGGCTCTCGCCTCCCCCCCCTAGAAGAAGGTGAACACCTCGCATTGGTGGATGCTGCTCACGAACAGAAGACAACCCAACCTCCACCCCGTTATAACAACGGCACCTTAATCGAAAAACTCGAAAAACTCGGTATTGGCCGGCCATCAACCTACGCCGCCATCGTCGAACTTATCCTCCAGCGTGAGTATGTCATCGAAACGGCTAAAAAAAGAGAACTAGTCCCCACCCCCAAAGGCGAGAAACTGTACGACTACTTGAAGCAGTACCGCCCTATCGTGGTTGACTACGACTTCACCGCGCACATAGAAAGTGAGCTGGATGCCGTGGAAGAAGGCGAAAAGTCCTACCTTCACGTCGTGCGCGAGGAGTTCGAACGGGTCAAGGATGCCTACGAGCTGTACAAAAAAAGCGGCGGCTTCGCCATGGCCCATAAGCCGACGGCCAAGCAGCTCCAGCTCGCTCACCGTTTAGCAGCGGCAGCTCATCTTTCCATCCCTGATGAGGCGTTGCGCGACAGCAAGCTCTTGTCCGACTGGATTGACCATGTCAAAGCCAAAGTCGACTTGCCCAGCCTCCCACCCTCCCCTAAACAACTCAAATACGCCGAAAGCCTGGCCGCAGAAACAGGCATGCAACTAACCGAGGAACTGCGCGCGGACGCGACGAAAATCTCTCAGTTCATTGATCAAGCCCGTAAAATTCGTGACCGCCAACTGGCCGCCAACAGCCGCCAACTGACTATTCACTACCTCGCCGATGATCACAGCGAAACAGAATACGACACTATTCGAGTACTGGACATCATTGACGTGCCGGATAAAAAGGCCATTGGCTTGCGCCTCAGCCCCTGGCAAACAAAGTGGATCCCACGCAGCCAAATTGTCCGCTTAACTGACTGTGTCCTCACCCTTAAAAACCGCTGGGCTGCCGAAAATGTCTACGGCCGCAAAGCCTCTCTTACACCTAAAACTCAGCAGCGCGCAAAACAACCTACGAAGGAAGCAACACCAACGAAAGCAAAAGCTCCCGGTTCCGCCTCGACACGCAAGACACGCGTGTCACAACGCACCGTGCCCACGCGCGTGCCAGCCCGTGCGCGATAACCACTCTCGCTCAGATTACGACCCCACCTTGTCTAGGCCTTCGGATGTTCAAAAAGTTGTACAGGGGGGTGCGTGGCACCGTCTCACTTGACAATCCCGCATACGCTAAGCTCCAGCCCATGAACTCATCCTTGGTCTCCACGAATGGAAAAGCATATGTGTGCTCCTCTTGTCTGCTGCGCTCTTTGTCATGGCCCTCGTTGCTCAAGCAGCCTCATCCTGCTCATGAGCTCACGCATCTCTGACAAGAGTGACGCCCTGCTGAATGAACATCTTGCCACTAGGCTCATGCAGCCCACACGCGCCAGTTTCATACCCGCCTGGTCACCAGGCCTGTTTGGCGCGCGTCTCACCATGCGGAAATCGTCATCAGCAATCCCACCCGCCCTGCCTGCGTAATCTTTTTTATGTCTTGATCGGCCATATGTTAGCATGTGTAAACAGCACAGATAAGGCAAACGCCACGTTCGCGTAGCTCCGGCGTGCTTTGCCTTATTCACTGCGCCCACTGCTGGCTTATTGGAGGGCGGCGACGCAGCAAGCCCGGTCCATCAACTGCAAGGGAATCCGAGTGCATGGTTTTTGCCACAATTTCGACAGATAAAGGATCGGCCTACGCTCATTCGCTCAGGTCGGGATCAGTGTCTGTCTCATCTTCGCTAGTGCATACTTACACATCTTCCGCAGTGCCACGAATGCCATATAGCTACGGGCTTCCCGCCACAACCAACTTCACTGGCAACCGCTCCCGCGGCGCAGTATCGCCCAGCGACACGTACTTGGCCCTCTGAGTCAACGATGATACGCGTGTTCATCGTGTCCTCATCAGCCCAATGATGCGCAGCCACTGGTGAGCACAGACGTGGCGGCATACGCGAGTAGTGCCGTCTGATCGCCCGCCGCACCGCGGCTCACACCCTCTGCAGGATGTTCGGTGTCTCAGGTGTACGTCGCGCATTGGCTCTCTTTGTACTGCTACGGCTGCACGAGCAATCTGACCAATCTCACGGAAACGATCTGCACCCATTATCGGCTCCAGTTGTGGCTTCCCTCTCAAATTAACGTCATCTTCGTAGCTCGTATGGCAGGTGGCCTCACAAATGTCTGGTCGTGAAACCGCCCGACGTCACGCCCCGAGCTTGTATAGGTGTCAACTCGCTGCATCGGTCATTCGCTAGGCGCTGTCGTGTGCAAACACCCGGCAGTATCGTATCTCGCTCCATTCGTCGCCTCTTGGCTATGTCCTATTTGCCACTCGTTTCCCTCTTCACTGTGTCGTCTCCAGTATGCCTTGCCTCTCGTACCTTTGCGTTTTTGGCTCGAATTTGGTATACTCTGCGCCGTTAATCGTTACGCTGGAGTTTTCGTGCCAGTGACCTTCACGTTTGCACAACGCTTGCAACAATTGCCGCCGTACCTCTTCGCAGAAATTGACAAAATCAAGCGCGCGGTGATGGCGGAGGGGCGCGACGTCATTAACCTCGGCGTGGGCGATCCGGACATGCCAACGCCTTCACACATCGTTGCGGCGCTGCAGGCGGCGGCAACTAATCCCGCCAATCATCAATATGCCCTCGATCAAGGCAAACCAGCTTTGCGCCGCGCCGCCGCAGCTATGTATCAGCGCCGCTTTGGTGTCGCGCTCGACCCCGATGCCCACGTACTTCCCTTGCTCGGCTCGAAGGAAGGAATAGGCCACATCCATTTGGCGTTTGTCAATCCAGGTGACATTGTGCTCGTCCCTGAGCCCGGTTATCCCGTGTACCATTCGGGTACTCTTTTCGCCGGCGGTTCCACATACTGGATGCCGCTGAAAAAGGAGAACAACTACCTGCCCGACCTCACGGCCATTCCCTCCGACGTAGCCCGCCGCGCACGCATGATGTTCATTTGCTATCCCAACAATCCCACCGCGGTAACCGCCCCGCTCAGCTTTTTTCAAGACGTCGTCGCCTTCGCTCGCTCGTTCGATATCCTCGTCTGCCATGATGCCGCCTACTGCGACGTCTACTACGACGGCCAGAAACCACCGTCATTTTTGCAAGCGCATGGCGCAATCGAGGTGGGAATTGAGTACTACTCATTGTCAAAAACCTATAACATGACGGGCTGGCGTGTGGCCTTTGCTGTCGGCAATCCAGACATGTTGGCCGGCTTGGCGAAAGTGAAATCAAACTTAGATTCGGGCATTTTTGGCGCGGTCCAAGACGCTGCAATAGTCGCACTGAATGGCCCGCAGGACTGTCACGCGCACATTCTCGCCACCTACCAGGAGCGTCGTGATCTACTCGTCAGCGGCCTGCGCGCGTGTGGCTGCCCTGTGGATCCGCCGCAAGGAGCATTTTATGTCTGGGTCCCTGTGCCGCCTGGAATGACTTCTACCGAAACCACTCTGCGTTTGCTTCAGGACGCCGCCATTGTCACGACTCCTGGCATCGGCTTCGGCCCCAGCGGCGAAGGATACTTTCGTATGACGCTGACGGCTCCTGCCGACCGTTTGCGGGAGGCCGTAAAGCGCATTGCGGCTTTGCACCTTTATGGATAAACTTGTGCGCTACCTGCTCGGCCTCGGCAGTAATCTTGGTGATCGCCTGCACTACCTACAAAGTGCTGTCGCGGCACTCGGCGCACGCCAGGTGACCGTACTCCGCGCGTCAAGTGTGTACGAAACGAGTCCCGTCGGTGCACCTGAGGCTCAGCCACCATATCTGAACGCGGTGATCGAATGCGTCAGCTTCGCTGAACCGCCCGAACTACTCGCAACACTCTCGGCAATCGAGCAGGAGCACGGGCGTACCCGCACGGTACCCAATGCCGCGCGTACCCTCGACATTGATCTCTTGCTCGCTGAGCAATTCGTCTGTAGCTCGCCGGGGCTTACCATCCCCCATCCGCGCCTGCATGAGCGCCTTTTTGTGCTTGCCCCCCTACGCGAACTGGTACCCGAGCTGCTTCATCCGGTGCTCCATCAGACGATCGAAGCCCTCTACCACGCCTGCCGAGCGGCCAGCCGTGAATGCGTGCGCTTGTTTGCGCCGCCCTTCACATTGTGGCCACCACCTGTTTTAACGCCGTAAGGAAGCTGTTCTCATGGCTCGCCTCCTCCACGTCTCTTCATCACCGCACCTGCGCACGAGCGATTCCATACCCAAAATCATGTGGACCGTGGTCATCGCCTTACTCCCCCTGTGCGTCTTCGCTGTCTGGCTCTTCGGGTGGTACGCCGCGCTCCTTATAGCGATCTGTGTCGCAACCGCGGTCCTGACGGAAGGCCTCATGCAGAAACTACGTAAACAAAAACTAACCCTCTACGACGGTAGCGCTGTCGTCATGGGCATCCTGGTCGCCTGCAATTTGCCCCCAGGAATCAGTTGGTGGATTCCCATCATCGGCACGTTTGTGGGCATGGCCATCGCAAAACACTGCTACGGTGGCCTTGGATACAACATTTTCAATCCCGCGTTGATCGCCCGCGCATTCCTTCTCGCCGCCTACCCGAAGGACATGACCACATGGATAAGCCCTGTAGATGCCACGACCTGTGCAACCCCTCTCGGTATTCTCAAAGAACGTGGACCCGGCGAACTTCTTAGTGCCTACGGCGGGAAACTGTCACTCTACAAACATCTTTTCATTGGCAACATCCCGGGCTGTCTCGGGGAGACATCTGCGCTGCTCATTCTCGCCGGAGGTGTTTTTCTCCTCTTGCGGGGCATCATCACATGGCACATTCCCCTCAGTTACCTCGCTACGCTCGCTCTCCTCACTTTCCTCAGCGGGGGTGACCCGATCATAGCTCTCCTGGCGGGTGGGGTCATGCTGGGTGCGTGGTTTATGGCGACCGATCTGGTCACAAGCCCGTTCACGCGGCGCGGCCAAGTTGTGTTTGGCATTGGCTGCGGCCTCTTAACGTTTTTGATTCGCCGGTTCAGTGGCTATCCCGAAGGTACCTCCTACGCCATTCTCCTCATGAATGCCGCGACACCGTTGATTGACCGCTATTTTCCCAATCGCATCTACGGTACACGATGAAACAGATTCTCCGCTACGGTCTGATCTTGCTCTGCTTCTCAGGGCTGGCAGGGGTGAGCCTGCATGGTGTAAATGTCCTGACGCGCGAGCGCATTGCTGCTGCCCAACAGCGCGCGCTTACCGAAGGCCAACGCCAAATTTTCCCTGCCGCCGCGCGGTTTGGCGAGCAAAAAACATTCCCTGTCGGCAACAAAACTGCTCAGTACTTCGAAGCCTTTGATACCAACGGTGTGTGCATCGGGTACGAGCTCTTGCACACCGTTCAAGGCTATCAGTCGCCAATTACGGTGTTGACAGCAATTGACCGGCGCGGGATCATTGCGGGCATCAAAATCCTAAGCCAAGCGGAGACGCCAGGGCTGGGGGCTGAAGTCGAAGCCGTCCCAGCTTCGCGCACGCTTTGGCAAGCGCTGGCCGGCCTGGTTCGCCGTGTACCAGCTCAAGTGCGCCCAGCGGCACCTCCGCTACCACCCTTCCAGGCTCAGTTCGCCGGCAAGTCCCTCACTCAGCTCCGGGTCGTCAAGCAGCCCACGCGCGATGCCATTGAAGCCATCGCGGGCGCCACCATTACTAGCGAAGCGGTTACCAAAGCTGTTCGCGACGCGATCAGCAATTTTTTCCTTCACGTCGCTCACCCACCCACGTCCGAGCAATCACCATGAGTGTCTCCACCGTGAAAGAAGTGACCAAGGGTTTCTGGGAAAAAAATCCCGTATTGGTGCTCGCACTAGGCCTGTGCCCCTCCCTCGCCGTCACGACAAGTGTCCGCAACGCACTCGGCATGGGCGTCTCAACAATTTTTGTGCTAACACTTTCAAACGTGATCATCGCTCTTATCAAAGGGATCGTGCCCAGCCAGATCCGCATCCCCTGTTACATCATCGTCATTGCCACACTCGTGACGATTGTAGACCTTGTCTTGGCGGCGTACTTCCCCGACATCAGTAAAGCGATCGGTCTGTTCATTAAGTTGATCGTCGTGAACTGCATCATTCTCGGCCGGGCGGAAGCGTTTGCTGCCAAAAATACCGCGTGGCGTTCCCTTCTGGATGGGATCGGAATGGGTATAGGCTTCATGATTGCACTTGTCTTGATCGCAGCGGTTCGTGAAGTGCTTGGTGCCAACAAATTGTTTGGCTTCACCGTGTTTCCAGGCTGGCGTCCAATTGCAGTAATGGTGCTGGCGCCGGGCGCGTTCCTCACACTTGGCTTTCTCCTCGGTGCCAAGAATCTTCGCATGCGGACGTGAGTGGATGACCATGTTCCCCTCCCAGGAGGTGTGCCTATGAGTTTCTCCGTCTTGCTGCTCGTTCTCGTCTCGACAATTTTTGTCAACAACTTTGTGTTCGCAAAATTCTTGGGGACGTGCCCTTACCTGGGCGTGTCTAAAGACAGCCAGTCAGCCATGGGAATGGGCCTGGCAGTCATCTTTGTTATGACGATGGCCAGCGCCGTGTCGTGGGCGATTTACCATTTCTTCCTCTACCCCGGAAAGGATAACGTGCTGTACCTTCTCCTTGGCGGTGACCCAGCCCAGTACGATTTGCGCTATTTGATGACCCTTGCGTTTATTTTGGTTATCGCGGCCTTGGTCCAGTTTGTTGAAATGGTAATCCAGAAAGTGAGCCCCGCGTTGTACGCGGCCCTGGGCATTTATTTGCCCTTGATTACGACCAACTGCGCCGTTCTGGCAGTAGCTATCTTGAATATCGAAGGCATGTCTATTTTCGGCGTGCGTGTCGGGCATGGCTATCCAGGTAGCTTGTTGTTTGCCCTGGCCAACGGCTTTGGTGGTGGTGTCGGATTTGCCCTGGCCTTGTTGTTGATGGCGGGAATCCGTGAACGCCTCGCCTTGGGTAACGTCCCCAAGCCCCTTCAAGGCATGCCGATTGCCTTCATCACTGCCGCACTCCTGGCGATCGCATTCATGGGCTTCATTGGTATGGTCAAGTGAGAGCGGCTTGTGCGTGGAAGTGTGAGCAGTACCGCGCGTCGCTCGTAGGCACCGCGAACGTGTGTGCAAAGACGTGTAACCCGCATGTCAGGATAGAACGATGATTCCACGGCGTGTTTTTTTCACCAAAGGTGTGGGTGTGCACAAAGAACGCTTGCAAAGTTTCGAGGCGGCCTTGCGGAGTGCTGGAATTGCGCATTGTAACCTAGTCACTGTGTCAAGTATTTTGCCGCCTAAATGTAAAGTGATACCACTGAAAAAAGGTCTCGAACTGTTGCGGCCAGGCGCAATCACGTTTGTTGTAATGGCTCGTGCCGAGACCAACGAGCCAGGCCGGCAGGTTGTTGCTTCGATTGGACTGGCGCAGCCAGCCTCGGGTGAGCAATATGGCTATCTCTCCGAGCATCACGGGTATGGACAAACCGACGAGGCGGCTGGCGATTACGCAGAAGATCTGGCGGCCACGATGTTGGCAACGACATTAGGAATTGACCTGGATCCTGATACAGCATGGGACGAGCGCAAAAAGCTCTACAAGATGAGCAAACAATTTATTCGCACTTCCAATGTCACCCAATCAGCGCGTGGCAACAAACACGGTCTGTGGACCACCGTGATCGCCGCGGCCGTGTTCCTTGAATGACGGGAGGACCGCGGCGACATCTGCGCACGGTGCTGCGGCTCGCTAGTAGTCTCGCCCTGCTGGCCCTGATGGCGTGGCTGTGCGATCCCGTGGCGACGTGGCACGCAATGCGCCGGGCACATCTCCCCGCTCTCCTGGGCGCGCTCACCGCTTACGTGGCTAGCATGGGCATTGTCGCGTGGCGCTGGCAAATGCTGTTGCAGGCAGAGGGACATCAGGTTGACATCTGGCGCTTATTCCGCTATTATCTCATCGGGTTCTTCTTCAACAATTTTTTGCCGAGCAGCGTGGGGGGTGACATAGTCCGAATCGTGTTGGTACGGCGGAGTGGCTGCGCTTGGGAGCGTGCGCTCAGCAGTGTTTTTGTGGAGCGGTTGCTGGGGTTCCTGGCAATGACAGCACTGGCGGTCTCCTCCATGGCGCTCTTGGCGAAAACGTTTGCAGCACTGCCAGTGGTCGTAATTGGTACGTTAGTGCTAGCGTTGGTGTTCATCGGGATCACGTTGATCTGCTTTAATGCGCGAGCTGCGCGGCTGGCAGAGCGCCTTATCGCCCGCGTGCGCTGGAGCACGCTCAGCAGATTACTACAGCTTTTTTTTCAAAGCGTGTATGCCTACCGTGCCCATCGTAGCGTGCTCGTGTACGTGTTTCTCGTCTCACTGCTCTATCAAGTAGTGTTGGGCGGCGTGACGTATTGGATCATGCAAGCGACAGGCCTCCATGCTCCTTTTTTGCTAATCTTCGCCCTGATGCAGGTAACCTCGATGCTCGGCGTGATTCCTATCACGTTAGAGACAACCGGCGTTCGCGAAGGCCTGTACGTCTTGGTGCTGGCGAACATGATGGGTTACGATCGCGCTCTGACACTCGCTGCGATCGTGCTCGTGCGAGTGGTGAGCATTATGGGAAGTGCTCTCGGTGGTATTGCCTTTGCTCTCGAGGGGGTACGAATACGCGAGGTGAGCGTGGCCCGATGAAGTACGTTTTATTTTTGCTCCTTTTCATCGCGGCGATGTTAGCCGTCTTCTTCTCCTTCTCGGCCACGTACATGGCGTGTGCGGATGCCGAGACACGCGTGCGCCACGCGCGCGTCCAGCTCGTCCAAGAGGTAATGAACCTGGCTCAGCTCCTGCCGAGCGTTGCCGCGCTGTACTATCGTTTCGGCACGAACGGGCCATACATTGTTACCTACGCAGAACAGGCGCGCACGCAACTTGAGCAGCAACATTCGCCACTCGGCATGGCCCGCGCCCATGCTGCCCTGCAAAGTGCCTTGCAGAGTATGGCGGCCGAAATCTCAGCGCATCCACGTGCCCGATCCCATCTCAAATATCGCGACGTGATGACGGCCTTGAATGACACAACGCAGCGAATTGCCTATTTGCAACTCCAATACAACTCTGCGGTGGCTGACTTCAACCAACTCTTGGCGTCGCCGCAGCCGGCGTTTTGGCGCTCGATGATGGGCATGACCAATGCCGAACCGTTCCTCGCTCCTACCAGCGCGACCAGCGCGTCTCCCACGCACCAGCGCCAACCTCGCGCAGCCCGTTGATCGCGCGACCTTCACCGTCGCCGCCGACGAGCTCCCCGATCGCCTCGATCGCTACCTTGCTCGCCGCTTGCCCTGGCGCTCCCGTGTGTTCTTTCAGACCATGATCGAACGCGGCGAGGTGCTCGTGAACGCAAAGCCTGCCCGCCCCTCACGCCAACTTTCTCCCGGTGACGTCATCGAATTACACCTCGCCCGCCACCAACAAGCCTACGTCCCCCCCAATCCTGCCGCACTCGACATCCTGTTCGAGGATGACGTTCTTCTTGTCCTTAACAAACCGCCTGGCGTGGTTGTTCATCCTACCGGAGTGCATCTCTACGACACTCTCCTCAACGCGGTGCACGCTCGCTACCCGCACGCATCGTACCTCCCGCGCCCCGTTCACCGCCTGGATAAAGAGACGAGTGGTGTGCTGGTGCTCGCCAAAACCGACGCAGCCCGCGTCCACCTCGGCTTACAAATCGAACAGCGCCGCGTTGTAAAAACCTATCGCGCTCTCGTGCATGGCGTCATGGCCCCACGTGAAGGCAACATCGACCTGCCTATTGGGGACAGCCGCTATTCCCACATCCGTCTGAAACAAGACGTGGTGCGCGAAGGTGGCTTGCCTGCCCACTCCTCGTACTACGTCGAGGCCAGCACCCCGTTTACCCATGACCTACTCCACGGCGCGTCGCTCGTCACTGTGCGCCTTATCACCGGTCGTACTCACCAAATTCGTGTCCACCTTGCCGCTGTCGGCCATCCGATCATCGCCGACAAACTCTACGGCCGCGAACGCCAGTGCGTAATCGCCGACTTGCAAATCACAGGGCATCTTCTCCACGCATGGAAATTCTCCTGTCAGCACCCCACTTCTCGCGAGTTGCTCACTTTTGTCGCACCGTTGCCTCCAACCTTTGCAGCATGTGTGCAGGCCCTTTTCGGACCGGGCATCGCCTAACATCGCTACTTTCGCGCGATCTTGACCTCAGCTCGGGCACACCCACCAACCACAATGCATGCTGTTTGCGTCAGACCTTGTTCCATCACCGTTGCCAACTATGTGCAGGCAACGCGGTTCTTCGTGAGAATCACTGGAAGGGACAGCCGATCGCTCGCGTGCCCGCAGATTGTGCATGCATTCACGGCGAGGGACAGTGGGCTATCAAATGACATGTACTGTCGTCTGCAAACGACATTTCGTGTTGTATGAGATCATTCGCGAGAGACAATGGCCTCCTTACCCGCCGTGGCGCGTAAAATAACGCCCGTGTGCCGTTCACGGACCCACCTTTGCCAGATGGCTGACGGCCTCGGCGACCAGGTCGTCGTGCAAATACACCTCGCATAACCTCAATCGCCATAAACTGCCGTCTGCAATCAACAAAAATCGTTGATTGAACTCACACCTGTCCTGGTGGCCGAATTTCACGTGTTCTTTCATGAAGGGGCACCAGCCCCAGTGCCCGACTCTCCCCGTCCGGCTGTTCCGCGTGGAATTCGCATCACCTTCGTGATGGAGGGGCGCCGGCCTCGGCGACCGCCTCCTCACATGAACATCCTCAGCGCGAACCCAACCGACCCAAACCGCCATCTGCAATCAACGAAAAATGTCGCTTGAACGCTCGGGTCCGCGCGATCGAACACGTGTCAAATCCGCGGGCACCGGGGCCGGTGCCCCTGCATCACATGGGAGCAACGGAAATCGCGCGTTTGTCTGGTTTCACGCACCATTGTGGGCACGGAGGCCCGCGCCTCTCCATAAGACTGGTTCTGGTCAATTGGGCGGCGCCGCGGTTCATGTGACAGCTTGGGGCACCGGGGCCGGTGCCCCTCCAAGAAAAGTAAAACCGCGGGTGTCGGTGGGGTTTGGGCTGTGGTTGTTGGAGCGAACGCGAGCCGTAGAGAAAGCCCCGAGCTGGTTGGCGCGCAAAATCGGCGGCGGGAGCTGCTGATATACGTCAGAACACATACCGCCGCCCTGCGTGCTCCTCTCTTGACAAAACTTTTCCTCTGTGCTAAAATACTACCAAAACGATAGTAACAATAGTTTGATGAGCGATGAAAATTCCTACGCGTGTTCAATACGGTGTCCGCCTGATGTTGCAGCTTGCTTTGCGCACTGGCCAAGGCTATGCTTTTTTGCATGACATTGCCCGGCGGGAGAACCTGTCTGAAAAGTATCTCAGTTTGATTGCCATCCCGCTGCGCGCCCACGGTTTGATTGACTCGACGCGCGGCACGCATGGTGGCTACAGACTGGCGAAACCCCCTGCCCAGATCACTGTACTTGACATCGTCCGCGTGTTACAAGGTGATATAGAAGTGGTCCGGCCGGAGCGCGGTACGCATCAGTCAACGCCTGGGGCGGTGTGCATTGAGCGTGAGGTCTGGCGCACTCTGGAAAAGACCATCAGGCAGACTTTGGCGGGCATTACTCTTGCCAGCCTTGCAGAAGCTTATCAACGTCAGATCTCTTCTGCGTTAACCTACGAGATTTAACCTACACAAAAGAGGTGTGTATGAGTATGCTTCCTGACATCACCCACGCCGTTGGCAACACGCCGCTCGTACGGCTTAACCGGCTGTCGAAGGGTTTGCCAGGTATCGTGGCGGTAAAAATGGAATCACACAATCCACTTGGCAGCGTTAAGGACCGGATTGGCGTAGCGATGATCAACGCTGCCGAAAAAAGTGGCGCGTTAAAGCCCGGGGGAGTAATTATTGAGCCTACGAGTGGAAACACAGGGATTGCTTTGGCGTTTGTAGCTGCGGCGCGGGGATACAAATTGATTCTGACCATGCCGGAGACGATGAGCCTGGAGCGCCGGGCGTTGCTGAGGATCCTCGGGGCAGAGATTGTTTTGACACCGGGGGAGAAAGGCATGCGCGGCGCGGTGGAGCGGGCAGAGCAACTGCTTGCGGAAACTCCAGGAGCGTACATGCCTCAACAGTTTAAGAACCCGGCTAATCCGGCAATCCATCGCGCGACGACGGCGGAAGAGATTTGGCGCGATACGGAGGGGGCGATTGATATTTTTGTGGCGGGGGTGGGCACGGGCGGTACGATCACAGGTGTGGCAGAAGTGATTAAGCCGCGCAAGCCTGGGTTCAAGGCAATTGCAGTTGAGCCGGTCGATTCACCTGTACTGTCGGGGGGCTCGCCAGCTCCGCACAAGATTCAAGGGATCGGGCCGGGATTCGTCCCGGAGGTGTTACGACGGGATTTGATTGATGAGATCATCCTTGCTCGCCATGAAGATGCCGGAGAAACCTCGCGGGCACTTGCGCGTGAAGAAGGCATTTTAGCGGGCATTTCCGCAGGAGCGAATGTGTGGGCGGCCCTGGAAGTTGCCAAACGACCTGAAAACAAAGGCAAACTGATCGTGACGGTTATTTGCGACACCGGCGAGCGGTATTTATCGACGTGGATGTTTCAACAGTTCATGAGCGGCTAAGCCCGCGACGCGGCGGTTAGAGGTAACAGGCGCTTGCGGCGGGACTAAGTACGCAGAAGCGGGAAGAAAGCCAGTCGCATGGGTACCATGCTGTGTGGATGGGTGCGCTGCTCAGCGTGAACTGACGGTGTGATGATCATCTGTCCCCGTGCGTGTTCTCACGAACGCGGTGAAATGGCGCGCCAGGCGATGCAATGCAAGAATAGAGGTCCGGGTAAGCTCATGTGTTGCGTCAATGCCTACGCCGTAGGTTCTGTTGGTAATTGATGATGTTGGACCAATGGTGGATGCGATGGGAGCCGTCAGGGAAGAGTTCTATGCCGACGAGGTCGAAACGAAAGAGACGGTCGCCGGTGTGGAACGTCTGCATGAAGTGGCGTGCGGCACGGCAGAGGCGGTGGCGTTTGCGCGGGGTGAGCGCGGCTTCGGGGAGTTCATCACTTTCGGCGGCGCGCGTTTTGACTTCAACGAAGACGAGGGTGGGGCCGTCTTCAGCGACGAGGTCAATTTCGCCGTGGGGGCAGCGATAGTTGCGTTGGAGGATGCGCAGGCCGCGGTGACGCAAGAAGTCAGCCGCGAGGAGCTCGCCGTGGGTGCCTGCGGCAGCGCGGGAGGGCGGCCTCAGGGTCGAGGCCGGCGATGTGGAATGTCCGGCGATGAATCGGGCAACGACCTTCACGACGTAGCGCAGCAAGATGCTCAGGGGTACCATAGCCTTTATGACGTTCGAAGCCGTACTGGGGATACTGGCGGGCGTACGTGTCCATGATGCGGTCGCGCGTCACTTTGGCGACGATGGAGGCGGCTGCGATGCATAGACACGTACGATCACCGTGAATGACTTTTTCCTGCGGGATTGTAAGACCGGGGATAAGTGTGCCGTCAACAAGAAGATAGTCTGGCGGGAGGATCAAGCTTCCGACCGCTATGCGCATGGCGTGATGGGTGGCACGGAGAATGTTGAGAGCGTCAATCATCGTATGATCGACGCTGCCAACAGCGACGATAAAGGGGCTCTCATCGGCGCAGATGAGCGCGTAGAGTTCTTCCCGTTCAATGGGCGAAAGGTGCTTGGAATCAAAGATACGCGCAGTCCAGGCGTAGCGGCCATCATCGGCGGCGAGGTCTACGCGGCAGAAAGCAGCGGCGGCGACGACAGGGCCGGCGAGCGGCCCGCGACCGGCCTCATCTACGCCTGCGATCCGCGTGTACCCACGTGCGCGCAAGGTTGTTTCGTAAGCGAGGAGTTGTGCGCGACGCGCTACCAAATTATCGTGATTGCGCCGGCTCATGAGCGAGGCCGCTCCAAGCGTGCAACCAGTTCGAAGTGTTTTGTATGGGGAAAAAGATCAAGGGGCTGAACAGCTGTGAGGTTATACCCGGCGTCAACAAATTTGCGTGCGTCGCGGGCAAACGTATCGGGACCACACGAGATGTAGACGATGACACGCGGGGCGAGTTTTTTCAAGGCAGAGACGACTTTATTCGTGAGGCCGGTGCGCGGCGGATCCATGACGCAGAGGTCGAGGGAACGGCGCTCGGTGGCGGCGCGGGCGAGCCAACTTTCCGCCGCCTCGGCAGCAAAGCTGACGTTGGTCTGCGCAGCCGCGCGGGCATTGCGGTCGGCCCGCACAATACTCTCGCTGTGCAGTTCGACACCTGTGATCTGGGCAACGTAGGGGGCGAGGGCGAGGGTGAAAATGCCGACGCCGCAATAGAGATCTACGGCGCGCCAGCTTGGTTCGGGTGCCGCTGTGCGCAGAACGATGTCAAGGAAAGTAGGGAGAATCCAGCGGTTGACCTGAAAGAAACTGGCGTAGTGAGTGACTAGACGCATGCCTGCGACGTCAAACACGGCATCCGTTACACCAAGCGGGGCCTGGGTGGCAAGATCGAACGCCTCTGAGGTAACATTGTTGCGATCGTCTTTGAAGTAGCAATATGGGGCACCTGCATGCGTACGGACGACAAGGAGTTGGTTGGGGCGGCGGAGCGGGTAGTGCGAAAAGTCCTGCTGTAATTCGAACAAAGGGCAATCATGCAGAGTGAAAATATCGCGCGGACGCTTGCGCACGCAAAAACCGTAGGTGCCATCAGCAGCAGGGTGTAAGTCAATGCGGTTGCGGTAGCGGGTCTGGCGCGGGGAGGGAAGCATGGGTGCAACTGGCAGTTCAGGGGAAAAGCCGCCGAGGCGGGTGAGGATGTCCACAAGTTGTTTGTGCTTGATACGCAACTGCTCCTCGTATGTGACGTGCTGATACTGGCAGCCTCCGCATTGCCCAAAGTAGGGGCAAAAGGGACAAGTGCGGTGCACCGACGGTGTGAGCACTTCGAGAGGTTCAGCGAAGAGAAAGCGGTGCTTGCGTTTACTGACGCGTGCGCGGACGCGCTCACCCGCGAGAACAAAGGGTACGAAGACCACTCGTCCATCGACACGTCCAACTCCGTCGCCACCGAAGGCAACGTCGGTGATTTCCAATTCGCATTCCGGTGATGACGTGGCCGTGGAAGACATCGGAGTCTAGTCTACCTTGCCGAACCGACAAAGTCAATCGCTGCAGGACGTTAGAATGAAGGGGAGGCTCCGGAAAGCGCCAGCGATAGTCGCGACAGGCTTTGACGTCAGCATGGCTCGCGTGCGTTGGAAGACGGGACATGTGCGCAAACACCAGAGTAAGTTTGGGTGTTCGTCTCGTGGGACGTGGCATCGCCGTTCGTCATGACGCTGAAATTGCGAACGTGGTTGCACAACTGTTACGGATTTGCTACACTGGCACGGCAAGGGGCAGCGGGTAGCAAGCTGCTCACGCGTCGAGGCGGCGGTTGTGACATGCAAAGGTTTGTCATAGTGTTCTGATGAAACTGCCGCTGGTAGCGAGGAGAAGTTTTCGAGAATAACTAAACGAAAAGCAGATAGCAAAGAGGAACCTCGCGTAGGAAGAAATTTTTCGTGTTAGCACGCTAACCAGGGCCCGGTTTTGTCCGCACTTAAAGTATCGTAACGGTGGAGCAGCAGTACGAGTCATGTCAATCGTTGCGGGAAAAAACTGTCTCACGAGATACAACTGCAGTCCCGTTGCCTGCTGACTGACTTTCTTGACATGGGAGGTGACGGCGAAAGCAACGCAAGAAACCTGCGTAATACCCAATCATCCAGACTTGTCCTCTGCGCGCGTTGAAAGGCAGGATGGCAAGGGAACGTGTTTAGAGAGGCGGTTGACTGA
>JAOACZ010000137.1 GCA_026417575.1 bacterium | reverse complement strand
TCTGCTTCCCTACTTTCTCCGCACCGTCCAATAACAATGGCTTCACTACCACCAGCACCGGTTCCCCACGTACCCCACGCACGTACCCCCACTCATATGGTTGACGCTCCAAAATCGTATACAAATTCGACACCCCCACTTGGTAGTACCGCCACGCCCCCGTCGCACACACCGTGTATACATGGTACGTCGGGTCGATGAACGAAAAAAACGCTAAGTCCGCCCTCACACACGTGTCCCGCACTAACTCCCGCAATCGCTCCGCACGCGACCTCCCCGACAAACTCGTCTGCACTGACGCCTCAAACGCCGCAATCACACTTAACCCCTCTCGTACCAGCGATTGCTCCACTCGCTCCTTCATCCGCCGATATTCCGCAACCATGTACACCCCCACCACCCCGATGATCACTCCCACCATCAGGACGAACCCTACCAACGGAAACCGGTTGCGATAACACTTCCCCTTCAATCTAAGTCTATGTCCTTCAGCTCCGTTCCCTCGTCCAACCCCCGCTCCCGTGCCTCCCTCAACTTCTCCTCAAACAGTGCCCGCCGCTCTTCCTCCTTCTTGCTCAGCCCCGCAATGCTCTCAGAAAATAACCCCGCCACCTTCTTCCGATGCTCCGCATGCGCCCGCAACGCATCCGTCAGCCGGTCCCCACTGCTCTTCTCCACCAGCGGCTTCCGCTCCTCTACCACCTCCCCAGTCTCCTGATTCACTACCAGTACCGTCTTGCAACACGGACACTTCACTTGTACCGTACGCACCACCGGCATCTCTTACTCCTCCTTCTTGCTCTCCACAGGAATCATCCCAGTTTCATTCGTTACCGTGCCCCCTTCCCCTTCCCCTTCCCCTGGCCGCTCACTTATCAGCGGCATCCCTTCCGCTCCAGCTAATGCCCGCTCCGCCACATTCGAACTCACCCACTCCGCATACGTCATCTCGCCAGTGTAACTCCCCGCTATTTCCACCATGTTACTCGATACCACCCATACCCCCGCCGCTACCTCGTTCGATACCACCCGCCAAAAATTCGTCAGCTCCTCTAGATACCAGTCTCCAATGTCTGCCGAATGCGTCCGCGGTATCGGAATCCACCGCAACAATGCTGTGTCGTACCCACTCGCCTCCACTATTAATGAATATCGCCCTCCCTGCTGGAGCCCACGAAACGTAAAAAATCCATTCCTATCCGTCCGTGTCTCCATGTCTTTCGAGTGCACCTTCACCCGCGCCCCCGCAATCGGCCGTCCTTCCTTGTCGGTGATCCTCCCCGTTAACACCCCATTCCAACTCCCCCATCCCTCATCCTCAATAAACTCGAAATCCTTCGGATTCTCTCGCACACCCGCCGCAATCCATACCATCACTACCACCCCCATCAACATCAACCACATCAACCCCTTGTTCCCTTCGCTCCCCATGTCCTCTCCCCTCCTTACCGCCTCCTTATCGTGATCATCTCGATGTCTCGTGCAGCTATCCACCCCTTCTGCGCACCTGCTTTTATCTTGCACCAGTCCCCCTCCCGTGACAATACTTCCACTTCCGCCCCATCGTGTAACTCGAAAATCACCGTCTCACGCTCCGACGGCCCAGAACGTACTTCCGCACGCTCCGCAATCACTACCCCATCCCGCGGCTCAAGCATTCGATACGCATGCACACCTGCCGAACTCCCCATCACTACCCACACCACTCCCACTACCACTAACACCTGCCGCAATCCACTCCTCTTCACAAATGCCTGCACCCCCATCCCCAAACTCAGCACTACCGTCACTACCATGAACACCCACAAAGCTTCGTCCGGACTCACATGATAGTAAAAAAACAAAAAACCCTGCACCGCCGCCGGCGGCCCCACCATCCCTAACTGCTCCTTCGCCGCTCGCCGCGCCGTCCCTAAGTTCGCCAACACATCCCCATCCCGCGGCATCAACCATTGCGCCCGCCGATACGCGCTTATTGCCCTCCCAACCTCCCCCAGCCGATAGTACGCATTCCCTAAGTTGTAGTACAGCGCTCCAGGCGCGTACCCTAATTCCTCCGCTTTCCGATATAACCTCACCGCCTTCGCATAGTTCGTCTGCAAATACGCTTCACACCCTTCCTCCCACGCCCGCTTCCCTTCCCGCGAAACCCCTCCCCCACACCCGCTCATCCCGATCACCCCCAGTACTCCTACAATCACCACTATCCTGCACTTCCCCACCCTCATCGCAGCTCCCTCCCTAATCGCCGCGCCACTCGCTCCCCACGCTCCAATATCTCTCGCGCCACCTCCCCACTCACCTCTATACCCCCAAACCGCCCGTAGTCACACCGCCCTAATACCTCTCTTACCTCCTCTATCGTCTCCCCACGTACACCCCTCTTCTCCAATAACTCCCTCACACTCTCCGCATTGACCTGCGGCGCACTCACATGGAGCTGGTCCGCTATGTACTCGCTCAACCCGTCCGCCACCGCCTCACATACCGCCCGGTACGCACGCCGCCGGTACGCCCCCCGCGCCTCCCCCAAATGCCTCTGCAAACGCCCGCCAGCCTGCAACCGCCGCGTAAACGCCTTGTCCGTCCGCAACCGCTCCCGTCGCTTCGCTACCACCACCATCCCTAACCACAGTAACGGCCCCGCCACCATCCCCCCTATCCACACCGGATCATCTATCGCTCGCCGCGCCCCCACCTCGCCCGCTCGCCTCTTAATCCCCAATATGTCCTCCACTAACACCTTCACCTTCCGCTCCCCACCACCCACCGGCCGATAATCTGCTATCTTCACCTCGCTCCCCTCAGGCGCCGGTGCCACCTCTATCTTAAACGGCCCCTCTCTCAACTCCACGTACCGTTCTTGCCGCGGATCAAAATATACAAAACCCACCGCTGGTATCTCCTTCACTCGCTCACTCAAGGGTACCACCAACTGCGTGTACCGCCGCAACCCCATCATCCGCATCCCCTCCACCCGCTGCTCCCGACGCGATTCA
>JAOACZ010000101.1 GCA_026417575.1 bacterium | reverse complement strand
ATGTGTATAAGAGACAGGGCATACGCCTCGCGAGAGACACCGACGGGTGGGGGCGGCGGCGCCACTGGGCGCGGGGGTGGGCTTGGGGGAACAGGGGCTTCTGGGCTTTCTGTGGGACGAGCTTCCGCAGGTGGAGCCGCGGCGGCAATGCCAGGCATACCGGGCTCAGGGGACGGACCAGCTTGCGGTGCTTCCGACACAGGCGCGGTAGGTTGTTCTACAGCAACGGCAGGGCTTGGGGTGGTCTCGACTGGGGCTGACGGTATGTGAGCGGGGGCGGTACTCGGCGCAGCGGGTGCCTCTGCGGCCACGGTAATCTGTGTTTCCGTTGTGACCACTGCGGGCGCGGCTTCTTCAGCAGGGGCGCGCTTCTTTCCCTTTGCAACCTGTTTCTTTTTCTCCTCTGCGGCGCGTTGCTTTGCGGCCTGCTGTTCTTCCTTCGCTTTGCGCTTTGCTTCGGCAGCCAAGCGCTTTTGTTCTTCACGGGCCCGCTTGGCTTCTTCCGCTTGCCGCTTTTTCTCCTCCGCTTCCTGCTGTTTGCGCAGGGCTTGTTCCTCTTTCCGTTTTTGGGCGCGCCGTTCGCTTTCCCGTTTATGGCGTTCTTTCTCCTTTTCCTTGCGCTGCGCTTCCTCCACGGCCAGCCGCGGCTTAAATTCTTCCATCACAGCTTTGTAAGCCCAGTCCGGCACGGGGTCATTGCCGTCCTTTACCATCACTCCCTTGCTTTTCAGAAACTCCTTGAGTTTCTGATTCGTGGGCTTAATTTTTAAATCCTCTGCCAGTTCAAACAGACGCATGCGCAGGCTATCATGTGCTGGTTACGAGCTACTGGCCGCGAGCGCGGCGTGGGCAGCTTCCATTATTTTTTCAAGGGTCTTCTCCCCGATCCCAGGCAGATCCAGCAAGCGTTCACGAGGCGTGGCGAGCAAGGCTTGGAGTGTGGTGATACCGCCAGCGGCTAACACTTCCACCTGGTGTGGCGTGATGCCGGCTACGTCGGTGAGGGGGAGGGGTGGGACGTTGGCTGCTGCGCGTTCTTCGGGGGTCAGTTCGCGGAAGATGCTCGCGGCGCGTTCACGAGGTGAGGAGGGGAGGACCGTGGTCGTCTTACGTTC
This sequence comes from bacterium, assembly GCA_026417575.1. Classification (GTDB taxonomy): domain Bacteria; phylum Auribacterota; class UBA3054; order UBA3054; family JAPLST01; genus JAOACZ01. The sequence goes on along the minus strand of JAOACZ010000101.1, from coordinate 63,131 downwards.
CGCCGGCTCGCCGAAGACATTGAAAACTTTTGTCTGTGGTGTGGGTGCCAACTCAATGCCATGTTCGCGTGCCACCCGGTCGGCCTCGCTTTGGCGCACCACGTCCACGCGCCAGCCAGTCAACTTGCTGGTTAAGCGGATATTCTGACCATTGCGACCAACCGCCAAGGTGAGCTGATCATCAGGGACGACGACCAATATGCGCTCGGTATCGGGATCTGCGAACGTACGCACAATCTCCACGGGCTGCAACGCGTTGGCGACAAATTCTTCAATGTTGTCCGACCAGCGCACAATGTCAATCTTTTCGTTGCCAATTTCTTGGACAATGTTCTTGACCCGGACGCCACGCATGCCCACACACGCACCCACCGGATCGATTTTGGCGTCGTGGGAGACGACAGCGACTTTGGTACGGAAACCTGGTTCGCGCGCGATGGACTTAATTTCTACAATCCCGTCATAGATCTCGGGCACCTCAATTTCGAACAAGCGACGGATCAGCCCCGGGTTGGCACGGGACAAGATCACCCGTGGTACGCGCCCTTCCTCCGTGTCACGCACATCCAGCACCAAGGCACGCAAGCGATCGCCCGGTCGGTAGCGTTCCAACGGGCTCTGCTCGTGCTTCGGCAGCAGGGCCTCTGTCTTCCCGATGTCCACAATGAGATTGCCACGCTCAAAGCGCGATACAGTCCCAAGAACCAGGTCGCCAATCTGCTGGGTGTATTCCGTCAAGATTTTTATCCGTTCTGCCTCGCGGATACGCTGGATGATCACTTGTTTCGCTGTTTGAGCTGCGATGCGGCCAAATTCTTCCATGTCCAGCGCGACGCGCACGATCATACCCGGCTGGGCATCGCGTACAAACTTGCGTACTTTGGAGAGCGGCCAAGGCGGTGGGCCGGCAGGATGTTCCTCACTGCCAGGAGCCGTGAAGATGGCTCGTTTCCGCGAGTGGCGCTCGGGCACTTCCGCTGGAGCTGCCTGCGCGGCTGGGGCACCACTTTCGGCCCCTTCTGTGGCGGAAGACGCTGCTTCATCCGCGACTTCCTCGCCCTTTGGCGCAGGATCGGGCACTACGAGGACTTCGCTCCAGGCCTGGATCTCACCGGTCTGCGGGTCGATCTTTGCCCTAATTCCCGGCGGCAATCCCTCAATCTTCCGCGCAGCAGCCTCAATCGCCTGCTCGACGGCTTCCATCACGGTCCCCCGCTCGAGCCCGCGATCCTTCTCCAGGAATTCGATCATTGAAAGCAATTCACCTTTCATGCCATCCGATGCTCCTCATCCTTATCCGCTACCTGATGCGCCATAACGCTGCGCCCTGGCGGTGCGTGGCCCTAAGACAAAAAAGAAGCGGGCTGTGACCCACTTCGCGTAGTGCCACACTTACAGAGCAATTATAGCAACCCCTCGTTCATTTGTCAAACCGTCGCCAGTATGAATTGCGGCCGTTCAACGCGCGGGCTGGCTGATGCCAGGCAAGATCGCCAGAGGAGTGCGGTCAGGCACACAAACATCACCGCGGTGACAAGGAATGTTCTGCGCAGTTGAGCCTCGTGTGAGCGGTAAGCGATCGCCCATGGCAGAGACACTTCACCTGAAGCCACCTGATCGGGGGGAATTGAAGAAGTTGGTATCTGTCCGAACGGTAAACGATGCGGATGCGCGTGCAAAAGAACGAAAATGAGGAGGCAGAACGGGAGGGGATGCGGAACAGGGAGGTGAAAGGTACGCACATCAGGCGGAGCCCACGACAGCCTACTTCTGGCACACGCGCTGGTACCACTGACGCGCTTCGCGCAGGCGCCAGCGCACCGTGCCACACAGCCAGAACCACGCGATCCGCCACAACGGCACGCGCCGGCACACGGGGCGACAACGCCCGGCGCGAATGGCGTCGATGACCGCGGTCACGCTCAACTCTGCTACGTCGAGCTCGGTCCAACTTGTGCCGAGCTGCCAGAGGTTATGGGCATCCGTGTTGCACACAAGGGGCAGGCCGTACCTCTGGGCCACGCGTCGCGCGCGTGCATTGAAGCCGTCAAACCAGGGCAGGAAAAAGGGGGACAATTCCACGGCATCGAAGAGGTCGTGATATTGTTCGAGGGCGTGATGCACGGAGTGGGTGAGAGGATAGAAAGGGTGAGGTGCAATCACGCAGCGATGGGGGGCACGGTAGGAGCGGAGATCGGCGAAGGTGCGCAGAGTCTCGGCATGAGGATCGGCGTTGAGGATGATAACGTCGGCATGTTCGATCCGCACTTCAATGGCGGGAATGAGCAGCACGCCAAGCTGTTGGGCGAGCGCGGCGGCGTCTGGGGGCCAGGTGAAGCGTAGGTGATTGGTGATAGCGAGGCAATGGATGCCACAGGTGGCGGCGCGGCGGACGATGTCTTCCGCGGAGTGGGGGAGGTTATCGAGGGGGTCGTCCGAGGAGTGGATGTGAAAATCGGCGCGGATCAGCATCAGGAGCGCGTTTGGGCGCGGCGAAACTCGCGCACCGTGATGCCGGCGTCGAGCAATGTATCGAAGGTGCCCGTATCGAGCCAAAAGCCGTCGTACAGGCAGACTTCCAGTTGGTGGTCACGAAGGTACGCGTTGTTCAAGTCTGTTATTTCGAGCTCGCCGCGTGCAGAGGGCTTCAGCGCGGCTGCACGCTCCACGACAGTGTTGTCGTACACATACAGGCCGGTGACGGCATACCTGCTTTTGGGCACACGGGGTTTTTCTTCGATGGAGACCACGCGCATGTGTGCGTCAAATTCAACCACGCCGAAGCGCTCTGGATCGGGGACTTCCTTCGCAAAGACGCGCGCACCGCCAGCAAAGGTGGTAATGGCGTTGAGCAAGAAGGTTTCGTTCCCCAGGAAGATATTGTCGCCCAAAATCATCGTGACATTGTCGTCGCCGATGAAGGTCTTGCCGATGAGGAAAGCTTGGGCAAGGCCTTCGGGCCGGTCTTGAATTTCGTAGGTAAATTTTGCCCCGAATTCTTTGCCAGAGCCTAGCAAGCGCAAAAAGTCGCCGGCGCGGTCAGGCGCGACGATGATAAGAATTTCACGAATGCCGGCATCCAAGAGTGTTTGCAGAGGGTAGTAGATCATGGGGCGATCGTACACCGGCAATAATTGCTTGCTGGTGATTTTCGTCAGCGGATGAAGACGCGTACCGGCACCGCCGGCTAGGATAATCCCTTTCATCATAGCATTCCTGGGCGAGGATAACCGTCGGGTGAAAACGCGGGAACGACATTCTGCGTGTGCTGTGGGCAGAAATGGGGGACGCGCGAAGAGGCCGGGTGGAGAGGGGAGTCGCTGCGCAACAGGGCTTTTTCAGGTGAAGTGACGCTTGATGTATTCACACGCGTCTTCCAGAGTTGGCAAGATCTTGGTGCAGTACTTGACCATCCACGGGCTACAATCGGCGAAGGAGAAAGGTGAGAATGCGACAACAAACTTGCCCAAGTTGTGTGATGCATGAAACACTTCCATGGCCGTACCGATGCTCGGCTTGTTGTAGTTGACGAGGATGAGATCCGCATCTTCCACGTCCTGGAGATCGAAACGGACGATCTCGTTGGCGCTATCTACTTCGCGATCTTTGAAGTTGCGGCGCATCGGGTCAAGCAGGAAGAATTTGTCGCCGAGGAGGCGCTTCGCCGTTTCGCGCCACTCGCGCGCCACGCCTTCGTGCTCATCCATGATTGGTCCGCTGAGATAGATTTTTTTCACCATGCATCACCTCCTCGCTTATTCCCATTCGATTGTGCTCGGGGGTTTAGATGAGATGTCATACACCACACGATTCACTCCTTTCACCTCGTTAATGATGCGCGTAGCGGCATAGCCGAGTAGCGCGTGTGGCAGGGGTGCCCAGTCGGCCGTCATACCGTCAACCGAGGTGACTGCGCGCAAGGCAATAACGTTTTCATAGGTGCGTTCATCGCCCATGACGCCGACGGTGTGCACTGGCAAGAGTACTGCGAAAGCTTGCCACACGCGGTCGTACCAGCCGCGCTGGCGCAGAATGTCAATGAATATGGCGTCCGCTTCCCGCAAGATAGCCAAGCGTGGCTCGGTGACCTCACCAAGCACACGCACCGCCAGTCCAGGCCCGGGGAAGGGGTGGCGCCCCACCACGGATTCTGGCAGCCCGAGCTCGCGCCCCACCGCGCGCACTTCATCTTTAAAGAGGTCGCGTAAGGGCTCAATAAGCTTAAACTTCAAATCTTTTGGTAAGCCGCCCACGTTGTGATGGGTTTTGATCGTGGCGGAGGGTCCGCCAAAAGCAGAGCGGCTTTCAATCACATCGGGGTAGAGCGTTCCTTGGGCGAGGAATTCCACAGGCCCGCACGCGCGCGCCTCGCGTTCGAAAGAACGGATAAACTCGCGCCCGATGATTTTGCGTTTACGCTCCGGATCGGTGACCCCGCGCAAGGCACGCAAAAAGACAGGCCCGTCCCGGGCCACGCGCAGCGGGATGTGATAGTGATCATGGAACGTCCGAACGACGTCCTCTACCTCGTTCTTGCGCAAGAGGCCGTTGTCCACGAAGATACAGGTGAGCTGATCACCAATGGCTTTGTGCAGCAGACACGCCACCACGGATGAGTCGACGCCGCCGGAGAGGCCGCAAATCACATGTTTGTCGCCAACCTGCGCGCGGATGGCGTGGATTTGGTGGCGCACGAAGGATCGCATGGTCCAATCACCGGTGCACCCGCAAATCGCAAATAAGAAATTATGCAAAAATTCCCGGCCATAGACGGTATGGGCCACTTCGGGATGAAACTGGACGCCGTAAATGCGGCGAGTGTCGTCACCCATGACGGCGTATTCCGCGCCTGGGGAATGAGCAAGCGCATGAAAGCCGGGCGGTAGTGCAGTCACTTTGTCCCCATGACTCATCCATACGATGCTGCGGCGTGGGATACCGCGGCAGAGGCGGTTGGGGGTATGCACATCAAGACGGGTGCGGCCGTACTCACGCCTTGTGCCTGGGCCGACACTTCCCCCCAACATCTGTGCCAGCAACTGCATGCCGTAACAGATGCCAAGGATGGGCACGCCCAGCCCCAGGAGGCTAGGATCGAGTTGCGGTGCCCCTGGTGCGTATACACTGGCCGGCCCGCCCGATAAAATAATCCCCTTCGGCCGGTGGGCGCGCAGTTCCGCGGCACTGATGGTCGGCGGCTCAATCGTGCAGAACACGTGCTGCTCACGCACGCGCCGCGCGATCAGCTGCACATACTGCGATCCAAAGTCAATAATAACAATGCGTTCAGGCATTGTGCTGGCGTATGGACGTGGCTCTGCCGGCCCAGCCCCGATCCCACGCACGCTCGCCTGTCGCGTGGCGATGCTGTGCCGCGCTGGCTATTGTAGCAGGAAGTGCACATGCTGTCAAATACTTAAGAGTGCGCGATGTAGCGACTAGCACAGTGGAACGATGAGCCCGCGGCATGGTATGAGCCGCGCAAGTCAGATAGCTTTTTGCCAGCCATGCGATTTATGGTTGCGACGGGAACGCTATAGCCGCCCGTTATGCTAACCGCAGCCCGCACGTAGACAGGGAGGCGTGACGGAAACTGTGTTTCTACTCGCGAACGCTGCGGGAGGTTGACGCAAAGCGAAGTTCGTCGCTGGAACTACGCAGCGCGAGTTGCAATTTTTGGAGGGATTGTGTATACTGTATTTCCGCTCGATCATAGTATGGTGATCACGGCAGGTGGCTGCGGGACGCGCTGCGCCGCCTGAGCAGTACTGAAGTCACGCCGGCGGTGCGCGTCCACGGCGCGGCATAACGCACATTGTGGTGACACGTTCGTAACCGGGTAACTTTTATGGGATTTGTTATCAAGACAGCAGATCCGGAGCAAAAAATTAACTTCGCCGAATGGGGCATCACACCATCAAATTACGAGACTCCGCGGGAGGAAGAGCTGCGGCACCTGTATCATGCCTCTTTCAAGCAAGCGGAGGAGGGCAATATTGTAACTGGGCGCGTTGTTGCCATTCAGCCCCAACATGTAGTTGTTGATGTTGGGTTGAAATCAGAAGGGGTAATCCCACGCGAGGAATTTGGCCCCGACGAGGAGATTCGTGTGGGGCAAACGATCGACGTGTTGCTGGTGCAACGCGAGGATCGTGATGGCACGATTCAGCTTTCAAAAGTACAAGCTGACAAGCAACGTGCCTGGCAGCAGATGTTGCACGCATGTGAGAGCGACGGGCGGGTGAAGGGCAAGGTCACACGCAAAGTGAAGGGCGGTTTGATGGTCTCCATCGGCGGCATAGACGCGTTCTTACCGTCCTCGCAGATTGCCTTGCAGAACGTGAAGAATGTGGACGAGTACCTCGGTCAGGAAATCGAGGTCAAGGTGATCAAAGTCAACCATGAACGGCAGAATGTGGTTGTTTCACGGCGGGAGCTCTTGGATCAGGAGCGCATGGAACGCAAACGTGACTTCCTTGAGAAGATCAAAGTGGGTGACATTCGCCGTGGCGTGGTCAAAAACATCACCGACTTCGGTGCCTTCATTGATCTGCATGGAATTGATGGGCTGTTACACCTCACCGACATGAAGTGGGGACGGATCAATCATCCGTCGGAAATGCTGCAGTTGGGCCAGCCGGTGGACGTGATGATCATTGGCATTGACTACGAGAAAGAACGGGTAGCACTCGGCATTAAACAGATGTACGACAATCCGTGGTTGGACGTGGAGAGCAAATACCCGGTGAACTCAACTGTGCGCGGTAAGGTCGTCAATATTCTCCCGTACGGCGCGTTTGTCGAACTGGAAGAAGGTGTAGAAGGTTTAATCCACATCTCGGAATTCTCCTGGACCCGCAAGGTGAATCATCCATCCGAATTTGTCAAGTTGGGTGACGAAGTGACGGCGGTGGTCTTAAATGTGGATCCCTATGACCAGAAGATCAGCCTGGGAATGCGTCAGACGCAGCCGAATCCGTGGGATACGGTCGAGGAGCGTTATCCCGTCGGCTCCAAAGTGCGCGGGATTGTGCGCAATCTGACAACCTACGGGGCGTTTGTTGAGCTGGAAGAGGGCATTGATGGGCTCATTCACGTCTCCGACATGTCGTGGACCCGCAAGATTAATCACCCTTCGGAGATGCTGAAGAAAAACGACGAAGTTGAGGCGGTGGTGCTCAATGTGAACGCCGCGGAGCGCAAAATCGCGCTGGGGCTCAAGCAACTGACTCCCGACCCGTGGGAACACATTCATGACCTATACAAAGAAGGTGACATCGTCACAGGGAAGATCACCAACACTACGTCGTTTGGCGCGTTCATCCAGCTTCAGCATGATATCGAGGGGCTCATTCACATCTCCGAGCTGGCGGACCGCCAAGTGGGGAGTGTCCGCGACGTAGTGAAGGTAGGCGACGAGGTCACGGGCAAGATTGTGCGCGTGGAGCCGGGCGAGCGCAAGATTGCCGTGAGTATTCGCGCGTACGAGCGTGATAAGGCCATGGAGGCTCAGCGCGCCGCGCAAGAGAGCGCGGGGGCAACAGAAACGGCTGCTCCGCCACCCGAGCCCAAACGCTTCGAGTCGGGAATTGATATCTCTGTGGCTAGTGGCGACTTGGCAAGTACTGAGACGCGGACAGAACCACCGACGACGTAATTTTCGCGCGGGTGTAGCTCAACTGGTTAGAGCGCTGCCCTGTCACGGCAGAGGTTGCGAGTTCAAGTCTCGTCACTCGCGCCAGTTCTCCGACCGCCACATGCCCACGAACCGTGGGCAGTGGCGGTTTTGTCTTTCTTGAGGCGCGCTGGCGCGGTCACTACTTTGTTTTCCGAGTGTGGTCGAGGTTCACGCAAATACCACTAACGAGCTTCTGTCCGTCGCCCACGGCGTTGGATACGCTGTCTGGGCTTGTTCCTGCTGTGGAGGGGACGCGCGGGCCCTGCCCTCGTCTTGGTGTGGCAGGACCGCAGAGAAACATGGTGCGCGACCACCCTCACGACGTACGTTGCCGTGGAGAGAAAAGGCGACTAGCTTTCCTCAATCAGCGCGCGAAAGCGCAAGGCGTTGGTGACAGCGCGCCCCATGTAGCAGTTGTTAAAAAACACGAGGACCTTCTTCGTCTGGTCGGCGAGCGCTTGCACACGCTGCAAAATCTCACGCAGTTCTGCCTCTGAGTAATCGTAGTTGTAACGCTCTTTTGCGCCGCCGGAAAACCACTTCTGATTCCGGCCGTGGAGGCGCAGGTACAAGAACGCCCCAGTATCGGCGCAAAACAGTGGCATCAGGCCACGCAGCCGTGGGCCATCCACCATGCAAAACACACACGTCAATGATTTTAGCAAGGTGACAGCTTCGGCACGACACCACGACTCATGTCGAAATTCAATCGCCAGGGGGAGCTCGGGTAGTTCGTCACGACAGCGACGGAGCCACTCGGTCGCAGCCGGCGCGTACTGAAACGAGTAGGGGAATTGCAGCAGTACTGCTGCCAACGTGTGCGTAGCCTGCAGGGGCGCAAGTGCTGCTGCGAAGGTGCGGAACGGGGTATGATCGTCAGGAGCCGGCCGTTCGTGTGTTAGTGATTGATGTGCTTTGACGGCCAGTTGGAAGCGTGGAGGAACCCGCTGAGCAAAGCGGGCCAGTTGCGCCGCAGCCGGCATGTGATAAAAGGTAAAATTCAACTCGAGCGCGTTGAATTGAAAGTGCTCCAGGTAGTAGGCAAGCATGCGCCGTTCGCTCAAACGCTCCGGGTACACGGTACCCACCCAGTCCGAGAAGACATAGCCACTCGTACCAATGTACCAGCGTCCTGCGTACGGTTGTGCGGGCGCAAACGGCGCCGTGAACAAATCGTCAGATGGGTCTGTCATTGCGCTGGGCTGTCTTCCCCGGATGCTGAAACACGTGTGCGGCTTGGTTTGGCAGGCGCTGACACGTCGGTGCCTGGCGCACCTTTAGCGCTTCCCGTAATGATACGCTTCATCGTACATTGCCACAATGTTCTCCAACGGCGTGTTGGGCTGCAAGTTGTGACATGACGCAAGGATGTACCCAGTACCATCACTGGCGAGCGCGTCGATGCAATGGCGCACTTCGGCGCGCACATCCTCCGGCGTGCCAAAGGGCAGGATGCGCTGGTTTTCCACAGCACCATGGAAACATAAGCGACCACCAAAATCACGTTTTAAAGCGGACATCTCCATTCCTGGACACGTCCACTGTACTGGGTTGAGAATGTCAATTCCCATCTCCACCAGGAGAGGCAGGAAAGGGCGAATCGCGCCATCATTATGGTGGAGTACTTTGATACCGAATTCATGACACAAGGCGATCAGTCGGCGATGATGTGGCGCGTAGAACGTACGATACGTTTCCAGGCTAATTAATGGACCGTGCTGTGAGCCTAGATCATCAGTAACCTGTGCGACGTCGATGAGGCCTTCGCACACCTCAAAGAGGCGACGATGGTAAGCGTAGAGGAAGGCTGTAATGCGCTGAAGCAACTCGTGAGTGAACTCAGGGCGTTCAAGAGGGTCGAGCAAGGCTTGTTCGAGACCGCGCAACAAGATGTGCTGATAAAAAGGTGCCATGTAGCCACACTGGATGGCGTGGGTACGTCGTGCAGCGCGGGCCACCTCTGGCAGAGTGGAGAAGTCGAACCACGCTACCTGCGGCCAGGGGTACCGAGCGAGATCGTCAATAGTCTCCGCCGCGGCGAGAGGACAGAAGGACTGCTCTTGGTAGGCCCCGCCGACGTATGTGACGCGGGTGGTGCGGATGCCCCAGAAATCCACATTTTCCCCTGTGGCAACCTCTGGCAGAGGCGGGCCCACATAGCGCGGTTCCAGGCCTGCGAAACCGTCAATGTGCAACGCAGCACACACTTCCGTGGTGCTGCCGAAGCGTGCGCGCAGCATGTCCCAGACCTCGGGGGTGGCCCAAAGATCTGTAGGAATACGATCAACTGGCTGAAGGGCAATGGCTGCCAGGACACGCTCGCGCGACGTCATTGTGGAGAACGAGCTAGTCATTCAGCCACACGCTCATGAAGGTAACACATATCTCCCGACAACCGACGAGATGAAAGGCGGTCGCGTGGGAGATGAGGGGGGTGCAAGCGAAAAGCGCATGAGTATAAGCATGGTAATGAAACAGCCAAACGGTTGTCAAGCAAACAGTTGCTGGCTGAAACGATGCGATGCCTTTACCTATCTACGGGAAGCGGGTTCCTGACGGGGTGAAGGGCGCGATACGTGGGATCTGCTTTGTGTGAAACACCCAGGCTGCGGCGACTGAACGGGCGGCGAACGAAATTGTTATGGCCCAATCAGTTGAGCCACAACACGGAGCAACCATAGGATCACGCGTGCCCTTTAGCATGTCGCTCACAGCTTTGCGCCGTGGTTGGAAATGTGCTATACTTGAACGCGAATATAATAGTGCTTGGTGCCGGCTGTTTCATCGAAAGAAAAAGAGCAGGAGACATCACATGAGTTCACTATTATCCCGCCGTCAGCTTCTCAATGTGGCAGGCTTAGCAGCGCTTGCTGCAGCGCTCCCGCGCGCCGCCATAGCTGCATTAACCAACAAAGCCGGTTCTGCAGGCGCAGCACCTGTGCCAGCCAGGGCTCCATCTGTCCCGCGCCGCGTTCTCGGGAAATCCCAACTCACGGTTCCCGTTATCTCCGTGGGCACCGGTGCTGGTCAGTCGGTCGCGGTGTTGCGCTATTGTCTTTCCCAAGGCATTAACCTCATTCACACGTCCACTGGCTACGCGGCTGGGCGCGCCATTCGCAACGTGGGCCAGGCCATTAAAGGTCAACGTGAGAAGGTTGTGCTGGCCCTGAAAATTACCTGGCGAGCCGACGACTTGCGCGCTTTCGATGAGGCCCTGAAGCAGCTTGGCGTTGACTCTGTGGATCTTGCCTTGTTCAACTTGCATGATCGACGTGAAGTCAAAAATCCGCAGTACGCAAAAGCTGCGGAGAGGCTCAAAAAGGCGCAAAAAACAAAAGCTATTGGGCTCACTACGCATGGCGACATGGCGGCTTGTATGCAGGAAGCACTCGATCAAGGCTTCTACGATGTTCTCATGCCGAGCTTTAATTTAACCATGAAAAAAGAATGTCTCCCAATCTTTGAGCGGGCAGCGAAAGCGGGCGTCGGTATCATCTTGATGAAAACGGAAAATGGGCTTGGTGCGCTCACGTATCAGAAAGCCATTCCCGTATACCTTGGGCTGCCTGGCGTCGCCACGATCAACAAAACGATCACGACGTTTCAGCAATGTGACAGCTTGTTGAGTGCAGCGGCGACACCCGCCGCATCGGCAGACGCACACGAGGTGGAACGTCTTGCGCGACTCACACTGGCTGGGCACTGCACGATGTGCGGCGCGTGTGTAGCTGCCTGCCCACGCGGCGTGGCGGTTGCTGATCTTGTGCGCTGCTCGGATTATTACCTGAGTCGCGCGGATTACGTGACTGCGGTGCAGGATACGCTTGCCGAGTTGCCGCCGCATATGGGGCCGCAGGCCTGCACCAAATGCGGCACCTGCGAGCGCGTGTGCCCGCAGCACGTCCCTGTCTGCCATCACATCCAGCGCATAGCCACGGTCTTTGGCTAACGTGTGCAGAATTGTCCGTGCAGTTGCGTGGGTCGGACCTGTGGGGCTGGTCGCCTTTGTTTTGTGGCGAGGCCGTACGTATGATCCCGCATTCTTCCGGCCCCCGAACGGCGAAGCGCGGCACCAAGGTCTCACCTTACCGTCCGTCCTTGGCTCCTGGCGCGCCAGCGCTCCAGCTTGGTTTCCTCGCGAGCGCATGTACGAAAAAATTGATGGGCGCGACGTACTGTTCCTCCAGTACGGCGCGGAAAGTCTGCAGTGCATCACCTGGCGGGGAAGCACGACGTGGGACTTGTACCTCTACACACTGACAACACCAGCGGGCGCACGCGGCGTGTGGCTGGCGGAAAAGCCAAAGGGTGCTACAGTACTGCCTGATGGCGCCACGTGGAGTGCACCCGGCGCCGCCGCAACCCACTGCGGGCGCTTTTACGTCTACCTTAGTAGCGCCTCGGCCCAGCCATCCTTGGTTGAAGCTACCAATCTGCTCAGTTTGGTTTGTCAGCACCTGCCAACGTTCGGAAGTACGACAAGCGATCCCGCGACCCTCCTTCCTGAGGATGGCCTTCAAGAGGGCTCGCGGGAATTTTTGCCCAGCGCGGCTTTTGGCTTCCAGGCGTTGGAAAATGTCCACGCGGCCCGCTACGAGCACGCGGGGGCCCAAGCTACGTGGTTCGTTATACGTGAACGTGATCCGGCCGCAGCCGCAGCGCGGGTGGCCCAGTACGCACGCGAGTTTTCTCAGTTCGGTGGCTCGCAGATCTACAGGTACGTTGATGGCTTTAGCGGTCTCATGCTGGACCTATGGGAACGTATTGCGCACACCAATGCGCTGATCGTTGGTGTGCGCGAGGCTGAGTCATTTGAAAGCTTGACGCAGCACTGGGCTCTCTTGCAAGACCACCTGGGCGGACACCTGTACGGTGAAGCGGAAAAACGACCATGACGCATGGAAGTGAGAATCATCCTCTGGTAACGCGCCGAGCGCTCCTGAAGCGTGCGGCGGGGGCGGTGGCAACCGCGTCTCTTGCAGGGCTTACCGGCTGGCTCTTTCACCAGCGCCGGCTGGTCCCAGCATCTCATTCTGCCGCGGAGATTCCCTCCTTCGCCGTCTCCGGGACGGAGGGCATGCTGGTCCTTGTTCGCGGCACCTCGCCCGCTGCCATGGTCGCAGCCGCTCTCGCGGAACTAGGCGGTATCGCTCGGTTTATCAAGCCGGGTGACCGTGTGCTGATTAAGCCCAACTGTGCGTTCGACCGCCCGGCTCATTTTGGTGCTACTACCTCGCCAGAAGTCCTCGCCGAAGTAGTGCGCCAGTGCCGCGCCGCGGGTGCAGAAGTGCGCGTCACGGACAACCCCATTAATAACGCCGAAGGGTGCTTTGTTAAGTCTGGCCTCCACGATGCTACCAAGCGCGCGGGGGGCACTGTTTGGCTGCCCACCCCAGCCCTGTTCGGCTCGGCCCGCGTTGGCACCGCAGTCATTGGCCCCTGGGAAGTGCTCCTGGCGCCGCTCCGCTGGGCGACGAAACTCATCGGCGTCCCCACAGCAAAATCTCACAACCTTTCACGCGTGTCCCTGGCGATGAAAAATTGGTATGGCTTTCTCGGCCATGGGCGCGCACGTTTGCATCAGGTTATTCACGACGCCATCGCAGATCTGGCAGCTTTCATTACGCCGACGCTCGTCATCATTGACGGCACTCGTTTGCTCATGACCAACGGACCTACCGGAGGCAGTCTCGCCGATGTGGTGCCGGGGAATGTGATCGCCGCGGGCACCGACCAAGTCGCTTTAGACGCGCTGGCCTGTACATGGTTGAATGTGGCACCGTCTGAGGTCGGCTTCATTGAGCGGTCTGCACAGCGCGGCCTTGGCTCGCCTGATTGGCGCGCCCTGCCGCATTTCAAGGAAGTCCAAGTATGAGAGCCCTGCGCATTTACTACCAGGTCTTCTTCCTCAGCCTATGGGTGCTCTTCTTCTGGCTGTGCGCGCAGGAGCGACTGCGCGGCTATCCCGTCACGTGGTTCCTTGATAGCTCTGCACTCAATGCACTCGGCGCCCTTTTGGCTTCATGGAACGTAGCACACTGGATGTGGCTCGGTTTTCTCCTACTCGCATTGACCGCCCTGGTTGGCCGCGTCTTTTGCGGCTGGCTCTGCCCGCTGGGTACTGTTCTGCACCTCGCAAGCTGGCTGGCAGAGCCGCGCGCCACAGCAACGCGCATCGCACGCAATCGCTGGCTCCCCCTCCAAAATATTAAATACCTGCTTACCGTCGGTCTCCTTGCCGCCGCTGTGCTCGGCGTTCTCCAGGTAGGTTTGTTCGACCCTATTGCCTTGTTCGCGCGCGTCACCACTGTATTTTTCGCACCATTGGCTACAGACGCGAACTCATTTCTACGTGCCGGGACTCTGCATCGCTCCTTTCAAGGCGCGGTGTGGTGGGCAGTGCTATTCGTCGCTATGCTCGCGCTGAATGCGTGGCGCCCGCGCTTTTGGTGCCGTTACGTTTGCCCACTCGGTGCTTTGCTTGGCTTCGCCTCGCGCTGGGTGCTCGGCGCTGTCACACGTGACCCACAACGTTGCACCACATGCGGCACGTGCGAAGCTGTTTGCCCAGCCGCGTGCTCGCCCAGCACGCTAGTCAAAACGCATGAATGCTTCGTGTGCTGGAACTGCATCGAGCGCTGCCCGGAACGCGCGCTAAGCTGGCAATGGATCTACGCTCGGCGAGGAAAGTCGTGTGCACATGTCACAAATGGTCGTCAGACTGTTCCAGCAGGCGCTGTGCTGTCTGAACCTATCAGACCTGGGAGTGAAACGAGCGTACAGCAACACCGGTCATTTGCAGGCGGCTACCAGGATCGCTTGATCCCCCCTGCGACAGGGCCGAGTCTACCCCGTCGGCGCTTGCTGGCGGCCGCTCTCGCCGGGGTGGCGTGGGCAGTAGGCGTGCGCCTTGCCGGTACCACACGCCCGCGTGGCTTCCCCTTGCGTATTCGTCCGCCCGGCGCACTTCCTGAAAACGAATTCCTCGCCCGGTGCCTTAAATGCGGCCTATGCATGAAAATCTGCCCCACCAACGTTCTCCAACCAGCCCTCACCGAGGCCGGTGTGGAAGGGTTCCTCACCCCCATCTTGAACATGCGCATCGGCTATTGTGAACTCAATTGCACGTTATGCGGCCAGGTCTGCCCCAGCGGTGCCATCCAGCGCCTCACGATCGCGCAGAAACTTGGCCATCCCCATGGTCAACCAATCAAGATCGGTACCGCGTTCTTCGATCGCGGCCGCTGCCTGCCCTGGGCGATGCAGCGCAACTGTGTCGTCTGCCAAGAAGTGTGTCCGGTTTCGCCCAAGGCAATTTACACGTTGGACGAACAAATCGTTGTGAGAGATGGAAAGCGGATCGTGCTCCATCGGCCGTATGTGGACCCAGCGCAGTGCATTGGCTGCGGTCTGTGCCAACGGGAGTGTCCTGTGGAGGATCTTCCGGCCATTCGCGTCAGTGCGGTCGGCGAGTCACGTGCCGGCGGTAGTTTCTACCTCTCAGGCGAGACGTAACATGTCACGACAGCTCTGCGAAGATTGCATTTCTCACACTCAGGGCTGCGCAACCTCGGAGGTGGCAAGTAAGCTGTCATTTTTGGTCGTCAGCAAATGACGTTGCGCGTCGTGTGAATTTATCGGGATGGGCACCGATCTCGGAGCCCGCAATGATGGGTGAAATTAGGCCCGCAGCGATTTGTGCGGATCCCATTTAATGGACGGGCACGGGCCGCGGTGGCGGCAAACTTCGCCTGTGTTCGATTCCGCGGACCCGCGCGAGCTCATTCAGCAATTTTTGTTGATTGCAAATGACAGTTTGTGGCGGCTGGATTTGTGTGGGATGTGATCGTGTGAGAAAGCGGTCGCCGAGGCCGGCACCCCCCCATAAGGTGGCGATGAGCGGAATTCGATCAGCGTGCGGTGCGCACGATCATTATGATGGGGGAGCTGACCTCCGTGTCGGCGAGTGCGCCGCGCAGGATCCATGTGTGGGCGTGGAAAAAGGGCAGCTGCGCTGCCCCGTGTGGTAGTGAAGCTGGGCTTCGCGTTGCTTGACAAGGGTCAGTTGAAATGATAGAATACAGAACTTGATGTACCTTGCAATTTTTGGATTGAGCGTGAACCCACGTTAACCATGGGGAGGAGACATGCGGACCTTCTGGATTATTTGGGTGATATGCGGGATCGTGACGATCTTAGTGACTGGCTGCGCAAGCACGGGCAAGCACGTCAAGGACACAGTAGACAATGTGCACGAATACGCCTTGTTCGGGGATGAGTACAGCCGCTGGTAAGCGGCCTCCTCAATGGCGTACAGGATCATGTGCAAAGCTCACCGTGGTTGCCACGGTGAGCTTTGCTTTTGCCCGCTGGATGTTGTGAAGATGACTACGTGGCGCTTTGTTCTCCTTGCGCTTAGCAGCGTCGCGCTCGTTAGCGCCGCGCCGAGCATCTCGTATCCGATAGGCGAACGCCTGGTGTGCAAGGCGTGGTTCATCGGTTTTATTCCGATAGGCACGGTGTGGATGGGGCTTACGACGGGCTCCTATCATGGAGCTAACACTGTCGTGTGCGAAGGACGCTGCCTTGGTGATTTTAAGTTCTACGTTGCAGACGTGCGTTTGGCGTCGCATCTTGATCCCGCCACGGACCGGGCTTTGTATCACGAAATTGAACAATTTGGGAGTGAGCGGCGCGGGCGGCGCCTCATTTTCGATTGGCAGAGCAATCTGGTGACGTATGTGCGGCGTGAGCGCGATGGTTCCTATGCAGTGCGGCGCGTTGTGCCGATAACGCCCGACGTGTGGGATGTCTATTCGTGTGCGTTTCAGGCGCGCAAGTACTTTCAACCGACTGTGGGGTGGTCACACGACGTGAAGCTCATTGAAACAGAACGGGTCTTTCACATCCGTGTGACAGTTCTAGCACGGCGGCAATTGACAATTGCGGGGCTGGGAACGTTCGATGCGTGCCGTTTGGGCTTTACGCCGTTGAATCTTAAGCCTCATGAAGTGTTCAAGGGGCTGCTGAATCTTGATCGTGACATCGAAGTGTGGGTTGAGTCTACGACGTGTACGCCATTGTACATGAAATCGACCGTACCGTTTGGGTTTCTGCGCCCGAAGGTGGAGGTGGTCCTGGCCGAATGGCACACCGTGCCGGGATTTGAACCGGCGGTCATTGGTGTGAGTTCCAATGCGGTTGCACGCGGCTTACGTCCTCGACGTGATTAAGAGCACATGCAACGACGCAGCTATGAGACAGTGGTGCTTGGCATACTGATTACGCTTGTTGGCGCTGGCGCGTTTGTGCGCTATCATTACGCACGTCCGCGTTTTGTTCCGTTGATGACGATCGCGACAACGAACATGGTTCACGAGGTCTATCTTGATCGCGTTAGCGAGGTGCGGATTAACATTAATAGTGCAACGCTTGATGAGCTTGATGCTCTTCCTGGGGTGAGCCGGGCAGCTGCGCGACGCATTATCGCGCGCCGTGTGCACCAACCGTTTCGCGACCTTGCGGAAGTGGCCCCGATCCTGGGCATAAGCGAGCGACGCTTCGCAGCGCTGGCAGAAATTGCCTATTGCGGCCCGAGCGGGACGAATTCGCCTGGTGTGGTTCTTCAAGGGCGGTGACGCGATGTGAGTCGGGCTGGCCGGGTAACCGTGTGGAAGGTCTGCATATGACGGCTTGTGAAACACCTGTGCAGGTGAACTTGGGTTCGCGCAGCTACTACATTCATGTTGCTGCGTCGTTCGAGGAGCTGCCGAATGTGCTCGCGCCACTGGTGGAGGGCCGCCGCTGTGCTGTAGTGAGCAATCCGACCGTCTGGGGGCTGTACGGTGGAGCAGTGAGTGAAGCCATAGTTGCAGCTGGCGGTACGCCCGTGGCGGTGCTCATGCCGGACGGCGAGGAATACAAGACTCTGTCGGTTTTTGAGCGTGTGATGGAAGATTGCGTAACTGCCGGGCTCGATCGCAGCAGTGTCATTCTCGGCCTAGGCGGTGGAGTTGTCGGTGACATGGCGGGATTCGCCGCCGCGAGCTACATGCGAGGCATTGGACTGGTGCACCTGCCCACGACTTTGCTTGCGCAAGTGGATAGTGCCATTGGCGGTAAAACGGGAGTGAATCTCGTTTCTGGGAAGAACCTTGTTGGAGCGTTTTATCAGCCACGCGCTGTGTACATCAACTGGAAGACGCTGGCCAGCCTTCCAGAGCGTGAGATGCGCGCTGGCTTTGCAGAGGTGATTAAGTATGGTATGATCGCCGACGCAGCGTTATGGGAGTTGCTTGAAGAGACGACCGCTCCCGTGATGGCTGCCATAAGCGCTCATGCGCCGCTGCCCGAGGTGGTTGGCGAGATCATTCGGCGTTGTTGTGAGATTAAAGCGGGGGTAGTCGCTGCGGACGAGTGTGAAAGCGGTGTGCGGGCGATTCTTAACTATGGTCACACCTTCGCACACGCCATCGAAACGTTGACACGTTACCGCACCTATGTACATGGCGAAGCGGTTGCGATAGGAATGCACGCCGCGGCGACATACGCACACGCACTGGGTCTGTGTTCTGCCGAGCTGGTGGCACGCCAACGCGCGGTGATTGAAGCAGCTGGCCTGCCTACACGTCTGCCGCGCGTGAATGTGGATGAGCTGATGGCAGCGTTTGCACGCGACAAGAAGGCGCGTGGCGGTTCGCTCACCTTTATTCTACCTGAGGCGATTGGGCGCGTGAAGGTCGTACACGGGTGCGACGAAAGTCTCCTGCGTTCCACGCTCACCGCTTTGCAAGCATAGGTAGGGCTCCCGCAAACAGTGCACGGGCACGGCGCAATCTGCTGTCGGGAGTTTTCACGCATGGATGCGCGTTTGGCCTGCAAGTCATCAGAAGTGATGGCATTCGACTGGCCAAACAATTCGTACGTGGGTTAAGTTCACTTGTCAAGGCCTGGTGCAGACGGGATGTGAGGCAGGACCAGCATGTGCTCCCCGTTCGCAGGCGTCTTCACAGCGGCGCATTTCAATTGTAAGGTGAGCGAGTTCGCGATGATGGGCAAGAAGCTGGCGGTACGCATCAGGCGGTTTTGGGTGCGCAGCGATTAACGCTACAATGCATGCGTATTGGCCGACGCCGACGCGCCACAGGTGCAGATCAGTCACGCGCGTGTCGCCATCCTGCTCGAGTTCGGTGCGAATCAGGGTTGCTAAGGGCTCTGCACCGGCTGCGTCCAGCAAGATTAGCGCAGTGTCGCGGAGCAACTGCCAAGCCCAGCGCAGGATCATGATTGCGCCGAGGAGCCCAGCCAGCGCATCGAGCCAACGCCAATCGCGCCAGAGGCCACCGAGAAGGGCTACAATTGCCAAGACGGAGGTCAATGCGTCTGCCAGTACGTGCAAGTACGCCGCACGTAGGTTGAGGTCGTGTACGTGTGCTGGATGAGGATCATGAGGTGTGTTTGCGGAGGCGTGCTCATGCGGGTGCGCATGCGCGACGGGGGTGGCATCACGGCCACGCAAAATCAGCGCGCAGACGAGATTGACCAGCAAGCCGAGCAGCGCGACTAAGAGGGCTTCGCGATACTGGATCAGGCGGGGATGGAGAAGGCGTTCCACGGCTGCGTACACAATGCCCAATCCTACCAAGGCAAGCAGCCAAGCGCTGGTATATCCTGCGAGCACTTCCATTTTCCAGGTGCCGAAGGTGAAACGCTGATCATGTGCATAGCGTCGAGCAAAATAGTACGCGAGCGCAGCCAATCCCAAGGCGGCGGCGTGCGTGCTCATGTGCCAACCGTCGGCCAAAAGTGCCAAAGAATGGCACCAGAGGCCTGCGCCGATCTCCGCTAGCATGGCGGTGAGCGTCAGTAGCATGACGAGACGCGTCCGACGTTCTGCGGCGCGTGAGGGGGCAAGGAAGACATGAGCGTGCTGGTAGCGTTCGATGTGGTGGCGGTGCATAGGCAGGGCAAATTAGAAAGAGCTCCGTAAGTAGACACGAGCAGTCTGTTGAGGATGGCGGCGCTGCACATGGCGAATGCGCTGGCGATCGCGGCGAACCTGCGGGTCTCCACGCAGGGCGCGAAAGACCCACTGGAGCGCCGCCGCGGCCTCGCGGGAGGGATTTTCCGCCAGGCGGTACCACAACCAGCGCCCCTCACGCCGTGCGCTGACGAGGCCTGCGGCGCGAAGGATGGCGAGGTGGCCAGAGACAGTGGAAGGTGGCTCGCCCGCAAAGACCACAAGCTGGGACGCGCAGAGCTGGCGGCGGCGTAAGACCGCCAAGAGGCGGAGACGTAATGGATCAGCCAGCGCGCGCGCGATCGTTACGGTGGAACCAAGCATAAGTTTTTCAATTCGCGAATAGTCAAATAATAGTCTATCTTTTGTTGATTTGAATTGTCAAGACCTCTTGATTTTTTCACGCTAAAATGCTACACTTTCAAACAGAGGAGTAAGGACAGGGATGAGCAGTGCTATCGTGTCATTGTGCTTATCGAGGATGTACGAGCGCAGCTGAGGCGAACGCATGGCGACGAAACAGTCCATCGTAGCGCGTAAGGTTGTGCTTCTGCACAACCTCGATCCGGACTGGCCACAGCAGGACCTGGACGACGCATTGCGCGAAACAGTGCGCCTGGGCGCGGCGTTGGAGGCCTCCGGCCATGAGGTCACATACGTGCCGGTGATGAGTGCCGATTTAGAGGCAGCGATGGAGTCATGTGACCCCGCAGCGTGTATCGTCTTCAACTGGTGTGAAGAACTGCCAGGGGTTCCGCACAGCGAACCTCTCGTAGCAGCCATGCTTGAAGCAGC
Organism: bacterium; assembly: GCA_026417575.1. Taxonomy (GTDB): domain Bacteria; phylum Auribacterota; class UBA3054; order UBA3054; family JAPLST01; genus JAOACZ01. The sequence continues at coordinate 42,639 of JAOACZ010000101.1, read as the reverse complement.
AGGCTACGTCTACACCGGTGCGTCGGGGCCCGTCCTTGCGCTCGCACAGGACAAGCCGCGCGTGAAGCAAGTACTTGCTGCGTGTGAGGTACCGACCCCGCGCGGCATTGTTGCTGATCGCGGTAGCGCGCTAAACGGGTGGCGAGTGTTTCCGGCGATTGTCAAGCCGGCTTACGAGCACTGCAGCCTGGGTATGAGTGCGCAATCGGTCGTGTTCAATGCACGGGAGCTTGCTGAGCAAGTTGCGCGGGTGCATGACACCTTCGCACAACCGGCGTTAGTGGAAGAGTTCATCGAAGGGCGCGAGTTTCGTGTGGCGTTTTTGGGTAACCGACGATTGGAACTTCTCCCGCCCGTGGAAATGGACTTTTCTCGTCTCGACGATGTGCGTGAGCGTATTTGTGGCTATGATGCCAAATTTATGCCTTCCTCCAAGGCCTACCGCGAAATCCAAACAATCGTTCCTGCGCCGCTCAGCGAGGGTGAGCTGGAGCGGCTGCGACAGGTCTGCGCGGTGGCGTACCGCGCGGTGGGATGCCGTGATTACGGGCGCATAGATGTGCGGATGCAGGGTGACACATTCTACGTTTTGGACGTCAATCCCAATCCTGATTTGAGCGCGGACGCGAGCCTGGCATGTGCCGCGGAGTATCGTGGTTACTCGTACGGTGCGCTTGGGGCGCGAATTGTGCAGCTTGCGGCGAGTCGCTCGCGCCGCGCGTCTGGGGTTGCTTCGCCGCGGCGCGTGCTTGCGGGACCTGCCGAGCGCTAACCCTCCCGCCAGGGCAGCACAACGACACATGGACATAAGGAATTTTCTCCTGGCTCAGGAGGTCCACACATGTGTGTGATGCGGGAAAGATGGCGGGTTAACTCTGCAATTGCAAGCGATGCCGTGCGGGCGATTCACTGCGCGGCAAGTAAGTTCGCTACGGTACAGGTAGCGGGCACTGGCGCCAGCTGCGGATAACGCAAAATGGGAATCGCAGGTAATGCACGTTAATTCTGCCTTCTGGAGGGGCACGGACCTCCGTGCCCGCAAATTTCGCGTGTGGTTGACGCCGCGGATCCGCGCGTTCAAGCGACATTTTTCGTTGATTGCAAATAGCGGTTTGAATCGGTTGGATTGGTGCGGGGTGCGTGCGCGTGAAGAGGCGGTCGCCGGGGCCGGCGCTCCTGCATACAGTAGGATGCTGAGGATTCGGTCACCGAGGCCGGCAACGCTTCCACAAAGCGCTTTTTGTCTTGTCGGAACCGCCTGTTTTCTGCCATACAATCCATGGAGACGGACTCCCACGTGGTTTTCACGCAAAAAGTAAGGCCTGGAAACTGGGCGAGGCAAACTCCCGTTTTCACACACGATTCTTGACCGTGAGCCGTTAAGTTACAATTTTAGGCCTGACCCCGACTTGCGCGGTGTGGCCTTCGTGCGGGCGCGGCGGTACGCGCACTTATGGCGCGCCGAGAGTGATGGTATGAGTTGCGCCCGCATTCACAGTCACACGCACTTCGACATTCGTTAGCAGTGTCGCTCCAGAGATGCGAAACGCACGAACGAGATACTCACCTGGGTGCAGGCCGGTGAGCGTGTCTGAAGTAGCAACGTGGCTGAGCGGAACGTAACGCCCGCCGAAGCGCCGAAGCAGTTGGCGGGGCCAGGTTTGATTTGGTGGCGTGATGAAACGCAAGGTCGCTGATCCGCGGGTGAGAGGAATCACATTGTCGGCGCCTTCCCGCAAGGTAACAATGGCCGCACCGTCTTGGGAGCTGGCGAGGTAGCGGCCCGGCGGTGCGCGCAGGCTAAAGCGGCCATCGCGCACGGTGCAGCTGGCTTGTTGGCCGCCTTCGGAAGCACACAGTAACGCTCCTTCCTTGAGTGGTTGGCCATCGAGCGTGACTGTACCGGCGAGCTCGGGCATGAGGAAGAGCCGGACAGTGAGAGCATGGGTGTCCGGCGTGACGGTGAACGTCTCCATGTAGTATTGTTCACGTCCACGCGTGGCGCGCAGCCCCGCGTAGGCGCCGCATTTCACGCGCGTCACGAGCATACCGCGATCGTCTGTAGGTTCGGGTGTGAGTGGCGTGGTGAAGCCGGCCGCCGGCGTACCGTCTGGCATGACCAAGCTCAACGTGACGCGTGGGAGGTTGGTTGTCCAGACGATCAAATCTGGGAGCCTTTTTTCTTCGCCGCCGCGGAGCTCGAACATCTCGGTGCTAGCCACCTCCCGCAAGCTGGTATCGTCAACGCTCCATACCGCAACGCGGTACGTGCCAGGCGGGACCTCGGTGAATGAGAAGGTACCGTCTTCTTCTTTGCTTTGGACGATGTTCAAATTTTTCGCGATGACACCAGCGCCGCCCAAGGCCACGAGGGCCCGGAGTGGCTCGTTGTGCTCGCTCACTACGCGGCCGAGGATGCTTGCGGGCGTCCCCCGAATGATGAGCTCGCCGACGTCCACGTCCTCGCTGCCGGTGGTATCGCATAGGGTTTCCGCAGGTGCGAGGCCCTCAACATGAGCGCGTACGAGGGTCTCTTTGGCACGAAATGAGGGCATGGGGAGCGCAAAACGCCCATCGCGCGCATCACGCACATGTTGTTCTGCACCTCCTTGAATCCAAATCCAGAAAGATGTCGCCGGGGTAGCGCTGCTCTCAATGCACACACGGCCACGTAAAAATTGCGGCCGAGGCAAAATCCATTCAATTGGAATGCCGCTATAGATCAGATTCGTGGTAAGGTACTGCTTGTGACGCGTGAGCGACAACTGGATGTGCGCGGTAGTGACGACGCGCAGCGAAGTGAACTCGAAATAGCCGAGCGGGTCCGTGGTAGCGGAGGCATAAAGGGGCGCTGCAGACGAGGCAGGGGCGATGAGCCGAGCTTCAATGGCGACGTCATCAAGCGGCTCGCGCTCATAGGAGTAGAGAAAACCGCGCACGCAGTCGCCTGTCGGCGAGGGTGGTTGCGAAGTGGCGGGCGTAAGGGTGAGGAGGACGTAAAGAGGAGGGGAATCGCTGCGCCAGGAGAGGTTGGTCTCTGCGTGCGCGCCGGCCGCCGTTCGCGCACTAAGCGAGAGCGAGGCCGTGGTGTCGCCCTGGGCGTCGAACGCGAGCTCAAACCACTCATGAGGTGCGAGTTCTGCACGATGGCGTGTCAATCGACTTGCGAGGGGGCCTTGTATTCGTAATTCCACGTCGAACTGGGGAACGGGCATGCCATCCCGGGTGACAGCACGGAGATAGATGACGGGCATAGGTGAGAGGATAATGTCATGTTGGTGCAGTGTCCCGGGCAAGAGATTCACTTGAGGAACGGGGCTGGGCAAGACATGGCGATCGTGATAAGCGGAAATGAGATAGGTCGCAGGTGCGGCGAGGTTGCTGAGCACGTAACGGCCGAGCTCATCACTGACGGTGCGTGCCGGGGCGAGATTGAGCAGCAAGTCGTGAAATTCGTCTAACCCGCGGCTATAGCTTCGCGTGCTGCCGAGACCGCTGTGGGGGAGTGTGGCATTGGCGTGAACGAAGACGCTGCTGAGTGGTGTGCCGTCCGCGCGGCGTGTTATGCCATGCAGGATGGCGGTGGCGTATAGTAAAAAGGTGCGGGAGCGCTCGTCCAGCTGATATCCCTGACAGACAATTGGGGCGTAGCCAGGGTGTGTGATCTGCAGCTCGCCCCGCAGGCCATCGGCTTGCGTGGGAATGGCAAGTGTAAAGTTGCCCTCTACGTTGGTGTACACATTGGTTTGCCCACGCTCGTTTAGCCACGTCACACACACCCCAGGCGCCGGGGCGCGTGTAGCCTGATACAAGACCGTACCACGCAAGGTGACAATGGAAAAGGGAGGGAAAATCAGATCGAGTGTTTCTTCGTCTGCCTGGAGGCAGAGGTTCGTGACCAGCGTTGGCGCATCTGCGCAATCAAGGGTGAAGCGATAAAAATCTTGGAGGAGGTAAAACGGACCGAATGCGCCCGTGTGATCGGGTGTGAAGGGTTGAGCGTAGCGACCGCTGTGAGGGAGCTCGCGGCCGCGTGTACGCGGCTCAGCGCGCAGATAGAGTGCCGGCACAGGCCGGCCATCTGCGTAACGCGCACGTATGCGCAAGGCCACGCCGTCCACCACTGCTACCTGCACGGTGACATCGCCAGCGCGGGTGTGGAACGGCGCCGAATCCGCGCGGGCGCAGCCGGGCGCCTCCACCACCACGCGCAAGCCATCCAGCCCGGCTTTGATGGGGGGGAAGACAATGCGCCCGCTGACACAACTGGTGCTTACCGCAGCGCCGACGTGTTGCCAGTCGGAGGGCTTGGCAGGCACAATGCGCGCAAAACACTGAGAAACGGTCGCGGCGCGTGGACCGGTGAGCATGGCGACCACCACCACGCCGCGTTCGCACACGCGTAAGAGGCACTCTAGTCGCCCGGGGCCGGGAGCAACATTGGTTTGCAGGGAGACAAGGGCATAACCGGGCAGGCTGGCAGAGACACGCAAGGCCGTCGCATTGTCAGGGATGCTCACGTAGGCCACGCCGCCGCGGTCGGTCGAGCTGTGCCAGAAGCCGCTCACGCCGCGCCAGCTCTCGACGGTGACGTGCGCGCCGACAGCAGGGGCTTGGTTGGCTTCGACCACGCGAACGCGGAGGATTTTGAGGGGTGGGGGCGCGCAGCTCTCAGGGGGCGGCTGCGGCTCGACGGGAAGGTGCGCAGCGGGAGAGGAGGCAGTTGTGATGGCGGCGCGGGGTGGTGGGGCGGGCTTGGGTGGCGCCTCTTCGCGCTTGCCGCAGTGGGCAAGCACCAGGGTCAGGAAGAGCACAAGTAGCGCGGTGGCAAGGCTCGGCCGTGGCGCGAGGAGACCTCGCGCGGACTCTTGGCGTGCGGACTGCGCACTTATTTCAGTGTGCCCTTGCATGGTGTACTCCTTACGTGAGGGGACGGACATCTGCGGCTTGCGGCCGCTTCGCAGGCGGCGCATTGCGCGGATCACACGGAAGGATGAGAGTGATCGTCGTACCTCGCCCGCCTGGCCCGGTACTAAGAAACACCTCGCCGTGATGTGCGCGCACAATATCGGCAACAATGGCCAACCCCAGGCCACTACCTTCTGTTCCCAAGGCACTTGCACCGCGATAGAAGCGGTCGAACACGCGTTGGCGTTCCTCGGCGGGGATGCCTGGGCCTTCGTCGCTCACGCTGAGCAACACACGTTTGCCGTCAGCGGTGGGCGTGATATGCACCTGGAGATGGCCGTGCGGCGGAGAGAATTTAATCGCATTGTGAAAGACGTTGTAAACAGCGCGGAGGAGCCATTCTTCGTGCCCGCGCACGCGCGTTCCCGCGTCGGCCTGGATTTCGACGTTGAGGTGTTTTTCGCGCACACTTGGCTCTAACGAATCTGCCACATCGCGCACTAACTCTTCCACGTCCACCTCGGTCATTGGGAAGGATTCACCCGCTGCCGCGCGATCCAGACGGGCGAGAAGGAGAAGTTGACCGGTAATGCGGGTAAGCCGCGCGGCCTCTTCGCGTACGACGCTCAGCTGGTTGCGCAGGTCGTCAGGCAAATCTGTGCGCTGGAGGAGCGCATCCAGGCGGGCGATCAAATTGGCCAAGGGGGAACGGAGTTCATGCGCGGCGGCTGAGGTGAACGTACGTTCGGCTAGCAGGGCCGTGCCCAGCCGATCGAAAGCCGCGTTGACGCACTGGGCTAGTTCACGCAGCTCTTCCGGCAGGGTGCTGACAGGCAGGCGCGTGCGCGCGTCTTCCGGTGTGACGAGCTGGGCAATGCGGGTCAAGCGCTTGATCGGCCGCAGGCCACGCCGCGCTAAAATGACGCCAGAACCAAGCGCAGCAAGCGAGACGACCACTACCGCCGCCGCGGCACGATATTTCTGGCGCCACACAAATTCCTTGATCGGCTCGTAGACGTTGGCTGTGATTACGTACACGCGCAGGGGAGAGGCGTTAGTCGTGCTGCCTCCCAGGCTGCGCGGCAGAGGAGGTACGTGCGCGCAAGTGAGGCTCACACGCATATCCTGGCCGAGAGCGTTGCGCAGGCGCCCGTGATAGCGCTTACCAGCGGCGATCCGCTCTGCAAATTCCGCTTGGGCAAGATGATTAGTCCGCCAGCGCACATAATACCACGGCATCGAGACAAGCAAAGGCTGCCACGCCATGTCGTACACCGCAAATATGGCGTTAGTGAGCTCGTGCACAGGCAAATGCACGAGATCCAGCATGCCTTGATCAGCGTACAAGCACGAGGCCACGCGGGCGCCGTGAGCGTCAAGTTGCACGTCAAAGGGGACACGCCGTCCGCGTTCAATCTCTTCGTGCAGAATCACCGTGTAGACGATGAGCACCGCGACGGTGCACAGCGTGTACCAACGGATGATCGTGCCGTAGAGGGTGCGGCGCAGGCGCATGCTACCGGTTAGCGCTCAGCATGTAGCCGACGCCGCGCACGGTATGGATGAGGGGTTTTTCGCCTTCTACGTCGATTTTGCTGCGCAGACGGCTGACGTAGACGTCAACAGTATTGCTCATGCCGTCGTAATCCCAGTCGTAAATATGCTCCCAGAGCATCGTACGGGTGACCGGGGTATCAAGATTGCGCGCGAGCACCTCGAGCACGGCGTATTCTTTCGGCTTCAGCTCTATGCGTCGACGGCCGCGGGTTACTTCGCGTGTGCGGGTATTGATGGTAAGGTTCCCACAGCGCACGATCGGATCAGGCTGCTGATAGCGGCGCCGCACCAGTGCACGTACGCGCGCCAGCAATTCCGCTGGCTCGAATGGCTTGACTAAATAATCATCCGCACCTAGGTCCAACCCACCGACACGATCATGGACCCCGCCTAGCGCACTCAAAATCAACACAGGGACTGCCTTGCCCGTGGCGCGAAAGTGTTTCAACACATCCAGACCCGACCCGTCCGGCAGCAAAAGGTCCAGAATGACCACGTCATAATCATTTTCTTTGAGCATGAAATTGCCGTCCTCAGCCGTGGTCACCGCATCGCAGGCATACCCATCCTCCTGCAAGAGCTTGATGATATGCTCACGGAGCGTCTGGTCGTCTTCGATGAGCAAGACACGCATACGGCTGATATTGTAGCAAATGTGGCGCGACAATGCTATGCCTGTTGCTGCGCAACATTGGCACCGCAAGTGCTGTGATGAGGAAGTGGCATCAAGTGTCACCACTTCCGCGCGAACGTACCCTACAAAGGAACGACGACGAGACAGTCGAAGACCTACTGCAGCATGATTGATCGGCGCTCGGCCAACCCAGCGAGGGGGAGCTGCGCGTGCGCTAGGTTAGTGATTTTCAATCGTTGCGGTCAGCGCCTCTGCCAGTCAACATTTTTTGTCAAGTGCAGACGACATTGTGCGTCGTATGAATTTATCCAGGGCTGCGGCGTTGAGGCTACGTCCTTGCATGGCTTCGCCCATCGCGCTGCGCGCTTCTCTCACACCAAAAACCCTCCGATTCGTAGAGGATTGGCGGCCTGGGCGGCTGCATGCATCGCGCACAATCGCCAGCACGCAATTGAGCGGCCGCCAGTTATCGAAGGGTGAGGGTCTCCGCGCCCGCAATGGTGCGTGAAATTGGGCCTGCATGCGATTTACGAAACCTATCCAGTGGAGGGGCACAGGCCTCAGTGCTCAGAATTTTCGCATGTGCTCTATCAGGCGGGCCCGCGCGTTCAATGAACAATTTTTGTTGACTGCAAGTGGCGGTTCATGACGAATGAGTTTGCGCGAGGTGTGGTTGCGCGCGGGGGGCGGTCGCCGCGGCCGGCTCCCGCCCTTAGGATTGGGAGGGCGATTCGTGGCGGTTGGGTTCGTGCGGGGCGGGTGTGTGGGAAGAATTGGGCACCGAGGCCGGTGCCCTGCATCAGGAAGGTGGACGTGAATTGTGGAAGAGCGTATGAGCGTGAAAATACGGTCGCAGCGGCTGGCGTCCTTCTAGAAAAATAGTGAATGCGCGGGTGGCAGTGCTGAGCTGGCGGTCCTGCTAATGTGTCTTTTTGCCGCTTTAACATGGGCTTCGCGCGCAGCGGCGAGGTCACAGACGTACGTGTGGTTGCTCTGAGGGAATACGCTCGATCACGCCGCGCCAACCGAAATGTGGCGTAAAACGAAAGCTGCTGTGGGGATCGAGTTCGCCTAGCGTTCCCTGCCAGCGCGGCTCGTTGCTGCATACTAGCAGCTCTTCTGGCGTGACCGTCGTAAGCGGGCAGGGGCGTCGCTCGTAGGCGCCGGTAAGCAAGCGCAGTTTGTGGGGGTCAAAACCCATGAGCCAAGCGCAGACCGTGTCAACGCTTACGGGATTTGTGCCGGCGAGGACGACCCCACAGGGCTTAGCATCCGGCGCCATGGGGCCATTGCCTTCCCCCGCGATAATCCCATCCACAACAGCAAGATAGCGGCGTGGCGGGCGGGTTGGATCGAATTGCTGTCGTGCGGGATCAAAATAGAACCAGCACAGGTTTAAGTCCAGGGCCATGCGCCACGTGGTATCATTGCCATGCCAGTTCCCGCTTCTAATGACGTGTTGAGTATCGCCGTAGACGATGCGACCAAGCTGTTTGAGCGGCACGAGAGCGCGCACCAGCCAGGCCGGGGCGTGGAAAATTCGGCGCTTGAACCACGAAACAATCAAGCGCTCGGAACAGGCCTTCATCGTACGTAGGGGAAATTGGTCGCCGCCTTCCTCGGGCGTACCCAGCATGTAATGTGGCAACCAATTCTTGTTACCATTGATGCCGACCAGATTTTTCAGGGCGCACGTGAAGCCAGTTTTTTTGTGCGTCTTGAGCTTGGGCAGATTGATGAGCACGTCCGCGTCCATCACTGTGCGTGCGAGGAGGTACTCATGCACATCGTCATGGTGGTGGCGCTGTGTTTCTTCGGTGTCGTAGTCGGCTCCGTAAAAACCCAGCGGGGGTGTGATGCCATGAAAATAACTCAGCTTGCCGAGATTTAGGGCGACGTAACCGCGCGGGTCACCTGGTAAGCGTTGGCGCGAATAGACCACGCCGTCCGCGGATCGCCAGGCTTCCGCGCGTAAATCCACTACATCCACAGGCACAGGCGACCAGCGCTGATACCACTGCGCAAGGGCGTACACGCCTGTGCGTGCACAAATTTCTTCGAAGGATGAATCTGTCTGCGGCGCGTCGCAGATTACGACACGCCCGCGCCCTTGCAACGCCAGCAGCACATAGTCGCACACGGCGCGAATAACAGCGCCGTGTGTAATCACCTGCTGCCATTCCCAAGGGCGCGTCTCATGCCCCTCGCGGATAAAATTCGGTTTGAGGACAACAGTATCGCCAGGGCGAACGAGCCAGCCAAGCGGATTGTCTTGAGCTGTACCCAGGGCGAGTAATGCGGCACGCACCGCCGGATACACTGCGTTGTGTGAGTCGCAAGGTTCGACTGGGAGGAAAGCCAATTCTGGATAACGCTCGGGTGGGTGAAAGGGTGGCTGCTGGGGATAGGCAGCTTGAGCCGCGCGCATCACCACGACCTGGCTGGCAGGTGGGCTGTTGTGTGCTGTAATCATTTTTGCTCGAAAACGGGTAACTGTTGCCAGGCAACGCAAGCGAGCAGCAGAGCAAGAATCGTTTCGCCGACGACGGTGCCGAGGGCCGCTCCTGCGGCCCCCCGCCAGTGTGCCGCGGCGGTAATGGTCAAAAGGCTAGCGCCTACACCCCCCCATACCGAGATCGTCAATACGCGATGGGCACGGCTCGCGGTGATGGTTTGGAAAGCAATCACACGGACTGGTGCGAGTGCCATTTGCCAAACGCCCCATGCAAGCACCTGGGCACTGAGGCGGTACTCGGCACGGTACAATCCTTGCACGATAGGCCGAGCCAGCAGCGTGCCAGCCGCTGCCAAGCCCGCGCCTAGGACCAACGCTGCCAGCAACGCGTGGCGATAGAGTTGTTTCACACGTCCGTGTTCTTGGGCCACACGCGTAAGCCGAGCGAGGTACACATAGCTGCACAGTTGAGTGAGACTGATAGCGACGTAGACGAGGCGAAAAGCAGCCGAGTAAATGCCTGCTTCCGCTGCCCCGCGCAGTATGTATACTACGAATAACGCAGCATTTTCGTGCAAGAGCATGCCGGCCATGGCGAGACTCACTGGCACTGCAGCACGCCAGCGCCACCAATGTAAGCGCGCGAGGGAATCCCGCCAGACGCATCCATACCGTGCCAACCAAAGGACGAACAAAAAACTGTTTTCAAGCGCGATGGCTGTGCCAAACGCGAGCGGTACGCGAGCCAGGTCATCCGGCCCACCGACAACAAATAGCAGGAGGAGCACGTATGCCACGCGACCACCGATAAAATAAACTGTAATCGGCCAACTCCACTCGACGCCGTAAAATAAGTTAACTGTATAGAGGACTTGCGGGATGAACGAAAGCGCATACAGGCGCGTCAGCCATCCTGTGGGTTCGTCGAGGAGGGTACTGAGGGCTCCAGCGATTACTAAAAGGGCTGTGACGATTAGCACACGCAACCAGACCACCTGGCCGGCGAATGAAGCAAGCTGGGAGCGAGGGAGAGCGGCTGCCTCGCGGGTTGTGATCGTGTCGACGCCGGCGAAGGCGAACAAACTCAAGTAACTGACGACCGTAAATGCAACATTGAGTGCACCGAAGCCCGCTTCGCGCACGCGATTGGCGACGAAGATGGTTGCCAAGAGCATCAGCCCCTTGCTAATGAGGTTGCCGAGACTCACCCAGGCAAGCGCATGTGGCAGCGCAGGGGAGCGAGCGGGGTGCATGTTCAAGACGAGAACTCGGGGTGAACCCCGGCCGTGGACGTGTTATTCCGGGAGTACGACCGACGCGGCGGCACGGATGGATCACTCATCACAGATGCTTTCGGGCGAGCAAAACAATGCGCGTGTGGTTGGGCTGGTGCGGGGGAGCGAGTTGTTCGTCGCATAAGCTCAGCCGTGGCATGCTGATAGTACTCTGTCAACTCCTTCAGGCTGGCAATTGCGGTTTGGAGACGTTTTTCCGCGGCGTGTCGCGCCGCCTGTTTGCGCGTGTCATCCCATTCATGAAAGCCCCAAGCGGGCTGAGTGCGGCACAGTTCCGTTCGTTCCCACAGCGCAGCGTGGGCGAGCTCGACGCGCTCCGTAAATGCGATCACGTCGCTGACGCGCGTGAACACACGATACACCCGTTGCACAATCATCGCCCGTGTTTCCAAGTGGTACAGCTCCTTTATGTCACCCGCGTGGTATGCACACTGCAGCTCCTCCCAAAGCCAGGCTAGTTCATCGGGGATGGCACCGTTAGCATCGGGATGGAGTAAACGGCATACGCGGCGGTAGAGTGCTTTGATCTTGGCTGCGACGCGGTCATAGGTTAGTCCGAAGTGCTCAGCTTGCGCAGCAATGAACTGTTCACGGCGCGCAGCGTCAGTGGCAGAACCGTCGGTATCGGCCGGCATATCGTCTGAGGATGGGGAAAAGATGGGCTCGTTGTATTCCGCTTGCGACGACCGCCCGTGGAGAAGGTCGTTGAGCTGGTCACTTATACTTGGGCGGGCCCCGAGACGAGCGATGGCCTGACGATACAGGACGTAGGCGGCACGGTAGGCGGCCTGAGCCTCGCGCAACGCCGAGTGCAGCGGGCCGAGTGCTACCGCTAGCCAGGCACGGTGGGCACGCGCGTCATCGGCATACTGGCGCAGCGCGCGTTCCGTGCTCAGCAAGGCCGCGATGCTTTCCTCACACTCATGCAGGCGCACGGCGAGGATCTCGGCCGTATCGAGGGGTACAAGCGCACGGCAGGCATTGCGCGCGGTGCGGGGGCGACGCACCGACGGCGAAACGCCTGCACGCGTCCGTTTCATAATTTCACCACGTTGCGACTGCGAAATTCTTTCGTGGCGTTGCGCGTATCAACAACGAGGCTGGCTTCCCGTACCACCATACGATAATCAACATCGCGGTGGTCGGTCACAATCACCACACAGTCCTGCGCACGCAGGAGCGTGGGTGTGAGAGGCACGGAGCGCGCCTTGATATTGTCGTACGCGAGAGAAGGAACGTAAGGATCGTGGTAGGCGACGTGAGCGCCCCGCTTCCTTAGGCCGTCGTAGATGTCCAGTGCGGGGGATTCACGCACGTCGTCCACATCGCGCTTGTAGGCCACGCCAAGCAAAAGAATGCGGGAGCCGTTGATGCTTTTCTTGCGGGCGTTCAAGGCGTCGGCAATCAAGGTAATCACGTGCTCAGGCATGGAAGAATTAATTTCATCGGCGAGCTCAATAAAGCGTGCTTTGTAATTCAGCGTTTTGAGCTTCCAGGAAAGATAGAGGGGGTCAATGGGAATGCAATGACCGCCCAGGCCAGGCCCCGGGTAGAAGGGCATGAAGCCAAACGGTTTGGTGGCCGCGGCGTTAATCACCTCCCACACATCGACGTTCAGATACTTGCACATAATTGCGAGCTCATTGACCAGGCCAATGTTGATGCTGCGGAAAGTATTTTCGAGCAGCTTTGCCATTTCTGCGGTGGTGCAGGATGAAACGGGGACGACGCGTTCAATGATCGTACCGTAAAGTTGTGCGGCGAGCGCGGTACACTGGGGCGTGACGCCGCCGACGACCTTGGGTGTATTGTGGGTTTTGTAGGTGGGATTGCCCGGGTCTACACGTTCGGGAGAAAAGGCCACGAACACATCTTGGCCGACGCGGAAGCCACGTTCCTGGAGTTTGGGAACGATGAGTTCATCGGTGCTGCCTGGGTAGGTGGTGCTTTCGAGGATGAAGATCAGCGGTGGGCGTAGGTGCGGCAGGAGGGCATCGCGCGCATGCAAGATGAAGGAGATGTCTGGGTCGCCGGTTTTACTCAACGGGGTAGGGACACAAATGGAGACGGCATCGAAGGCGCGTGCAGAGCGGAAGGCAGTGGTGGCATGTAGCCGCTTGTCCTTGACCAGCTTACGGAGGGTGGTGCTATCCACATCCTGAATATAGTTTTCACCACGATTGAGCCGGGCAACTTTGTGTGCGTCCACATCCACCCCAGTGACACGGAACCCCGCTTTAGCAAATTCCACTGCAAGCGGTAGGCCCACGTAGCCAAGGCCGACCACACCAATGTGAGCGGTCCGGGTGGCAAGAAGTGTTTCAAGGTGGGTGATGGATTGGGTCGCGGGGTGTGCCATAGGGTACCTAACAGTGTTACAGCAGCAGTTTTGTGAAATAAGCGATGGTCCGGAGTAAGCCCTCCTCAAGGGGCACTTTTGGCTCCCAGCCGAGGCGCGTGCGCGCGAGGGTGATATCTGGCTGGCGCTGGACGGGATCGTCTTGGGGCAACGGCTTAAAGACAATGCGAGAGCGGGAGCGCGTGAGCCGCAGCACTAGTTCGGCCAATTCAATGATTTTGAATTCCGTGGGATTGCCGAGATTGACGGGGCCAAAGAAATCATCGGTGTTCATCATCCGAATGACGCCTTCGACTAAGTCATCCACATAGCAGAACGAACGAGTTTGTGTGCCGTCGCCGTAGACGGTGAGATCCTCGCCGCGCAAGGCTTGGACAATAAAGTTCGAGATCACACGGCCGTCATCTTCCAGCATGCGCGGACCATACGTATTAAAAATGCGGACGATTTTCGTGTCGACATTATTTTGGCGTCGGTAATCAAACATCAAAGTTTCTGCGACCCGCTTACCTTCGTCATAGCAGCTGCGGATGCCGATCGGGTTTACATTGCCCCAGTAGCTTTCAACTTGTGGGTGGACTTTGGGATCGCCATAAATCTCAGAGGTGGAGGCCTGCAAAATACGCGCTTTCACACGCTTTGCCAGCCCCAGCATGTTAATGGTGCCCATCACTGATGTCTTGACAGTCTTGACTGGATTCTGCATATAAGCTTTCGGCGAGGCCGGGCAAGCGAAATTATAAATCTGGTCAACTTCCAGCAAAATGGGCACAGTTATGTCATGGCGAATCAGTTCAAAATTCGGCCGTTGGAGGAAGGGCGCGATGTTGCGCTTGTGTCCGGAGAAGAAATTGTCCAGACACAACACGTCGTGACCCTGGTCGAGGAGCCGCTCACAAAGGTGGCTCCCGATAAACCCTGCGCCGCCCGTTACTAAGATACGTAGCCCCATAGATTTGATTCTTGCGTTTTTCTCCGCATCGTGACGCTGATTACCGGTTGAGATCTGCGTGTTCCGAGACGATACTGCTCATGTTACTTTAGGGGCGTGCGATGGTTGGGAGAGCGAGATCGGCCAAGCCTAGGACATCGGACATTGAGTACGCACCCGGCGCCGCGCGCGCCACGAATAAGGCAGCACGTAAGGCTCCACGGGCGAACGTATCGCGAGAGCTGGCTTTATGAGTCAATTCCACACGCTCGCCTTCGCCGGCGAAGATCACGGTATGATCGCCGACGACGTCACCGCCGCGCACCGCGTGAATGGCGAGCTCGCCTGCCGCGCGCGTGCCACAGATCCCTTCCCGCCCGAAGACGCGGTGGAGCGCGGTTCCCCGGCCGGCGTCGACCATTTCTGCCAGGCGGACCGCTGTGCCGCTTGGTGCGTCCTTTTTCTGGCGATGATGCATCTCAACGATTTCCACATCAAAGGCTTCGCCGAGGATTGCAGCGGCATAGCGCGTGAGCGCACAAAGCAGGTTGACACCGACACTGAAATTTGGTGCGTGAACGACGGGCACCCGCTCCGCCGCGCGCGCGACGGCCGCACGGCCAGCCGCATCTACCCCCGTCGTGCCCAGGACGCAGGCCTTACCCAACCGTGCGTACGTTTCTACGCGTGCTGCGAACCCTTCCGCCAAAGCAAAGTCAATCACCACCGTTGCGGCAGCACATGCACCCGCCAAATCGCTGCTGACTGTCACCCCGAGCGGTTCACAGCCTGCGTGCACTCCGGCATCACGCCCTAATGCAGGAGATGTTGGTGCTTCTACCGCTCCTACGATGCGGAACACCGGCATGGTTCTGGCGCAAGCGATCACACGCTGCCCCATTCTCCCCGCCGCGCCCACGACACAGATACTGCATTCCGAGCTTTGTTCCGTCATGCCCCGATCACCTCCTGCACTTTGTTCATCACTGCATCTACGGTAATTGCCTCCATACAACCTGGCGTCATATCACACGCGCGCCTACTTCCATGGCACGGGGCACAAGGGGCCGGAGCGGCAACGACATGCTCGCGCTGTCCGTAAGGGCCATGCCGATCAGGATCAGTGGGACCCATGAGCGCAACGACTTGGGCACCGGCAGCCACCGCTGCATGCAGAGGACCGGTATCACCACCGATGAATAGGCGACTCTCGCGACTGAGGGCAAGCAGGTCCAGTAAGTTCAACACGCCGGCCAGGACGTGCACGACGCCCGGTGCTATCCCGCAAGTGGACGCCCTTCGAGCAATCTCTGCAGCCAATTCGCGTTCTCGCTCGTCTCCAACGAGCGCAACCGGCAAGTGGTACCGTTGCCACAGGCGTGCTGTCAGCTCGCCCCATGCTGCGACCGGCCAGCGCTTCTCAGCGCGCCGTGAGCCTGGAGCGAGGACGAAATATGTTTTACTGACCAAGCCGGTCTTTTCCCGCACCGCTGCGAGTGCGGGTGCCAGGCCTGGCCACTCCCAAGAGGCTGGCTCAGCTCCGTCTCCAAGCACACGTAACGCCGCGAGGCAGTAATCCACAGCGTGCACTGTATGGCGCCGCACCTGCACGCGCTCTGTGTACGCCAACCATGCCCCCTCGCGAGCATCGGCGAAACCAATCCGCCGCGGCGCGCCGCTCACCCACGTAAACCATCCGCTGCGCAACAATCCCTGCAAGTCCAGGACCAGCGCATACCTTGATCTGCGAATCTGCAACGAGGCATCCCACAGGTTGCTCAAGCCGGCGAGTACGCTACGCCAGCGCCGCCATGAACCACGATCAAAGACAATCACCCGGTCAACTCCTGCTGCTTGGACCAACGCTGCGTATTCGCGATTTATCAGCCAATCAATTTCACAGCCAGGTAATAACCGGCGCAGCCGTGGCACCACCGCAAGAGCACAGACCACGTCGCCTAATGAACTGGGCTTGACGACCAACACGCGCATCTGCCGAGATCACACCGCTTCGACATCGGCCACTTCCGGCACATGCTCCCGTAGCACTTCGAGCACAAACCCTTTCAGGGTGATCATTGCGCTTGGACAGCCACCGCACGCTCCTTGCAGTTTCACCACCACCACGTTGTCTGAGCGCACGCCGATTAATTCGCAAGAGCCGCCATGTGTCGCCAGCATCGGGTTGATTTTCTCTTTGATAACCTGTTCAACTTTTTCTTTCATCCGGGCCTCGCTGTGATCGTGGTTATCACGCTTAATTGCATTTGTATTGTACCAGAGCAGTACTGATTTTGCAAAACGGACTGCATACGCCCGAGGTACGGCGCCGGTTGTAGTAACAAAATGCATGCTGGGCAGCTGAGCACCAGGAAGCGCGTGCCAGGCGCGTGCGAGCCGTTCTCGAAACTGGACCTCGTGCGCGCAATGGGCCCTTGCAAACGTGCGCCGAAATCGCTATAATTGAGAAGGAGTTGAAAGCCAGAATAGCTCAGTCGGTAGAGCAGCGCTTTCGTAAAGCGCAGGTCGTCGGTTCAAGTCCGACTTCTGGCTCCATTTTCGTTTCTGCGGTCGTGGGGATTTACCTCTCCTGACGCCGTTGGTCTCACCCTATCGCCCCTCATGACCTCAACTGGCGGATCAAGTAGCGGGTGGGAGCAAGCCGTGCGCCGCGATGTGGAGGTGCTTGCGGGGCAGATTGGCGAGCGCAACTATCGTTTTCCACGCAAGCTCGCTGCAGCAGCTGATTATGTGGAAGCGCGCCTGGCAGCATCCGGGCTGCCTACTCGGCGCCTCGAGTACCGCTACGACGGGATGACTTTTTGCAATCTTGAAGCTGTCTTGCCTGGCCAGAGCCGGCCGGACGAGATTGTTATTATTGGCGCGCACTATGATACTGCGCTCGGGACGCCCGGCGCGAACGACAACGCCTCCGGCGTGGCGACGGTTCTCGCCATAGCAAACGCCACGGTGGCGCGCGGGAGCGTACCAGCACGGACCATGCGTTTTCTGGCCTTCACAAACGAAGAACGTCCTTACTTTTGGGGCGCCGGCATGGGCAGCCTGGTCTACGCGCGGGCGTGTAGGGCACGTGGGGAGAAGGTCGTAGCGATGCTTGCTCCAGAAACCATGGGCTACTACACTACTGCGCCGCATTCGCAACGCTACCCGTGGCCATTTCACTGGTTTTATCCATCCGTGGGCAACTTTCTTGGTTTTATCGGTATGCTCTCAGCAGCGCGCTTAGTCCGCCGTTGTCTCTCGTTCTTTCGCGCACACGCCACGCTGCCCTGTGAAGGTGCGGCTCTGCCCGCATTCGTTCCCCGCATAGTTGCCTCTGATCATTCCTCATTTTGGCGTTGTGGCTATCCTGCGGTCATGATAACTGATACGGCGGAATTCCGCTATCCGTACTATCATCATCCCGAAGACACCCCGGATAAACTTGCGTACGCGCCGTTTGTCAGTGCCGTACTGGGCTTGGCGAATGTGGCCTGGCGGCTTGCCGGCGGGCAGACATAGGCGGGATTTATCGAAAGTGCGCGTGAGTGGGGAGCCTACGAAACAGTTAGATCAAACCTTGCGAAGCAGGCGTTCGTTGCAGAGAGATGTCGTGCGTGTGCGAATGTGAAAGGAAAGCACGTCGAACCGCGCATCGTTCTTGAAAGAGGGATCGGGGGTAATCTTGTCCAAGCGGAGTGCTCCTTTCACAGTGGCGTGTACTCGCGCCGAGGTCATTGTTCATCTCAGGGAAGGGGGAGCAGAGTGACGCAGTGCGGGAATTCCACGAAGGGGATGCGATAGGGGAGACGTGGTCCAGGAGCAGCGAGCGTGACAGGCATGGTGCGCTTATGAGAGCTGGTGCGGCGCCATAGCAAGGTGCGCGGAAAATAGCGGGCGCGAACCTCAAGAGAAAGAGTGCGATGTGGTGCGTTTAATTTGGTGACACTTTTAGTTATAATAGTGCGTTTTTACGTGTTCGATGAGCTTTCACCGCAGGAGATCACATGCGCTGGACGCAGGCATTTATACCCACGTTGAAAGAGGACCCGAAGGACGCGGAAGTGGTGAGTCACAAGCTGATGGTGCGCGCCGGGATGATGCGCAAGGTTGGCGCGGGTATTTATGAGTACTTGCCATTGGGGTGGCGGGTGATTCAGAAGGTGGCGCAGATTATCCGGGAGGAAATGAATCGTGCGGGGGCGCAGGAGCTGCTGATGCCGGTGCTGTCGCCGGCGGAGTTGTGGCGTGAGACGGGGCGCTGGGATGTGTATGGGAAGGAGTTGATGCGCTTGCGCGATCGGCATGATCACGACTATGTGCTGGGGCCGACGCATGAGGAAGTGATAACCGATCTGGTACGGCGCGAGGTGCGGTCGTATCGGGAGTTGCCGTTGTGCTTGTACCAGATCCAAACGAAGTTTCGTGATGAAATCCGACCGCGTTTTGGCGTGATGCGAGGGCGCGAATTTCTTATGAAGGACGCGTACTCGTTTCATGCGACGCAGGAAGATTTGCTGCGCTATTACGAGCTGATGCGGGAGACGTACATTCGTATTTTTGCGCGCTGTGGGCTGGAGACGCGCGTAGTGGTAGGGCACTCAGGCGCAATCGGGGGACGGGTAGCACATGAATTGATGGTGCTGGCGGACTCAGGCGAATCGTGTGTTTTGGCATGTCCTGATCCCGCATGTGGATACACAGCCACGGACGAAACTGCTGAGGGGACGGTGCCGCCGGGACGTGAGGAAACAGAGGCATTGCTGCCGTTGACGGAGGTGGCGACACCAGGCAAAGAAACGATTGAGGAAGTTGCAGCGTTTCTCGGGGTACCGACGACACAGTGTGTGAAAGCACTTTTGTACCGTTGCGATGACAAGCTGGCGGTAGTGTTTGTGCGTGGCGATCGTGATGTGAATGCGGTAAAGCTGCACAGTCTGACTGGAGCGAACGATGTGGAGATGGCGGGGCCCGAATTTCTGGCGACGAAGCGTGCGAGCGGTGTGGTTCCGGGCTACTGCGGCCCTCTGGGGATTACGCCGGATTTTGTCTTCTTTGACCTAACGGTGCAGCGGCTGCGTCATGGGGTGATCGGCGCGAATAAGCCTGGCTGGCACTGTACGCACTTCTGTGCGGAGCGTGATCTGCCGGGTGCAACCTATCTTGACCTGGTCCGGCACGTTGCCGGCGATCTTTGCCCGCAGTGTGGGACGCCCATGACGACGTTCCGCGGCATCGAGGTCGGTAACATCTTTCAGCTTGGGACAAAATACTCTGATGCCATGCGGGCGACGTTTTTGAACGCAGACAATGTTGAACAGCCGTTCATCATGGGCTGCTATGGTATCGGGGTAACGCGTACAGTGGCTGCAGCGATTGAGCAGCATCATGATGAGGAAGGGATTATCTGGCCGCGGGCACTTGCGCCGTTTGACATACTCATTCAGCCGTTGGACGTGAAGCAGGCGGAGATCATGGAGGTTGCGCGACAACTGGAGGAGGGGCTGACAGCGCGTGGCTACGAGGTGCTGATGGATGATCGTGATGCGAAACCGGGGTTTAAATTTAAGGATGGAGACCTGATTGGCGTGCCGTTGCGTGTAACGATCAGCCCACGCACGCTGGGGAAGGGGGGTGTGGAGGTGAAACGGCGCGTAGACAAGGGTGCGACCCTCATACCTGTCGAAGGAGCGGTGGACGCAATTATCCGCGTTTACGAGTCGTGCCCATGAAAGTGGAGTTTGTTTTTGCGGGGTTTGGCGGGCAAGGGATTTTGCTGATGGGGCGTGTGATTGCGCAGGCGGCGATGGAGGAAGGACGTTACGTGACATTTCTGCCCAGTTACGGGCCGGAGATGCGTGGGGGGACAGCCAATGCGTGCGTGGTGGTATCTGACCAACCTGTCGCATCACCGATCATTGATCACAGCGACGTGTTGGTGGCAATGAATCAACCGAGTTATGAAAAATTTGGTCCTTTGGTGCGTGGTGGCGGGTTGATCATTTACGATTCATCGTTGGTGCAAGCGCGCGAACGAGCGCAGGTGCGACAAGTCGGGGGAGCCTTTACGGAAATTGCGGGCCAGCTGGGGAACACGCTGGTGTGTAGCATGGTGGCAATTGGGCGTGTGATACGGGAGACAGGAATTGCCAGGCTGGAGACGGTACGTTTGCAAGTCCAGGCTTTAACGGCGAAACGGCCGGAACTGACTGCGTTGAATTTGGAGGCGGTCGAGCGTGGTTATAATGAGCAGGAGGTGCAGCGATGAGGCTGTTAGCAGACGAAGGGATCACCTATCCCCAAGGGTATCGCGCGGCAGCGGTGCATTGTGGCATTCGCAAGAAGGCGCTGGATCTCGCGCTGATTGTGTCGGATCGGCCAGCAGTGGCGGCCGGGCTATTCACGCGGAACCGGTGTTGCGCCGCGCCCGTGATTGTGGCGCGGCGGCACTTGGGAAGTAAAAGCGTGCGGGGGATTCTGGTTAATTCAGGCAATGCCAACGCGGCAACAGGCGCGGCGGGTATTCACGCCGCGGAGCGCTGTCTCAAAGAAACTGCGCGTCGTTTGGGTTGCGCGCCGGCGCAGTTACTAGTTGCTTCGACGGGAATTATTGGGGTGCCGCTGCCAGTGGAGCGGATAATTGATGCATTGGACGAGCTGGTAGCGAACCTTTCGCCTGCCAACGGCGCACGTGCTGCGGAAGCGATAATGACTACTGACACGTTTCCCAAGCAACGCGCGTGCAGTGTCGCCTTACGTGGGGGCACGGTGCGGCTAGGTGGCATCGCGAAGGGGGCGGGCATGATCATGCCGAACATGGCGACTATGCTGGCGTTTATCACGTGCGACGCGCAAATTGGGCGCACGCGCTGGCAGCGCATACTGCGCCAGGCAGTGCAGCTTTCCTTCAATCGCATCACTGTGGACGGTGATACCAGTACCAACGATTGTGTTTTTGGTTTAGCAAACGGCGCGTCGGGCGTGGCGGTAGATCGGGAAGAGGAGCACACGTTGTACAAGGCATTGGAGGCGTTGTGCATCGAGTTAGCGCAGTTAATTGTGCGCGATGGAGAGGGGGCGACGAAGTTTGTGACGGTGGTTGTGGAGGGGTGTCGGCGGGTGCGCGAGGCGGATGCGATCGCGCGCACGGTTGCGAATTCGCCGTTAGTAAAAACGGCGCTAACGGGCTGCAATCCGAACTGGGGGCGAGTCATTGCGGCGGCGGGCCGCGCGGGTGTGGCATTTGATCCTGATCGCCTGGATGTGTATTTCAATGATGTGCTCACGGTAAAGAATGGCTGTGCAGCGGGAGTCAGCAAGGCGGTGCTGGACGAGCTCTTCAAGCAAAAGGAGATCACGATTCGGATCGTGTTACACGAAGGGCGGGCGTCAGCCACTATTTGGACGACTGATTTATCCCACGAGTATGTTAACATCAACGTCGCATATTCCTGAAGAGGCGGGGCCGTGGGAGCGGCTCGAGCGGCTATTTGGGAGTGCGGCGTTGCAGCGTTTGCAGCGTGCGCATGTGCTTGTAGTGGGCTTAGGGGGGGTGGGATCGTGGGCAGTGGAGGCGCTGGCTCGTTCGGGGGTGGGGTGCCTGACCCTGGTTGACCACGATTCGGTTTGCCTGTCCAATCTGAATCGCCAGCTGCCAGCGCTTCGTTCCACCCTTGGCATGCCGAAAGCGGTGTGTTTGGGTGAGCGTGTGAAAGAGATTAACCCTGAATGCCGTGTGAGTGTGTTGCCGTTGCGTTTTACCGCCCAGACCGCAGAGCGGGTGCTTGGCACGGCACCGGACGTGGTGATTGACGCGATTGACAGTGTAGGGGAGAAGGCGCTTCTGTTGGCGATGTGCAAGCGGGTGTGTAGATCTGTAATTTGCGCATGCGGAGCAGGGGGACGACGCGACCCTGTGCGCATTCGCGTGGCAGATCTTGCGCAGGTACAGGGTGACGCGCTTGCACGGGCTGTGCGGGCGCGCTTGAGGCGCGTGCATGGCATCAGCGCGATTAACGGCCGATTCGATATACCGGCTGTGTATTCGCTGGAACCGGCAGCGCCACCGGCTACGACACCTCGTCGCGCCGAAGGCGCTTTGCGGCACAGCGTAAAACCAGGTACATGCTGCGCAGTCACCGGATCGTTTGGATTTGTGTGTGCGACGCTCGCCATAGAAATCCTCTTGAGCGAGAGGAGCAGCGCCGGCCCAACAGAAGAATGTAGCACGACGCAATAAACAGGCCGCGCACGCCTGGGATGTCTTTGCTAGTCACGAACGCGGGTGTATGTCGTCCGTATTCTGTAAGGGGCGACGTTTTAGCTAGCAGCGAGACGGAAGGAACATGAGCCCTGAGAGTGTGCCCGTATGTGTGCGGGCACGGTGTTGCGCAAGCGTGAAGCCGCGTGGGGAGCACATCGCGCGCGCGGGTGTGAGCAGGCCTGGGAAGGCGCGGACAAAGGGCGCCGAGCCGCGGTAGCGCCATAGGATCACGTGTCAACAGAGTGTCTAGGAAATGAATGTGCGGCGAGTGGAGGGGGATGAGCGCTTGACAGGGCAGGGGTGCTTCGCTACCATAGAACAGGCATAGGCGGGGTGTAGCTCAGCCTGGCTAGAGCGCTTGCCTTGGGCGCAAGAGGCCGCTGGTTCAAATCCAGTCGCCCCGACCATAACCGTGAGGCGAGAGGGTAAGCATGAGAGTGAGGCGAGGGCTATTAATGCTCGGGATAGTGAGTTGGCTGATGGGCGTGACCAACGGTGCGCACGCTGGGGATCACACGCTGCTCAAAGGATTAGGCCGTGGCGTTGCGAATTTAGTTGTGGGTTGGTTGGAGATTCCTCAGTGTCTGACGTACTACGCGGTGGAATATCCGGTGATAGGCGTTGTACCGGGAGCATTGCAAGGCGCGGGTATGACGGTGGTACGGGCGTTCGGTGGGGTGATTGACTTGGTCACGGTTGGGTACTTAGCTCCCGGTAACACTGTTTACGATGCGGTTGAAGAGCCGCTTTTGCCGTGGGAGGGGGCGTGGCTACCGACACAACGCGGGGAATGATTGACGAGGCCCCGCAAGTCTTCCAAGGTTAGATCTGCGATAGTCGGGCGGTGTAGGTCTGCTCCTTCGACATAGTGTCCAATACCTACGGCTTTGATGCCGGCGGCGTGAAGAGCTTGTACTCCAAGGGTAGCATCCTCTACGCCCACGGCGTGAGCCGCGGTAGTGCGCGCGCGTTCGAGTGCCACGCGAAAGATGGCTGGGTCTGGCTTAGTGTGCGTGACATCATAACGATCTACGACGATATCCACGTGATCGCACATCCCAGCGCGTTTGAGGACCATTTTGGCGTTTTTGCTGCCTGAGGCGACCACGATGGTGACATGAGCTTTGCGCAAGGTATCGAGCAATTCGCGCGCGCCCGGCAGGACTAACTCCTCTGGCCCGGCTTTTGCCAGCATTGCCTGATAGATACGATTCTTGCGCTCGGTGAGTTCGTGCACTGCTTGGCGTGACGGAGCGGGCCGATTATTAAATTCCTCGTAAAGGACACGCACACATTCCTCACGCTCCATCCCGCGGAACCGGTCGCCCATGCGCTCATCAAAGCGCAAGCCGAGGTCGTCGGCTAACTCCTGCCAACTCAAATAATGTAGGCGGTGAGAATCTACCAGCACACCATCAAGATCAAACAGCACTGCACGCAATTCAACCATGGGCTCCTCCACGGGAACTTTAAGCACTTCAGCGTTAGTATAGCAGATTTGGTATGGAATGTCACGCAGGAACGTTTTTTGAGTGAGTGATGAAAGCCTTGGGCCTGCTAAACGAGGCGCGCGTGCATCTGTGCGAGGGCAGGTGAAGCCAGCGCGATCGATGGGCGGCGTAATCGAGCGTGAGCGGCAGGCACAAATTCGCGCTCGCCACGTCTGCAGCATGGTGCAGGTTCGAGAGAACTAGGCGACTATCACAGGGCCGTTGGGAAATATGTGAGGCCGCCTTGAGCGCGCGCGTGAGACGGGCGGAAAGCTCGTGCCTGCGCAATATGGGTAGTCACTGGGGCAGGTGATCAAGGATCTCCGGGATACCACTGGATTCGCCGGAGGGTGGCATGCGAACGACCACACGTGTGCGCTGTTCTGCCAGGACTGGAGTGTGTGCGACGCTATCGTGAGAGATTGCTGAGGAGTCTTTGAGGAGGCGAGCATGGACCGCGATAGTGAAGGTGCGGCTGTTCACGCACGCAAGGTTGGCGAACCGTTCGAACACCTCTGGAGTCATACCCCGAACGCGGAGGAGGTCACCTAGAGCGGCGTAGGGTTTCAGCGTCGCTCGACCGGAAGTGTCGATACCGCGCCAGATGTTGTGGGCAAGCGCAGGTGTAATACCGGGCAGAGCACGTAAGAGTGGTTGGGTTGCTGTGTTGACGTTCACGCGCCCAAAGACGGGTACGGGCGTGATGAGGGCGTAATTAAACCACGCGAACCCGCTTTGACGACGGCGCTGGGCCTGAACTGCGTGGGGTGTGTCGCGCGGCACACCGCGCGGTTGCACGTCGCGTGCTGTCAAACGAAGGCGAATGTCCCCCTCCGGGGAGACATGATCAGGGTGCATCACTCCTGCATAGAACCCATCGTCTTTTCCATAGCGCTGGTTTCTGCAAATAAGGTCGTAGGAGGATGTGCGGTAGTTCCACAATTCAACGTCTAAAGCGGCGTTATCGTTTTCTTCCAAGAACTCCGTTGTGCTAATTGAGTCGTTGAGACCGAACACATAGAGATGGTACCGGCCTGGAATGGGGATGCGGCGGCGCCAGATCCACTCACCTTGTTGTTCTGGACGGCGCGCGTAGCATAAGCCAGTGGCATAACCGGGGCCGACGGAAATGACGTCGCCCGGAGCGGGGGTGAAGAGAGAACCATTGGGGGTCGAGCGAGGCGAGGCACCTCCCTGAGTATCGCCTACGTGGAGAGTTGTGCGGCCGTTGCCGCTGATTGGGAAGATTTCACCGCGTAAGCGTCCAGAAAGGAAACGCACACTCTGACCTTTCCACTGATCAACTTCCCACGCGGCGTCAGCAGCGGTAAGTGTGCCGGGAGCCACGCCAGCGACGGTATACACGGTACTCTGCCAGCCCGCCCGTTCAGCGCGGGGATCAGTGGCTTCGAGCCGCAATGCCGACGTGCAGAAGGATGACGCTAGGGCCGCCAGAGTTGCGTGGTCGCGCGCGCTTTCGCGGGAGCCGGCGCCGAGGTTGGCGAAGGGGCGGGTACTGCGGACGCGCTGGAGTTCACCCACACTCACATAGGGGCCGTTTTTAATCGGGGCGAGTGTCTGAGTGCCACGCGCGGCGTGACTCTGCGCTGCGCGTGGCGTACCGCCGATGGTTGGAATTTCGCGCACGACCCATTCGTACTGGGTTGGGTCAACTTTCTCGGCGCTTTGTCCGTACCATTTTTGCGGCTCGAGTTCGCGATAGGCGTAGGTGACAGTCCGAGCAGAGATCTGCTTGTATTCATTTTTTAAGGTCATGGAGACGACCCCGCCCTTTGCGGGCATGCCGAGCAGCATGAGGGTATCAATGCCTGAGCCTCCGGCAGCGGGGGGAGTGAAGAGAGCATGGAACCACCCAATGCGCTCGCCGCGGAACTCAATCCAATCCCGTCCGCTCGCATGCACGATGTAACGCGAGCCGTGGATGGGGGATTCTTGTGCTCCGCCAGGCGTGTTTTTTTGGACTTCGAACACTTCACCTTTGAACTGGTTGTCACGTGTGAAGCGTTCGTTTTCGAGGTAGAAGCGTATTTTGTTGTTCCACTCCAAGTCCTGCACTTTGCTACTGGTCAGGATTTTACGGACGCGGTATTGCACTCCCCATGCGTCGTTGGGGATGGGCCAGATGGGGATACGCTGACTAGCGGTGGTGCCCCATGGGCCGGGCCTACGAGAACCAAACTCGGCCGTGAAGAGCTTCTCGTTGTTCACCAGGTAAAAATAACCGTTGCTTCCAATTACTGGGTTGGTGAAGCGCGTTCTGCCGCCACTCCCGTATCCGATGCTATACTCGATTGTGCCGATGTCATTGGCGATGGAGCCGGTATTGAACGTGAGTGTCCAACCACGTAAGGAAATAGGGCGTGAGCTGACGTTGAACAGTTCAAGGACTTCCGGTCGGACGAAGGTGATTCCCATGAGGTAGTTACCGTTGTTCATGGCCGAGCCACTTGAGCGAAGGTTTGAGCCGCTGCGCAAATAGATGTCAACACAGCCTCCTCGACTAGTGCGCACACAGACGCTCTCATCACCCTCGCCTCCGTAGGTCCACTTGCGGGAGTCACCGACCGGTTCACGATCATCGTGGAGGACCTGGGGGAAGGGAGCGAAGCCGAGGCGCGGCTTAAAGTCGCGCGCACTTGACCAGGCATTGATGACTGGGAGGTAGTAGGTGCGGGGTTGCAGACCTTGGAAGGTAAAGCGCGTGAGCAAGCCGGGGGTCAAGGTTTCCGTGGCTGCGGTTGTGCGCCAGCCCCAAATGACAGCGCGTGAAACGTTGCTGGGCACGGACGTCGGTTGGATCGCGGTGGCCAAGCGAAGGACGCCGTCACGTGAGCTAGCGAGAATTTTCACGGAAGTTGGTGTGGCGAGCACTTTTGCGTGGGAGTCGGCGTGGCGGATGAACGGGCGGGTAAAGCCAACAGAGACGTAGCAGTTTTTGAAAAAGTCCGGCGGCCAGTCAAATGTTTGATATCGTTGCGGTCCTTGCATGAAGCCCGGGTCGCCGAGCTGGAAGCGCGGGCCATATTCGGCGAGGTCCGCGCGCATTTTGACGTAGTGCTGGAAGCGCCGCCAACGTTCACCGGGGAAATTAGCGTGTCCGAGGACGAGCCAGGCCTCGCTGATTACACCGTGATTATCCATATTCTTTGCGGGACCAAGGAGGAGGAGTTCCCGGCCGCCCGCCCTGATCATCACATCCCAACATCCCTCATTCAGGTAGTTCCACGCGTCGTAGGCCTTATTGAACGTGAAGGTTTTCATGTCGTGTTCGCTGAGTTCACGATTCCCGTCGAATTCCCAAAACAAGCTCGCGGTGGAGACGCTAAAATCTCGGTCGGTTGGTTGGGCGAAGTAGCCGACACCATAATGCGGGTAGAAGCCGGAGGAAGTGTATCGGCCCTCGGTCCCGTCGTTGGCAAGAACTTCGTTGAAACTAACTGCTTCTACGCCGTAGGTTGAAGCGAGAGTGGAGAGGACATGGTTCTGATCGCGGTAATCCACCAGGTTGACGGCAAGCTGAGCGAGCTCACGCTGTGTGGCTGTGAATGCAGTACGGGCTTGGGCGCGGCCGAGCAGGCGACGTGCCTGGCGCACACTGACGGCGTTGAGATCAGCAGGTTCCTCGTCCGGGAGGGTGGCAGAGCCTGGCAGGTCAACAGCGTATACGGTGGCGCGGCGAGGTATTTCGTGCTGAATAGCCCGCTGCACGCGGAGAGGCAGGCGCTGTGTGTCGCCGAGCAACAAGCTCAATACCTCGGCTATGCTAGTCAGACGGCGGTCGTCGCCACAAGGGTAGGTAGGAGAATATTCACCGGGATCATCCACGCCTTCGTCGTCTTCGTCGACCACCCCATTGGCGTTGTTATCGATGCCGTCAGACATGAGGAGAATGTTGTTGGCGTCGTCGTCCCCGCGTGCGCCGGGTACATGATTCTGGCCGTAGCGGTACTCAAGTAACCGCGCGGCAAGGGGCGGGGAGAGGCCGAGGGCATGGGCCAGGTCTTGCTCTCCTACACTCCATCCCGTTCCGCGTGACGGTGTGGTGAGGAACGCACTGTTTAGATGTAGTTTGCCTGCCTCGTCTTCCACCACGAAGCGGTATTGGCCTTCGATGCGCCCGGCACTGTTTGCGACCATGACCCAAGCCGAGTAGTGTGGGTTATCCAAGTGCGCAGCGGCGTCCGTGGATTGGAGAAGAGCGAGAGCATGGTTGACCGCGGAACGGGTCAACATGGCAAGCCGTTGCCCGTCGAGCTGCGCGTTGGCATTGGCCATATCTAACTGAATTAGCAGTGCAAAGCAGGCCGCGAGCAGAGCAATGATCGTAAGAACGGACAAGACAGCTATGAGAGCCACGCCGCGGTAACGAGCGGAGCAGGGCTGGGGAGGGAGGGGCCTGGTAGCACTACGGTGTGTACTGCTCAAGTATCTCGACATTGCGCGCGGCGAGTGGATCAACATCTGTGCGAATTACGAAGCGCCGATGTCGTTCCCCCTGGACAGGTTCCTTTGCTTGGTCGAAGAGGCCGTCATTGTTACGATCTTTGAGCGTCTGTGCGTAAATGTCAATTGTGTAGGCGGTGCTATCGAGGCAGAGTAAGTTGGCGATGCGCTCAAAAATTTCTGGCGTCATACCGCGGACTTTGAGGAGATCGCCGAATGTTTTGTACGGTTTCAAAAGGGCGCGGCCGCCTGCGTCTACGCCTTGATAGATGTTGTGTGCGAGTGCCAGGGAGACTCCTGGTAGGCTTGCGAGAAGGCGCGGACCGGCTGTATTGACGTTAACTCTGCCGGGAACGGGGATGGGGGTTAACATCGCATAGTTAAACCAGGCAAAACCACTCTGACGACGGCGCTGCGCTTGGATAGTCTGGCGTGTCTCACGTTCCAGGCCACGCTCACCAACATCACGGGCAGTCAAGCGGAGTTTGAAATCGCCCTTAGGCGAGATGTGATGGGGGGAAATCTGGCCGACGTAGATGCTGTCGTCTTTTCCGTAGCGTTGGTTACGTGCGAGCAAATCGTACTGGTGCGTCGCGTAGTTCCACACTTCGATGTCGAGGGCCGCGTTATCGTTTTCCTCGAGGAATTCCGTAGTGCTAATCGAATCACTGAGACCGAAGATGTACAAATGATAACGGCCAGGTACACCGATGCGTTGCAGCCATGTCCACTCACCTTGCTGGCCGGGTTGGCGCGCATAGCACAAGCCGCTTGCGTAGCCGGGGCCGACTGTAAACACGTCACCGACGGCTGCGGTTAACGGCTTGCGGCCGGGACAGGAGCGGACTTGTGCGCGTTCTCCAGGCTCGCTTATTTGGAGGGTGTTGCGCGAGTTGCCAAAGATCGGGAACATTTCGCCGCGCAGGCGGCCTGTCATGAAGCGGACGGTGTGATTTCGCCACATGTCCACTTCCCACGCGGCGTCAGAGGCGGTAATACTGGTAGGCCGTGTTGCGGAGACAGTGTATTGAGCACTTTGCCAGCCCGTCCGTTGTGCGCGCTCATCGCACGCTTCCAGGCGGAGTGCAGAGGCATAGAAGGCGTCGGCGAGTGCGGCTAACGTTTCGCGTTGACGCACTCCGCTGCGCCCTGCACCTACATTCGCAAATTCGTTGCCCATGCGGACGCGGCGGACTTCCCCGACGCTCACGTAAGGGCCGTCTTTGATTTCGACTGGTTGACGGCGGCGGCCCCGGGAAGCGGCATTTTCAGCTTTCTCTGGGCGGCCGCTGATACTGGGAGTACGTCGCACGACCCAGTTGTACTGAGTTGGATCGGTTTTCTCTGCACTGCTGCCGACCCACGCGATAGGCTCTTGTTCCAGGTAGGCGTACTCTACTGTGCGGGCTACCACTTGTTTGTATTCGTTCTTGAGGGTCATGGAGACAATGCCACCCTTGGCCGGCATACCGACGATCATGAGTGTATCGGCGGGGGGCCAGAACATGCGCGATTGTGGGTTGAAGTGATTAGCGTCCCAGGGCGCACGCATAGCGAACTCAATCCAATCACGACCATTGTCGCGAACTTCGTAGCGAGAGCCATCCGCGGTGCAGGGGATGCGTTGCCGGCCATTTTCCAAGCGCATGAATTCGATCACTTCGCCTTTAAATTGGCCTGGGCGGAATCGCGCGTTGCGCAGGTATGTGCGCGCTACGGCGACATTGTTTTGGGAGCGGCTGATGGTACGGTCAATGGCATATTGCACGCCCCAGGCGTCGCTGGGTATTTGCCACACGGGGTTGTACTGACTGGCGTTGCCACCCCAATTGAGACTGGGCGTGCCGCTCCCGAACTCGGCATTGAACAGTTTGATATTGTTCACGAGGTAGAAATACCCATTGGGCATGATGACGGGGTTGGGATCGCGCAAGCCGCTTTGATTCAGCGAGTAACCTTGACCATAGTCAATGACGCCGATATCGTTGACAATCGAACCGGTGTTGAAAGTCAAGGTCCAATTTCGGATCGAGATGGGCCGGGCGCTGACATTAATCAGCTCAATGGCTTCAGGACGTGTGTAGGTAATGCTCCAGCAGGTACTGAATTGGCTCCAATCATCCGCACTGTAGCGTACGCCGTTGCCGCCAGCGACGAAAAGGTCCATGATGCCGCCGCGCGAGCTGCGGACGGGCTCGGCGTCGCGGTCGTTGCCGGCGTATTCCCACTTGTGATTGCGGTGCTCACGGCTGTCGCTGTCGAGGCGATGTAAGGGAGCAAAGCGTAACTGGCCGAGGCGGTCAGGAGTGCGGTGATTGGGCCAGCCGCTGGCAACAGGCAAATAATAGACGCGGGGGCGAAGATTTTGGACAGTAACCATCATGCGCGCGCGCGGAATAGCGCAGCGCGAGTAACCGTTTTCTGTCTCCCAGGTGTAAATCTGGCAACGAGAAACGCGCCCGGGAGGGATTGTGGGGAGGGTACCCTGGACGCGGACGATGCCATCCGGCGTGCTACTGGTGATAGTGAGCTTGCGCTGATCCGTGCAGGAGGTGCTGTTTGAAGCACTGTGGCCGATGATAAGGAAACCATGGGCAAAAAGATTTTCCGGCCATTGGATAGTTTCATACGATTCGAGGCCGAGCCCGGCATTCCCGGTGACGACGCGCCGGGGGTATTGGCCGGCGCGGTCACGCATAGTGAGGTAATGCCGGTAGCGGGACATAAACGTGGAGTCCCAGGCATCGGCAATGCCACTACTTGTGAGGCGTTTTGCTGGTCCCAAAAGTTTGATGGCGTTGGGGCCGACGACTTCACAGTCCCAGCAATAGGCGCCGTTGAGCGTGGTGGAGTTGTAGGTGAGACCGTTGCCTGTGAGTTCGGAGGAACAGACGAGAAAGGCGTCGTCATTGACGGTGGGCGAGCCAGCACCTGTCCAGAACAGGCCGCTCCGGATGGTGCGACCTTGGGTGCCGTCATTAGCGAGAAGTTCGTTAAAGTTGATGGCTTCTACGCCGTACAGGGAAGCATGGGTGGAAAGGACATGATTTTGGTCACGGTAATCGACCACATTCACAGCTAATTGATTCAGATCGCGTTGGGTTGCGCCGAACGGGCGGCGCATGTTAGCTTGACCGATTAATTTGCGTGCCTGACGGGGTGAGACGACATTAATATCAGCGGGATCGTCAGCGGGGAGACTGGCTGAGCCCGGCATGTCGATCGAGTAGAGAGTTGTGCGGCGCGGGATCTCACGCTGGATCAAGCGGCGTGATTCCAAGGTGAGGCGAATCGGCCCGCTCAAGACAACACCAAGCGCTTCACTAATAGTGGTGATGCGCCGATCATCGCCCATAGGGTAATAGGGTGAGTATTCACCGGGATCTTCGAGGCCCTCGTCATCTTCGTCGACAAGGCCGTTGGCGTTGTTATCGATCCCGTCTGACATAAGAAGAACGTTGTTGGCGTCGTCATCACCGCGGGCGCCGGGGACGCGATTGGGGCCGTAGCGGAAGTCAAGGATCCGTTGCATGAATTGGGTGGGGAGCCCGCTTGCCATAGTCAGGGCAAGTTCTCCGGGGAGCCAGCCAGAGCCAGGGGAGGGACGAAGCAGGAAGGCAGTATTGAGGTTGATTTTGGCGGCTTCATCTTCCACGGCGACGGAGTAGCGGCCTTCCAATATTCCTCGACTGTTTTTGACGTAGTGCCATATTCCGGTGTGCTTGGCGTGTGCCCCACGCGCGTTCAGGGTTTCCGATCCGGCGGTAAAGGCAGCGAAGGCGCGCCGCAAACTGCTGTCTGGCGAGGTCGAAATTTTTTCGCCACGTGCCTGGGCTTGCTGGATGACGGCCACTGCATGGTTGACGCCAGACTCGATCAGCAGAGAGAGGCGCTGCGCCTCGAGCTGTGCGTTCGCGTTATTAATATCGAGTTGTGTGAGGACGGCGAATGCGGCGGCGAGGATGGCAAGAACGGTCAAGACTGATAAGACGGCCACCAGGGCGACACCACGCGGCGTACGCGTCGTGGGGGAGAGAAGGGCGGTTCTCATGCGTAAGTGCGGGTGAGTGTTGGAGAAAAGGGGTTGCAGTGTTGTGAACGTGTGTTTACGCGTGTCACCGCACGTTTTTCCGATGATAGCCACTTTTGATTTACGTGTCAAGGCTCGCAGGATTGGGAGCGGGCGCTTTGCACCAGGTGGCGACGACAGTGCCGTCAGCGGCGGCGCGGATCGTGGCGTTGGTTGATCAGGGCGATGTGAGGCCGGCGGAGCGGGCTCATGTGGGTAGGCGAGAGGGCGCCATGTTACGGAGATGACCACGGTTGACATGCGAGCGGGTGGGTGTGGCGGAGGTGTGCTTCTTGGGACGAAGTAGAAGTTTTATTCCCGCCCCCCGAGGATAATCAGTGGGTTTAGGCTCGAGAAAACGTTCTGGTGGCCGAGTGGAAAGAGGAAGCGTTGCGTAAATCCACTCGAAAAGGAACAGACCGGCCCGTGAGGGGAGTGCGGGAGGAGGCGTTTCGTACAGAACGGACCGATACAGCCGTCGCGGCGGAAGTGGTGCCGCACGAGGGGGTGACGACAAAGGCGTGCGCGCGGGAGTGTGGAAGCACTCCGCACCAGTATGATGAGAATCCGCGCCGACCGGGTGGTTGCTTTGGATAGCAAGAGCGGCTTCACGGGCACGCAACGCGTGCGCATGCGGTAAGGCACGGTACATTAAAGGTGTTGTCTGGTAGGGGTCGTGAGGTCGTGAAGGTTCCTTGGGTGAATGATCGGAACGGGCGCGGTGAGGTGCGCGGACGGGAAGAGAGAAGCATGGCGGAGAGACAGGGATTCGAACCCTGGAGACCCTTGCGAGCCTACCGGTTTTCGAAACCGGCCCATTCGACCACTCTGGCATCTCTCCGGCTTGTGCGGTTAGTATTATAACAAAAGCCCTGGGAGCTGCCAAAGCAATATTCTAGGCATGCGATGAGGTGTGAAAGCCTCAGACACGCATTCCGATCGCGCGGTCGTATCGGCATGTTAGGGTATTGACAGCGCAGGGGATCAAGATAAATTGCAGCGCGTAGTGTGGCGGCGATCTGTGTGGAACAGTTGAAGGGTGCGTGCGCGGGGTGGTAGGGTGGCTTATGAGCGCAGCGTGGTGCAAGTCTGCTCGGGCGTGAGTTGCGCAAGAGTACGTGTTGGAAGGGAAAAAGGGGGGGTCACTCGGTGAGGTGGCGGAAACCCGAAGAGGAGGAGAAGCGGTAGCCGGAGAGAGAGTTAGTGGGTGCTTCAAGAATGAGGCATTCGAGCTGGGGCTCGAGTTCGACGAGGGCGAGGGCTTGAGAGACGGGCAGACAGAAGAGGGCAGTTGACCAAGCGTCGGCGCGGGCGCAGGAGTCGGCCCAGGTGGTGACACTGACAGTGGAGGTGTGCAGTGGGCGGCCGCTGCGAGGGTTGATGAGGTGAATGAAGACATTTGTTCCGGCGCGGTGGAAGTTGCGATAGCTGCCGGAGGTGGAGACGGCACCGTGGCGAAGAGCGAGGATGCGATCGCGCAGATAGAGGTTGTCGGGGGCGTGTTCATCGGGGACTTGGATGCCGATGCGCCAGCGCTTGGCGCCGGTAGAGGAGACGCGGATTTCGCCTCCGCCGTTGACGAGGAAGTTGGAGAATCCATGGGCGAGGAGGCGTTCGGCCGCGCGGTCAACGGCGAAGCCGGCGGCGAGGGAGCTGAGATCGATATCAACGCCGGCGACAGAGGTACTGACAGCGCAGAGGTGGGGAAGGAGGATCAGCTTGTCCATACCGCTGCGAGCGCGGGCGGCAGCGAGTTCGGCTTCATCAGGGATGCGATTTGTCTTACCGGGGCCGAAGCCCCAGGCACGGATGAGGGGGCCGGCGGCAACATCGTAGTGTCCTGCGGTTTTGTTGTAGAGGTCGCGCGCGAGGAGCAAGGCTTGCCAGGTCCAGTTGGTGAGGAAGAGAATGGTACCAGGGGGGGCGAGGCGGATGCGGGCGAGGTCATTATTGGTACGGAACCAACTTAGCTGTTGCTCAACAGCGTCGATGGCAGCGAAGGCGTCCTGGAGTGCAGTGTGAACGCGGGTGGCGTCGCGGGGTGAGGCAAGAATTTGAATTTCCACACGGGTGGCCATTTGGAAGCGCTGCGCGGTAAATTTTTGCTGCCGGCTGCAGGCGGCCAGTACCAGCAAAGAAGCCACGACGATGGGTAGAAAGCGCGCACGCTTCACGTGAGAATTGTATCAGAGCTACGTGAGCAAGTCAAAGACTCGTTGAGAATAAGCGTGGCGACGTGTGAAAGCAATTGCTTTTCGATGAGAAGAATGGTAGAATTTTACGCAATTGCAACAAGTAACCCAGCGAGGGGAGCGCATATGCACGTGCCAGAGGAGTTGTGGTACACGAAGGAGCATGAATGGGTAAGATTTGAGGGGGGAGGCCGAGCGCGCATGGGGATAACGGATCATGCTCAGCATGAGTTGGGGGACATCACGTATGTGGATTTGCCGGGGGTGGGGAAGCAGGTGACGCAGGGGGCTGAACTTATGGTGATTGAATCAGTGAAGGCTGCGAGTGACGTCTACGCGCCAGTGAGTGGGACGGTAGGGGAGGTGAACACGGCACTTGCGGATGCGCCAGAGCTGATCAACAAAGATCCGTACGGAGGGGGGTGGTTGTGTGTGTTGAGTGGAGTGGATGAGGGAGAGAAGGCACGATTATTAAGCGCTGCGGAGTATCGCGCGTTGCTGGAGCGGCAGTAATGGGACACACGACGTACGTACCGCACGTTGAGGAGGAGCGCGCAGAGATGCTGCGTGCGATTGGGATTGAGAGTGTCGAGGAGCTTTTTGGCGAGATTCCGCGCGAGGTGCAGGTCGAGCGACTGAACTTGCCCGAGGGGATGCCAGAGATCGAAGTGGAGCGCATGTTACGGGCATTGGCGCGGCGGAATCGAACGGATCTGGTGTGTTTTTTAGGCGGAGGTTTTTACGATCATTATGTGCCTGCGGCAGTGGACGCGATCCTGCAGCGTGGCGAGTTTTACACGGCGTACACGCCGTATCAGCCGGAGGTGTCGCAGGGGACGTTGCAAGCGGCATTTGAATTTCAGACGGGTATTTGTCGGTTGACGGGGATGGAAGTGGCGAATGCGTCACTGTATGACGGGGGGACAGCGATTTTTGAAGCGATGACAATGGCGGCGCGTTGCACGGGGCGGTCGCGGGTATTGATTGATCAGGCGGTGAGTCCGATTTATCGCAAGATGCTGCACACGTATAGTGCGAAGTTGCGGATAGCGCAGGAGGAGATTCCGGCGCGGAATGGCGTGCTGGACCAGGAGGCGATGAGTGCGGCACTGGACGATCGTGTGGCGGCGATAGTGCTTCAGAATCCGAATTTTTTTGGGTGCATAGAAGACTACACAGGGATCATTGAGCGAGCCCATGGGGTGGGGGCGCTAGCGATTATGAGTGTGTATCCGATTTCGCTCGCGATAGTGAAGACGCCTGGAGAGATGGGAGCGGATATTGTCGTGGGGGAGGGGCAGAGTTTGGGGATTCCATTGAGCTTTGGCGGGCCGTATTTAGGGTTTATGGCGACGCGAAAGAGTTTGGTGCGGAAGATGCCGGGGCGGATTGTGGGGATGACGCGGGACGCGCAGGGGCGGCGGGGATTTGTGTTAACGTTGCAGGCGCGTGAGCAGCACATTCGACGGGAGAAGGCGACGTCGAACATTTGTACGAATCAGAATTTGTGTGCGTTGGCGGCAGGTGTGTATCTGGCGTTATTGGGAAAGCAGGGGCTCATTGAGGTAGCGGAGCTGTGTGCGGACAATGCGAGCTATGCGCATGAGCGTCTGACAGCGATTCCTGGGGTGACGCGGACGTTCAAGGCAATTTTTTTCAACGAGTTTTGTATTACGTTACCGCGGGATGCGCGTGATGTAATTGGTGATTTGATTGATCGCGGGTTTGCGGCGGGATTTCCGGTTGGGCGCTATTATCCGGGGATGGAGAATGTGGCGTTAGTGGCGGTGACAGAGATGCGGACGAAGGAGGAGATAGATCGCCTGGCAGCGGCACTGGAGGCGGTGGTTTAGGGGAGGTGGGGAGCCGCGGGAGCGTAGGCGAGAAGAACTACGCAGAAGAGGAGCAAAGAAATGAAGTTGATTTACGAGCAATCGCGGCCGGGGCGGCGGGGGGTGCGGGTGCCAGAATGTTCGGTGCCGCGAGCAAAGGCGCGCATACCCGCACGGTTGCGGCGGAAGGAGCCGGCAGCGCTGCCGGAGGTATCAGAATTGGATGTCATTCGGCATTATACGAACTTATCGCGGTTGAATTTTTCGGTGGACACGAACTATTATCCGCTGGGTTCGTGCACGATGAAGTACAACCCGAAGGTGTGTGAGAAAGTGGCGCGGCTGGACGGATTTGCGAAGTTGCATCCGTTGTTACCGCAGTTGCGAAATGGCGGGATGTTGACGCAGGGAGCGTTGAAGGTGCTGTACGAGTTGGAGCGGATGCTGGCGGAAGTGACAGGGATGGCAGAGATGACGTTGCAGCCGATGGCGGGGGCGAATGGGGAGCTGACGGGAGCGATGATTATTGCGGCATATCATGCAGCGCGAGGAAATGACAAGAAGAGGTTTCTCATTCCGGACAGCGCGCACGGGACGAATCCGGCGACGGCGGCGATAGCGGGATACGGTGTGACGCCGATTCCGAGCGATGGGGAAGGGTGCATGGATTTGAAGGCGTTGGAGAAGGAGCTGAGCGATGACGTCGCGGGGGTGATGCTGACGGCGCCCAACACGCTGGGGTTATTTGAGAAGCACGTACAAACGATATGCAGGTTGGTACATGAGGTGGACGGGCTGATGTACTGCGACGGGGCGAACATGAATGCATTTGTGGGACGGGTGCGGCCAGGGGATTTGGGGTTTGACGTGGTGCATTTGAATTTGCACAAGACGTTTGCGACGCCGCATGGCGGGGGAGGGCCAGGGGCGGGGGCGGTAGGTGTAGTGGAGAAGTTGCGCCCATTTTTGCCTATTTCACGAGTGATCAAGCGGGACGATGGGACATACGCGCTGGACTATGAAGCGCCACAGAGTATTGGGTACATTGCGCCGTTTTATGGAAATTTTGGTGTGTTGCTCAGGGCGTACGCGTATTTGCGGATGTTAGGAGCAGAGGGATTGCGGGAGGTGAGTACGCATGCGGTGTTGAATGCGAACTATGTGCGGGTGAAGTTACGAGAGAAATACGAGACGCCGTATGACCGGATGTGCATGCATGAGTGTGTGATTTCGGCGAGGCGGCAAGAGCGACATGGCGTGCGGGCCTTGGACATTGCGAAGGCTCTATTGGACCGTGGGTTTCATGCGCCGACGGTATATTTTCCGTTGATCGTGCATGAGGCGCTGATGATCGAGCCAACGGAGACGGAGAGCAAGGAGACGCTGGATGCGTTTATTGCGGCGATGGAGGAGATTGCGGAGTTGGCGGAAACAGAACCTGCGCGGCTGCACGCGGCCCCGGTGACGACACCTGTTGGGCGACTGGATGAGGCGGCGGCCGCACGGGAAATGATCTTGACGGCATGAAAAGGGCGCGTGGATCAGGCCACCTGACGCCCGCCGCAGTGGTGGAACAGGTGCGGCGTGGCAATGTGTTAAGTGTGTATGTGTTGACGGGAGAAAACACGCTGGGGCAAGAACAGGTTGTTCGTGCACTCCGGGAGGCTGTACTGACGGCAGAGACGGAGGAGTTCAACTACGAAGTACTGGACGCCGAAAGGGAGGGGGTGACGAGCGGAGAGATTATAGCGGCGATGGAAACGGTACCGTTTCTGGGCGGGGTGCGGCTTGTGGTGGTGAAGCACGCGGACGCGCTTCCGGCGTCGGAATTGGAGGTGGTAGGGGAGCATGTGGTGGTACTGCTTGAGCAGGCGCGCAAGGATGTGGTGGTTGTGCTCATGTGCGGTGAACTGGACAAACGGACGAGATTTGCGCGGCAGATGGGGGCAAGCGGGGTAGTGGTGGAATGTGCGCCGGAGGAGGGGTGCGACCCGGTGGAGGCGGCGCGGGTGCACTTTGGGAAACGCATGACGAATGGGGCAGCGGCATTGTTACGGGAGCTGAGTGGTGGAGACGCGCGGGCGTTGGGATTAGAGGTGGAGAAAGTGTGCATGTATGTGGGGGAGCGCGGTCAGGTGGAGGAAGAAGATGTTATGGCGGTGTGTGTGGACACGGCGATGAGGAACGAGTGGGAGGTTGCCGATCGGCTGCTGCGGGGAGAGGTAGGGAAGGCGTTAGTTGCGCTCCAGGAGTTGCGTGCGGGTGGCATGGATGCAGTTTATGAATGTACCATTGTTGCGAGCGCGCTGAGCCGGCTGCCCGCGGCCTGCGCGGCGGCACGGGAAGGGACGTTGTACCAGCGCTGGGGAGAATTTCGGCTCAGTTACAGTAATCCTGCGCATCGTGCAGTGGAGGAGCGACTGCGACAGATCCGTGACGAGCGGCTGGCGCGAACGTTGCGGTGGTTAATGTACGTGGATATCGCGGTGAAGGGGACAAATGTACCTGGGGCTATTTTAGCTGATATGACATGTGTACATGTCGCGTAGGAGGGCGGCATGAGGATGAAGGAAAGGGCCCGGCGCGTGTGGCGAAACAAACCGCTTATCAACGGTGTGAAGATTGTCCTGGCGGTGGTATTGTTGGCGGTGGTGATTTGGCAGGTGGACTGGCGGGATGTGCGGGCTCGCCTGGTTGCCTTGCAGTGGTGGTGGTTCGTAGTGGCGGTGGCGCTGCAATGGGTAGTGATTGCAATAGGGAATCATCGTTTGCAGATTCTGCTGCGAGCGCTGCAGGTGCGGTTAGGGTACTGGCGTACGTTGAAGTACAACTGTATTGGGTATTTTTTCAACCTGGCTTTTCCGGGAGGAACTGGTGGGGATGTAGTGAAGGTATTTTACGTAGCGCGGGAGGCGCCGGGGCGAGGGGCTGTAGTAGTGACGGCGATTTTGCTGGATCGGGTGATGGGTTTATTGGCGGTAGTTCTGATTGCTGCGGTGGCGCTGATATTGACGCTGAAGACATCGCCTGCGTTTCGGCAATTTTTACCGTTAACGTGCGGGTTATTGGGAGCGGCAGTGGCAGGGGTGGCCCTTCTGATGACAAAGAACTACTGGAAACGATATAGCTGGTGGGCAGTGGTTGACCGCTACACGCCCCGGCTGATTCGGCAGATGGTGCGGGCGCTTTACGAGTATCGGAGCCACAAGGCTGTGGCCCTGTTAGCATTAGTGGAGTCGGTGGCCTTGCAGTTGATCATGTGTGTGATTGCGTGGTGTTTTGGGCGGGCGTTGAGCTTGCAGATGGCGTGGCATTTGTATTTTGTGATTTTTCCGGTGGTGACGCTGGTGTTAACGATTCCGGTCACGCCGAGTGGGCTTGGGGTCACGGAGGGTGCGGCGGCGTGGTGTTTCAAGCAAGTATTGGGGTCTGGGGGAGGGGCGGCAGGGATTGCGTTTATGTTGTTGCTGCGGTTGACGATGCTGACGATGGCGTTGGCGGGATTTGGCTGTTGGGTGGTTCCTGGGACACGTGTGGCGGCGAAAGAGCTGGTAGAGAAAACGGAGGAGTGGGGGGAGAGGAGCGGATTGGACATGGATAACGGAGGGGAACAACGGGGATGACGAAACGTCAGATAATCCTGCCTCTACTGCATGCGCTGCGCGTAGTGATTGATTTTGGCGTGGTGTACGTTTCGTTTTACTTCGGCTACCAGATATATTTCTTGGACAAACCGCGCATATGGGCAGTGTACAATCCGGAATTGTCACCGAAGCTGTATTTTATTCCGTCGCCGGAATATCACTATTTGACGATCGCGATGGGGTTGGGGGTGTTGGTGGTGCTAGTGTATGCGTTCATGCGACTGTACGAAGATGACACGAGCATTTTGCATGTGAAGGAGTACCGGCGTGTGGTGATAGGGTTTATTGTTGCGGTAGTGATTTTTCTTGCGGGGTATTACTGGTGGATTGCGTACGTACCTGGGACAAGGAAATTATTTTCGCGGCGAATTTTTGCGTATGCGTGCACGTTGAGCGTGCTGGGGATCATGATGGGGCGGGCGTTATTCAATCAGATTCAGTACGCGTTACACCGGCGCGGGATTGGTGCGCGGCGGGTGCTGATTTATGGTGCGGGTGGGGTGGGACGTGCAGTGGCGAAGCGGCTGGCGGAGTTTCCCGCATTTGGGTTAAGTCCGGTAGGGTTTATTGATGATGAACCAGCGCGGACGAACACGCAGGTAACATATGACCCTGCCCGGCGACGGAGCCTGCCGGTGTTGGGCACTGGGGAGCAGTTACAACGGCATGTGATTCAGCAGCAGGCGGATGAGGTTTTGATTGCGCTGCCGAACGCAACTGCGGACCAGATGTTTCGGATTGTCAATGACTGTCTGGCGGGAGGCATACGGTTTCAATTTGTACCGAATGTATTTGAGTTGGCGTTTCAGCGTACGATCACGCGGGATTTAGTGGGGATTCCCGTCATTGGGTTGCGGGAGACGTCGCGCCGCGTGGTGTATTTGGCGTTGAAGCGTCTAATGGATGTGGTGCTGAGTGCGCTGGCACTGATCATCATGGCACCGTTCATTGGGGTTATTGCGCTGGCGATACGGCTTGACAGTAAGGGTCCGGTGTTTTTTGTCCACACGCGGATTGGAATGAACGGGGTGCCTTTTCGCATGTACAAGTTTCGGACGATGTACGCGCACGTGGGCAAGTATGAGCGGACGCCGTTGGAGTCAACGGACCCGCGGATCACGCGGTTAGGGCGGTGGCTCCGGCGGACGAGTTTGGACGAGTTGCCGCAGTTGGTCAACGTATTAAAGGGAGATATGTCGCTGGTGGGGCCGCGGCCAGAGATGCCATTTATAGTGGAGCAATACAATGATTTGCATCGCGAACGACTGAAGGTGAAGCCGGGGATTACGGGTTTGTGGCAGTTGAGTGCGGATCGGCGGTTAGCGATTCATGAGAACATTGATTATGATTTGTATTACATACATGAGCAGTCGTTGCTTTTGGACATTGTGATTTTGGTACAGACGATTTTCCTTGCTTTTCGCGGGATTTAGGTGGGAGTAGGCGGTCATGCGGCGGGCGATAAGCATAGTAGTATGGCTGGGGGGGGTTGGGTGCTGGGTGGTCATGGCGATTCTACTGGCGCCACCGCATTTTGTGTACCGGTTTTTCTTTCTGGGGGCTGCGATGGCGAGTGGGGTGCTTACGTACTGGTGGCCGCGGCTTGGGTGGATGTATACGGTGGGGTTACTGCCGCTCGCGAACATGCCGTCGCGCGCGTTAGCGT
Organism: bacterium; assembly: GCA_026417575.1. Taxonomy (GTDB): domain Bacteria; phylum Auribacterota; class UBA3054; order UBA3054; family JAPLST01; genus JAOACZ01. Next base: position 880 of record JAOACZ010000101.1, on the reverse strand, counting down.
TTGGGGCACATGAAGCGTTGATATTTGTGACTCTGGCGTGCGGGTTGGGGTGGTGGGCAAACCGGATGGTAACGCGGAAGCCGGCGTGGTTGCCGGAGGGTTTAAGGGTGCCCACAATCTTGCTGCTATTAGTGACATTAAGTTCGGGTGTAGTTACGGGGTTGCGGTATGCTGATTTTTGTCTTCTCACGGGGGAGCCGTTTCGGAATGTGTGGGCGAATGTGACGGGTGAGCTCGATGCAGCGACGGCGGTGCGGGTGGGAGTGCTTGCCACGCTGCGTGACATTCAGCTACCAGTGCTGCTATGGGTGAGTTACGGAATATTAGTGGAAGATGAGCAGATGCGCGCACAGCGCTGGAGATGGGTGATGAGAGTATGGGGCGTGGGATTTGTGGTTGTGCTCGGGATTGTCCTATATCAAAGCTATTTTGAACCAGGGTTTTGCTTATTACACGAGCCGGCGTGGCGGGAAAGCGGGCGTGTGAGCGGGGGGCTGAGTGATCCTAATGCGTTGGGGCTGGTCATGTGTCTGCTGATGCCGCTCTGGGGATTGGCGGCGTGGGAGAGAGGTGGATTGAGCCAGATGGGCTATCTGATGTTGACAGGAGGGGCGGGGTACGCGTTACTGCAAAGCGGCTCGCGCTCTGGCATGCTCGGCGTGGTGTTAGTGGGAGCAATGGGAGGGGTTGCATTTGCGTGGAGGAGGGCGCAACGGGGCATATCGTGGCGCGACGTTGGTGTGAGTGTGGCGAGTGTGATGGTGTTAGCGGCGTGTGTGATTGCGCCACTATTCTTTTCCACGGGGGGGGAGGAGAGTTCGGCGGTGCCGTTACTGCGACGGCTCCACGGGTTTTACGAGCGACTGCAAAGTGGCAGCAC
>JAOACZ010000026.1 GCA_026417575.1 bacterium | reverse complement strand
AGATGTGTATAAGAGACAGACATTGTGTTGGCTGATGAGGGAATTAAGGGATGAAGAAGCGGCCGCGGGAGAAGGAGACGAGGCCGTCGAGCTGGAGGGAGTGAAGGATAGGGTAGAGAGAATGGGGAGAGGTGTTACAAGCTTTGGCGAGGGAGGCGAGTGAGGCTGGGGAGGTGAGGAGAGTACGGAGAATGGCGGCGCGGAGTTGGCGGGGGGAACCGTGGAAAGGGGACTGAGTGCGGTAGGAGAGGCTGCGGCGAGAGGGGTTGGGGTAGTGGTTTTTGATTGTGGCGCCGAGGTCCATGAGGGCATTGTACCAGCGGCGAGGATGTTTGCGGTCTAGGGTGAGCTTGAGGAGGGGGAGGAGTTGACAATCGTGGACTTTTTTGTGGAGGGGGAAGAAGTAGTGGATGAAGACGGAACGGATATTTGTTTCGAGGAAGAGGGTAGGTAGGTTGAAGGCGAAGGCGGCGATGGAGGAGGCGGTTGCGTGGCCGATGCCGGGGAGGCGAGCGAGGAGGGAAGGTGAAGAGGGGAGGTTACCGTGGTAGTGGGAGAGGACGATTTGGGCGATGTGTTTCAGAGCGAGGGCGCGGCGGTTGTAGCCAAGACCGTTCCAGAGGCGAAGGATACGGTGAAGAGGGGCGCGCGCAAGGGTGTGGAAGTCTGGGAAGGCGGCGATGAAGCGTGGGAAGAAGTGAATGACGCGATTGACGTGAGTTTGTTGAAGCATAATTTCGGAGACGAGGACGTGGTAAGGCGAGTGAGAACGGCGCCATGGCAGGTCGCGTGCAGCGGCGCGGTAGAAGCGGAGGACGATTCTGCGGAATGCGGCTACGTGAGTGGGGTAAAAGGGGCGTTGAGAGCAGAGAATGCGGAGGAGGGTATCAGTGGAGGGGAAGAGTTTGGGAGGGGGATGAGGGAGAGAGTGGTGTAGGGTCATACGATTTGGATCATTCGATGGACGGCATTAAAGGCGCGCTGGCGAATATCTTCTGGGATGGAAATTTCGTAGATCATGTCTTCGAGGGACCAGATGATTTTTTCGAGGGTGGTGAGCTTCATATTTGAGCAAGTGGCGAGAGGGGAGAGGTGGTAGAAATTTTTTGAGGGGTTACGTTTTTTGAGGGGGTGGAGGATGCCCTGTTCAGTGCCGATAATGAACTCTGAAGCTGGGGAGGAGGAACAGAAGTTGATAATTTGGGAGGTACTACCGACGAAATCAGCTTGATCAATGACGTCGCGAGTGCATTCGGGATGGACACAGAGGAGGGCGTGAGGGTGGGCGGCGCGCATATCGTTGATGTCACGTTGGAGGAAGCGGTGATGAGTGGGGCAGAAGCCGGGCCAGAGGATCATGGAGAAGCCGAATTTGCGGTTGATGAAATCACCGAGGGACTGGTCTGGTACGAAGAGGATGGGGCGGTTCTTGGGGAGTGAAGCGACGACTTTTGGGGCGTTAGCGGAGGTGCAGCAGATGTCGACTTCTGCTTTGACTGCGGCGGAGCAATTGACGTAGGCGACAGTTATAGCGTCAGGGTACTGGGCTTTGAACTGGCGGAGTTCGCGGACGGTGAGCATATTAGCCATGGGGCAGGCAGCGTTTTCGTCGGGGATGAGGACAGTTTTAGAGGGGGCGAGGATTTTGGCGGTTTCTGCCATGAAGTGGACGCCACAGAAGACGATCACGTCGGCGGTGGTGGCGGCGGCTTTGCGAGAGAGGTCGAGGGAGTCGCCGACGAAATCAGCGACATCTTGGACTTCGGGGCGTTGGTAGTAGTGGGCGAGGATGACGGCGTTACGCTGTTTACGAAGTTGATCGATGCGAGCAGTGATGGCGTTTAAGTTCATAGGCGGTTGCTTTTTTTGAAGTAGTATAGCGAAAAGGTGGACGTTTGGGCAAGAAAAGGCTTGGATGGGTTGGGGTTGAAGGGGGTTGGGGTGTCAGAATGACCAAGATGGAGTGAAATTTTTACACAGGACGAGCGAGGATTTGTGTGAGGGGAGCAAGGAGAGGGGGGAAGGTTTTCATGTAAGTGCCTGTTGGTGAGTGTGGTAAATTTATGGCATGGCTTCTGCTTACAGGAAAGTGTCGCTCGACGTGAGAGCGGCTGCACCGTTGGTGTTTCATGGTGCCCTCCGTGGATGTGGTCAGCTTCGGCTGACCACATTCATTTTTGGGGGTGATGGGAGGATGGGAGTGGGGTGACAGGTATTGCGGGTGAGGTGACATATTTGCGGGAGCGGAGGAGTGCAGCGGCGAAGAGGAGGAGAGAAAGTGAGGCTGGTTCGGGGATAAGTGTGATCAAGACAGCGTTGGGGGAGGTGGAGATGGTGGGGGGCTGGATGCCGTCCATTGAAGGATCAGTCATGTCGAAGAAGAGGCGGTTGGTGGTAGCAGGGTCGAAGGAGGTGAAGGTGAAGAGGGTGCGAGTGACGGGGTAGACGATGGGGTCGAGGCGTTTGATGGTGACGGTGATGGAGTTAGCGGGGCCGGGGAAGGAGAGGGCTTGTGCGGCGATCCAGTCGGAGGTGGTGCTGTTAAATTCCCAGGTGTAGCGGCTACCGGGGTTCATGGTGAGGTTTGCGGTACGGAGGGAACCGATGGAGAGGCCGGGGTCGAGGCGGCCGTTCGAATAGACGGTAACGGCGCAGACGAGGCCAGTGCCGCCGAGTGAGGCACCCGGTGCGAGGGCGAGGGCGCTGCTGGCGTCAATAAAGCCGTTGACGCGGAGGAGGCCGTTGGAGACGAGGGTTGGGCCGGAATAGGTGTTGGAGGCGGAGAGGGTGAGGGTGCCAGCGCCGTGTTTAACGAGGGTACCGGAGCCGCTGATGACGGCTGAGTAGGCGATATCATCGGAACGGAAGAAGATGAGGGTGCCATTGTTGATGATGGAGGGGGAGGCCAAGGCGCCGGAGGTGCCGTTGTTACCGATTTGGAGGGAGCCGGCGGAGATCGTAGTGTTGCCGGAGAAGGTGTTATTACCGGAGAGGACGAGGGAGCCGGTACCGGATTTGGTGAGGGCGCCACTGCCGGCGGCGATGCCGGCGTAGGTAAGTGTTTGGCCGTCGGCGACGTCAATGGCTGTCTCTTATACACATCT
>JAOACZ010000082.1 GCA_026417575.1 bacterium | reverse complement strand
GATGTGTATAAGAGACAGCGGTTAGGGCGACGAGGAGATGCGGCGATGGCGGACGTGCTGCGGTTAGTGGGACGGGTGGCGTCTGGGACGCTAGTGGTAGTGGGTGTGATCACGGCACTGGACACATTAGGGCTGAAGGTCAACGCAATTATTGCGGGGCTTGGGTTGTCAGGGTTTGCGATTGGGCTGGCAACGCGTGATGCGCTTACGAATGTGCTATCGGGGCTGTTAATCATTGTATATCGGCCGTTTGAACGCGGTGACCGGGTGATGGTGACGGGGATTGAGGGTGTAGTGGAGGCAGTAGACTTGCGCTATACGACATTGCGTGCGGAAGATCGGAGCGTGTTGATACCGAACAGCACGATGTTAAACAGCACAGTAGTGATTGTGAGGAAGGGGAGGATGGCGCCGGGGAGCGATGGCGGAGTTAAAGAATAGCTTTTGCTGGTCGTTTTCACAAGCAAAGGATTTTGCGGAGTGCAAGCGACGGTATTACTGGAATCGCTACGGGTTTTGGGGTGGGTGGGAGAGTACGGCACCGGTGGAGGCGCGGACGGCCTACCGGTTAAAGCAGCTGCGCAACAAGTGGTCGTTAGTTGGCGACATAGTTGAGGCGACAATACAGGAACAGTTAGAGCGCCAGATGGTGGGTGCGCCCGTGTCGCTTGCAGCGGCTATGGCGAGAGCGCAGGAAGCATTGCGGCGGGCATGGCGTGAGCACGTGAGCGAGCAATGGCGGAATGATCCGAAGCATTGCACCTGCATTCGAGAGCTCTATTATCAAGAAATCCCTAGTGAGGCAAGCGCGACACGGGAAGCATGGGCGGACCAGGTGAGGGGGCGTGTGGAGACGTGCTTACGCAATTTTTTTGCCCATGTATTGCCGCGGCTGAAAGATGTGCGAACGGATGAGGTATTGCCTGTTGCGCGGCCGACGCAGGGTGATCCGGAGCATTTTCATGTCGGGCAGGTGAAGGTGTATGCGATACCAGACTACGCGTATCGGAGGGGCGGGCAGGTGCATATTCACGATTGGAAGACGGGGATGCGACGGGAAGAGCATCGGCGGCAGCTTGCGATCTACGGACTGTGGGCGCAGCGCAAGCACGAGGTGAAGGCGGAAGAAGTGCGTTTATACGCCGAGTATTTAGAGTCAGGAGAGAGTGAATGTGCGCCGTATGATGTGACGGTGGCGAGCGCGACGTATGAACTGATTATGAATTCCGTGCAAGAGATGCGGCAATATTTGGTAGACGGAGATGTGGAGCGGAACGAGCCATTACCGAAGGAAGCGTTTGCAAAGACGGAAGACCTAAGTCGGTGTCGCCAATGCAATTATCGTGAGCTGTGCCACCGTCAGTTTACGGCGCTGATGAGCGAATGAGGATGGAGAGCGTATCGGAACAGGGGGTGGGAAAGAGACGGCGGCGGAGTTTTTTGAGCCGGCATCCGCGTTTGAAGCGCGTGGTGTACAGTGGGTACGGATTGTTGTTTGTACCGCTCATTGCGATTACGTTCCCATTGTACTTGGTTCCGCGGCGAGTGGTCTACGGGATTGCACGGGCGATCGGAGTATGGGTTGTTGCTCCTTTGGTGGCAGAGAAAGTTTTGCGCAACGTACGCTACGTGTACGGGGAGCGAATGACAGCTCGGCGGGTTAAGGCGCTTGGGCGGAAGGTGAGCATCAACGTGGTGTGGTCAGCAGTGGATTGCTACTATTTATGGGTATGGTGGTGGCGGTGGCGTGCGGAGCGGGTTGTGACGGGAGCGGAAGGCCTGGAGGAAGTGGCGCGAGGCCTTAGAGGAGGAAAAGGGCTTTTTATGGTGACTGGGCATTATCACTGTTTTGAGATTATGCCAGTATACGTGGCACAAGTTTTTGGGCTGCAGCATGGGGGGGTAGTTGCGCGGAAATTCCCGTCGGCGATACTGAACTGGCTTAATCGTCGTGCGCGTCTGCTGCATGGGATACCGACGTTTTATGATCAAGTACGCGAGGTCATGCGGGAGTTGCGTGAGAATGGTGTAATAGGGTTTTTACCGGATCTTCATGCGCGGAAGCGACTTGGGGTAGCGACGACGTTTTATGGAAAGCCTACGTTGACATTGGATGTGCACGTGCGCATAGCCGGGCAGGTGGGGTGTCCGATTGTACCCGCCTTCATGATGCGGCGGAAGCGGCGGCCATGGGAGTACTGGTTGCAGGTGTACGAGGCGGTATGGGTACCGCGGAAGCCAGACGAGGAGCAGATCCGGGAGGAGGTGCAGCGGATTAATGATATTTTTGAGAAGCACATACGGCGGTATCCAAGCGGGTGGGTGTGGTTCCACAACAAATGGGGACTGTGGTAAGGGTTCTCAGGGCGTTACTGCAGAGGGGGAAGGCACGCTTTAAGGCGTGCGATAGTAGTAGAGTCGGGGGAGAATGGGCAGGGAGGGGGCTCAGGGAGGGGGAGTTTGCGTGCGGCATGAAAGGGGGTGGCTTGGAGGCAGAGGTTGTACGCCTTAACCAGAAGAGTTTCTAGGTTAACAGCGTCCGCGGTGTTATAAGCGAGAAGAGTTTCAAGGGCTGCGAGGTTAGCGTGTGCAACATAATCGCGCCAGAGGAGGACGGCAAAGGAGCCGTCAATGCCATCGAGCGAGCCACGGTGAAGGCCGAGGGCATGTTCGCAGGCTTTTAGGCCACCGGAGAAACCAAGGGAGTGGAGGAGGAAACGGAGGTCTATATGAACGTGAGGGAGTTTTGTGTGAAAAAAGCGCTCGAGATAAGGGATGTCGAAGTGTTTGCCATTGTAGGTGACGAGAAGCTGGTAGCGGCGGATGTCCCGTAAAAATGCAGTGAGGTTGTGGCCGTAGACGTAGTAATTGATGAGCTTGCCGTCGTAAAGGGTGATTGTAGTGACGTGATCGTGAATGCCAGAGAGGCCGGTGGTTTCGATATCGAGAAAAGCGGTACGTTGTCGGAATTCGGGAAAGAGGCGCCAGAGCTCGTGGTGAGGGAGGCGTTGCGCGAAAAAGTGGATATCACGGGCATCGAGGGCGGCGAAGGAATGGTGAAGGATATCGAGGGAGGCAGGATTAGTGCGCAAGAGGTGGGAACGATGGCAGGGGAGCAAAGCGTCGTGCCAGGAGAGGATGCCTGCCTGCCACAGGCGAGCTTCGGTGCGGGGGCCGACGCGGGGAATGTGACAAAAAGTGTTGATGAGCATCAGGTAAGTATAGCAAAAATGCGAATAGCGAAGAAGGAAGCGAGGGTATGCGGGGCGTGGGGGTGTCACAAGCAGATGTAAGCGTCTGAGGATGAGGAAGAAAGGCACTGCGGGTGAGGCGAGTGGGCAGGCGGTGGTGGAAGATGCACGGATGCAAAAAAAGCGAGAATATGGTATACTGATGGCGCGGCTTAACACTCGTCTACTCTGGGTAGAGCGGGGAGGTTAGCGTAGAGGTAATGAACAACGAGCAGGGAAGGGAGCATGAGTGCAGGAAGACACGGAAGTCCACTAGAGCACTTTCCAGAGCGGCTGCGGGCGTTACGTCAAGAAAAAGGGCTTGGCGTGAGGGAATTGGCGGCCCGTGCGCAGGTGACACCGGCGATGATTTCAATGATTGAGCGGGGCAAAATCAAGCCTTCTGTGGACACGTTATATGAGATAGGAAAGGCGTTAGGTGAACCGGTGAGCAAGTTGTTTGAGGAGGAGCCGCGGCCGATCCTGGATGTCGTAGTGCAGAGGGCAGGGGAGCGGATTTTTGTGCCGCAGCGAGTAGGGCGATTTCACTATGAAGATGCTGAGCTGACGGGAGAGGGGTTTGGGCCGACAGAGATTGCACCATCATTAGTGCGGCTACGGCGGAATGCGTTTGCGCCGGTAATGAATTCGCTACGAGGAGATCAGTTGATTTACGGGATGAGTGGGGAGCTTACGTATGCGTGTGAGAACGAAGTGTACACGATACGGCCTGGAGATAGTCTATTTTTCGACAGTCACATGCCGCATGGACCGAAGAGCGTAAAGACGGAGACAGCGGAGTATTTGATTTGTTATGTGGATGAAGTGTACGGATGGATTGACATGCGGCTGGACCCGCGGAAACTGTTAACACGACCTCCAAAGGCTCCTGCGGGGTTAACCCCGGCGGAGCGGCTGGCGTGGCGGATTCGCTATGCGCGCTCAAAACGTGGCTATTTGCAGGCGACGGTGCGGGCCCGTACTGGGCTGAGTTACGGGATGGTATCGCACATTGAATCAGGCCGGTCGAAGCCGTCATTGGCAACGTTGGAGTTGATTGCGAATGCATTACAGGTGCCGATGGCATATTTTTTTGATGACGAATCGGACATGTGTCGGGTCACATATTTGCCAAAGGAGGCGCAAGAGGGGGTGGTACGCGAGGACGGGGGGCACCGGTATGTAGCCTACGCTTTAGTGGGGAGCGATTTTGGCGAGCCGTTATTTCGACCGGAGCGGCGGGTATATGAGCGAAAGGGATTTGTGCCGGAGCGAACAAGGGAGCGGGGGCAATTTTTCATGATGGTGCTCGAGGGGACGGTGGAAGTGTATCATGGCGAGCAAGAATATGTGTTAGAGCCAGGTGACACTCTGTACG
>JAOACZ010000233.1 GCA_026417575.1 bacterium | reverse complement strand
GTCTCGTGGGCTCGGAGATGTGTATAAGAGACAGGGACGGGGTTGGAGCTAGCGGGGTATTTTGGTCGTGGGGAGGTGCGGGGGGAATGTGTGATTGTGGTTGCGGCGTGTGAGGGAGAGGGAGGAGAGGGAGGGGAGATGGCGGTGGAGAGGATGGTGGAGGTGGTGGAAAGGGTGGGGGGACTACCGCATGCAAAGGCGGCGCGAGTAGTAGCGGCGTTGACGGGGGTGTCGCGGCGGGAGGTGTATGCGCGAAGCTTGCGGGCTCAGGAGGGAAGAGGTGATGAGTGAAAGTGGAGTAGTGACGGCGGTGGAGAATGGAGTTGCGACGGTGCAGTTAGTGCGGAGGGATGCGTGCGGGCGGTGCGGACTGTGCACGTGCGGGGCAGATCCAGGGACGATGGAGTTGCGGGCGTACGCGCCGGAGGGGACGGTGGTGGGGGAGACGGTAGAGGTAGAGGTAGATCGGAGGTTACGTGGGCGTGCGCAGTTGTGGCTGTTGGGGGTGCCTTTGGCAGCATTTTTGGGGGTCGCGTGGGTAGTGCGCGAGATTCTGAAGGCAGGGGAGTTGTGGGCGTTAGGAGCGGGGATAATTGGGATGGGAGGGGCTTACGTGACAGTATGGCTACTCGACCGATGGATCGGGTGGAGTAAGCAGCCGTTAGCGCGGATAGTGCGGCGGGGTGGGGGGCTAGGGGGAAATAGCGAGGAATAGAGGATAGGTGATGAGCGGGCGAGGGGCGTTGGGTGAAGGGCCTGCTTTTGAGAGTGAGACGAAGAGGGCCACGCGTGGGTGCGCGGGAGAACTTTCAGGGGAGATGAAGGCGCGGACGGCGGCGTGAGGCGGGGGAAAGCCAGCGGAGCGAGAGACGTAGGCGATACGTTCCAGGATGATGTTGGGTAAGTCGGGGGAATAAGGGATGGAAGAATCGAAGGAGAGAGCCTTATGCAACTGGGCGAGGTGATTGCTTGCAAGACCGTGCGAGCGCCAGGTGAGGGAACCGAGGGTATATTGCGGCCCTTCACTGATATGCACGACCAGAGCGTATTCAGCAGGGGAAGCGAGCGGGTGGGTGGCTATAGTGACGGAGGCATCGAGATAACCGCGCGCGTGGTAGGCGGCGAGGATGCGCTCGCGATCGACGACGAGTTGTGCGGGAGAGAAGGCTCCGGAGCGTAAAAACCAGCGATTTCGTGGAGAGCAGTGGAGCATGCGGCGCAGAGCGTAGGTAGTGAAGGCACGGTTGCCGTGAAAGGTGACGGTAGAGACGAACTGTTGGGTCCCTTCGTGGACGTGGAGATAGATGGAGACCAAGTTGGTATTGGGGAAAAAGGTGACGGTGGATGTGATTGAGACGGCGTGATAATGGTGACGATGGAAGTAATCGTGCAGTTCGCGGGTGGTAGCGAAGAGCGCAGTACGGGAGAAGGGGTTGCCGGGAAGGAGACGAGCGAGAGGGCGGCGGGGCAAGCGGCGGCCTGGGGTGTCGCGGGTAGCCGAGAGGGTGGCAATGAGCGGGGCTTCACGTATGGCAAAAGTAAGCTCGACACCATGCGAAGTGGTAACAGAAGTAACGACGACGTCGGCAATATCAGGCAGAGCGGTAAGAGTTTTGATATCTTTGTTGAGGATATGAGGCTCGTAGGGCTGATTGGGACGAGTGTGTAACAACGTAGCGAGATATTCGGGGGAAGTGCGCACACAACCGGCGAAAGAAAGTGTATGCACGAGGGGTACATTTTGAGTAACGAGCACTTGAGAAACACACGGAGCGGCTGCAGTAAGAAGCAGCATGGCGAGCGACTGAGCAGAGGTGGCGCGGGCGAGGTTCATGCAGGAGCCATAGTAGTGTTCTTGAGACGGGATGTCAAGGTGTAGGAAGGGGCAGGATGCGCTGTGTGATTGTGTTACATTTTTACGCGACGGGGCCGGGCCAAGAACTGGCGTGGTGGTTGGGGGAGGAGCGGAAGGAGGAGGTGGTACTGATAGAACATCCGTTTCCGTTTGCGCCCAGAAAGGTGGCGGTAGTTCAGGAATGGAGTGGGGGAAAGACAATGAAGCGATGGGAGCTTGGGCGGGGCGGCTGGCCTCTTTTCGTTCGTTATGGATTAGACTTTGTGCGGACGTTGTTGATTGTGCTGAAGATGGGGGGACGGTTTGATTTATACGTGGGGAACGGCGGGTTCGACACTATGCCGGGGATTATTCTGCGCTGGGTTGGTCGAGTGAGGAAAGTAGTGCTATATTCGATTGACTATGCACCGTATGCTGGAGGGACGCGGCTGTACGCCTGGTTGTACAGGCGGATAGATCAATGGTGTTGTTATCGTGTGGACCGGATATGGAATCTCTCACGCCGGATGCAACGAGCACGTGTGATCGACGGGTTGCGCGAGGGACGCAGTGCGGTGGAGGTTTGGGTGCCCCACGGAGCACACGTGCGTGCGCTGCGGGCGCGGCTGCCACAACAGACAGATTGTGAGCGGATCGTGTTTATGGGGCATGTGCAAGAAAAATCGGGTATACAATTGTTGTTGGAGGTGCTTCCGCGTCTTGTGAGGCGGCATCCGGGAGTGCGGCTGGACATTGTGGGTGGCGGGCCATATTTACCGGTGGTGAGGGCGCGGGTGGCGGAGGAAGGACTTGCGGAGCGGGTGTGTATACATGGTTACGTTGAAGATCACAGAAAGGTGGAAGAGATTCTCATGGGGTGTGGGATTGGGGTGGCGTTGTATCGGCCTGACCCGACAGACTTTAGCGTGTATGCGGATCCTGGGAAGCCGAAAGTGTATCTGGCGTGTGGGCTACCAGTGGTGATAGTAAGGATTCCGGAGGTTGCGGAGGAGATAGAGCGGCGTGGGGCGGGGAAGGCTATTCGGTACGATGCTGAGGAGTTGGAGGCGGCGTTAGAGGAAATAATGGGTCGGCACGGGGAGTACCGCGCGCGTGCATTGGCGATGGCGGAAGACTACGAGTGGGGAGCCATTTTTGAGCGAGCGTTACAAGAGACGGGGTTTGATAAGGAGAAGGACGGAAGGCAAGATGAACGTGAGCAAGGGCAGACAGATGGTGGAAGGCTACGCTAAGAGAGAAGAAGGTCGCTGAGGGAGATCAGGATGAGTGCGGAAAATTAGAAATTCGTAAAGCACAGCTTCAGCACGAGCCCACGTTGCGACGCAGACATTGAAATTGTCAAATTCGGACGTTGTCGTAGGTTGACAGACCACGCGAGGAATAGTAGAATAGAGAGGATCTGCGTGAAATCCTGGAGGTAGCAAGTGCAGCTATTTCATAAAAAAAAACGTACCAAGCGTGACTTCATAGACAGAGGGGCCATGAAAAGCATATCAAGAGGTCAGAGAGAAGTTTTCCAGGAGTTCATGAAGGCCGCGATATCGGTGGTGATGTTGCAAGTGGGGATCTCGTGTGCAGACTGGCCGGTGTTACAGGTAACAGTAGATGCCGCGCATCAATCAGTACCACATGCTAACGGAGCCTTGGTAGTGTACGCTGATTACACGGGAAAGACGCTTGATGATCTACCTAATCTGCGTTGGGCAGATTTGAATCTGGGCACGGGAGGTTATGTTGTCAATCGAGCAGGAGGGGACGAAGGGATACCTAAGAGCATTCCAGTGGTCGGCGTGGGTAGCCGCAGTGTAACGGATGGGCAGAAGGTGCTGTATGCGGAGACGATCTGGGACGTGAATGATCCCAATGGGTTCGCGTACCTTTACGGAATCTACGAGCGAGAAGCAGCGGGCGGGGTGGTAACGGTGTGGTATGTGCAGACGAACGAGAACGAGCTAAGCACGCTCTTGCCGGTCTGGGCGGGGACAGGGATTGTTTTTTGTTCAGAGCATGAGGGGCAACGGCACGTGTACTGGCAAGGAAAGCCTGGGGGAAGCTTACGGCGACTATCAGGTATAACGCACATAGTGAACACTGATCCGGCGACGGAGGGGCGAGTGGCGGTATGGGAAGGGGCAGCGAATGTGGGGGCGACACTCGCACGGCATATTGTAGGTGCGGAAGTGGTGACGGGGGGCATGTATACGATCGAAGCGCTTGGCACGGCGCAGGAGCAGTACGGGGTGAGCATTAGTACTGTTGGGGTAGCGTGGGTTCGGAAAGAAGGTGGGCTGTACTCTGTACGATTTCGGTCGGGAGGGGGCACAGTGAATACGAGTGTGTATACGAGTGCGCAGAGTCTTCGCGGGGGAAGGTTATGGAACCAATGGTGGATTGGACTGGAAGGAGGAAGCGGGGGTACGCAGGAGGTGCTCGCAGTGAATGTGCAGACTGGACGACGTGTGAACATAGGTGTAGTGGCGCCGCCACTGAACAGCCCCTACTA
>JAOACZ010000183.1 GCA_026417575.1 bacterium | reverse complement strand
TGTGTATAAGAGACAGCGTCGTAATCGTCACCTCCTCTGCCCCCTCCCCCAGCCCATAACGCCCCAATTCTTCCCCCACCGCCCGCCCAACATAACTCTCCACTTTCACCGGCACCACCGCCTCCAAGATCGTCGTAACATCACGTGTCGTATCCCGCACCTCAGATCCCTTCACTACACTCCATACGTTGCTCCGTTGTACCAGTTCCACCCGCTCCCCTTCCCTCATAAACGCCACCTCTCGTACCTCATCCGCCTTCACCCCAATCAACTCCTCTCGCAAAAACCTCACCTCGCTTGTGCTAACCAACGCACGTACTGCCCCCTCATCAAATGTCACAAACACCCCCGGTGAGCGCTCGCCATACACTACACCATTCACAGGCTGACTCAACCTTATCACTCGCACCTGCGGTTCCTCTTCAAACCGCACACTCACTGTTACCCACGCTGTACTCAACGCCATCTGTGCCTCCGCCTCCCCCACAAACCCCGTCACCTTTAACCCTAACCAGTCATACACATAACTATCTAACTTCACCTCATCAACCAACGGCGACGCTACCTCAGCCAACGACCATTCCCGCTTCCCCTTGTCGTATGTCAACGTGAATGTCGTCCCCCCAACCGTCTGTCGTAACTCTAGCGGCGTCTCGTCGTCCCGCCACAAAATCATCTTCTTCGACCGATAGTAATCCGCTGGTTGCATGAACTCTTCAATGTCACCTCGCCGCACTGTGAAATACTGCGGATACTCTATCCGCCGCGCCAGATACTCGCTTGGCGGCCCATCTTCCGTGTCATACATTCCACGTACCCTCGCCCCTAATTGCAAGCGCTGCGACGTCATCCCTTCCACCACTGTCAGCGTGAACTCCGGCTGACCAAAATTCGTCGCCTGCTCCACAAACGATGCTATCTCTAATTTCTCCAACCTTTCTAACAACTTTCCCATCAATTCATCGTCCGCTGCATCAGCCACCGGCTGCGTCAACTTCCACGTCACCCCGTCACTCCTCCGCAACTCGACCGTCTGCGATGGACTTTCCATGCTTAATGTGCTCACTTGATAGTCCCGAATCGAGAACACCCGTCGCCGTCGAATGTCTCGCTCACTGTTATCCATCGCAAGCATTAAATTGTCCTTAAAATGCGACGGGACGTAGTACGCCGCATCCTCCCCTTCAAACTCAACATAATGCGACCACAACCCCGGCACCTCCTCCCCCACCCGCAACGTAAACGACGTCGCCGGGAACACAAATGTCGCCACCAAATCCGGATCCTCCAACCCCGCCCCCCGCCGGTCTAACGCCAGGTAGTTCGTCCCCGTGATGACCGCTTCCCGATCAATCCCCCGCGCCAAATCCAGCATCCGCCGCACTGCCGTCTCATTCGCCGGAAAATTCATCGGCGCCATCACCCGCCACCCCGTCACATCTCGTTGAAGGTGGTATGTCGTCACCACCCGCTCCCCCACCGCGTTGGTCTGCGCCACCTTCACGTGAATGTCTGTCACACGCTCCGGATCAAACTCCTTCAAAAGTCGTTTCGCTACCCGCTGCCGCTCTTCTGTCGAAGGCCGCCCTCGATCCACAAACCACACATACGCTCCCAGCCCCACCACGATGAAAAGCAAAATTAACGTCGTCCGCAACTTCATACTCACTGCCTGCGTCGGAGGTAAACTACTATGCCCGCCAACACCGCTAACAATGGAACTACAACCATTACCATGATCGTCACTGCCCACAACTGCAGCGCGTTCAAATCTAACCGCCGCATCTCCTTCACCGTTTTCGCTCCAATCGCAACTAAGTACTCCCGCTTCATCGCCCAGTTCACCATGTTCAAAAACAAATCCCGATTCGCTCCGTTCCCTATCTCGCGATTCGTGAAGAAATCCGCATCCCCCACCACCACCATACGCATCCCCGTCTTCTTGTTCTCTACCGCCACCCCTACACTCACCGGCCCCTCTACATCTTCGCCCTCGTTAAACTTGAACGTGTCCTTCTCTGTCTCTGTCTCTCCCCACCCCCGCCGCGTCGTCGTCACCAGCTCCTCTGCTCGGTTCACCTCATTCTGATAGTCTGCCACACTCACCGACCGCGCAAGAAAAAACGTCGTGTACGTTTGCAGCCGCCGCGTAATCGGATGTCCGCTATAGCGCGCTGCAATCAGCTGTAACGGGCTCGCATACGGCAGCTGTAGCTCAGGATCCACAACGATATCTTTACCCACCTTCACATTGTACTCACTCACAAGCTCCTCTATCCCCGTCTCCATCTCCGGATCAAGCGCAATCACCGCTCGCCCCCCTTGATTCAAATATCGCCGGATCAAATTAATCTCGTAGTCCATAAACCGCTTCGTCGGCCCAGCAATTATCAGTACGTCACAATTCGTCCCGCTCACCTCCTGCAATCCCACAAGCTCAATCGGCGAGACGCTTATCCCGTCTCGCTCCAAATATCGCCTCGCTTCGCTGTAGCCATCATCCCCGTACGATTGCGTGCTCTTCTCCCCATGATGCACGGTAAACCGCGCTTGAATCTTCACTGGGTTCATTAACTCTAATATCGCCGACGTAAACGCTTGCTCCGCCTTTAGTGTCTTCAACTTCTTGATCTGCCCTCCCGTGTAGTCATCGTGCAAAAACCTGAAATCCGCAAGTTTCATCTCCGTCAAGACTTTCTTCCCTTCCCCATACTTGATCACCACCGTGTCCGGCTCGTCCACACTCAGCTCCCGCACTAATTTCCGTAACTCTGCAATGTCTCGTATCGTATCCGCTAAACGCACCTTCACGTGCGGCGTCTCCGCTTGATACGCCTTTAGCAACCTCTCAATCTTGCTGTATAACTCCGACTCCTGCGGGTTGCTGAAATAGTAAAACTCCACGTCCTGCCGCAGCTCCTTCAGCACATTCTTCGTCTTCTCCGACAATTGGTACAAATCGCTCGTCTGAATAAAATCGTGCCGCCGCGGATACTTATTCGCTAACCAATTCACCATGACAACTAACGCCGCCGCCAGCACCACTGCCAACGCAACGTTCGATCCGTAGGTCAGCCGTCGTACAAACTGACTCCGCATCTCATCTCCACTTGTGCGATTCTACACTCTTCACCGTGCAAAAAAGCAAAAACAAGGTCATGCTCACAAAGTACACCACACTGCGCGAGTCAATCGCACCTTGCGAGAAGTCCTTGAATTGCTCCAAAATGCTCATGTACCCATACAACTTCCGCCACAGCGGCGGTACGATGTTCTGCATGAAGTTCAACGAAAAAAGCATCAGAATCACGACGAACGACACAAAAAACGATACAAATTGACTCCGCGTAAACGAAGATACGAGTGTCCCAACCGCCGTCAATAGCCCACACAACAACACTGTCCCCACATACCCAGAAAACACTACCCCGTAATCTACTGTCGCGTACCGCCCCAATACCAACACGTAAATTACCGTCGGTACCCACATCAATAATAAAAACGTTAACGCGGCCAGGTACTTCGACAATACCACCTGCGTATCCGTCACCGGCGCCGTCATCAGTACCTCAATCGTGCCCGAACGCCGCTCCTCAGCAAACAAACGCATCGTCAGCGCCGATGCTACCGCCGCCAGAACAATCCAATAGAAAAACGTCCCCCCAAACATGATTCCAAACACATCCTGCTCTATCCGTACCATCTCCGGCAAATTTAACACCCGCACCAACAACCAAAACACCCACCCTAACACCCCCAGGAACACACACATCACCACATACCCCGTCGGCGTCAAGTACAATGCGCTCAGCTCGCGTGTGTATAACGTCCAAAAATTCCGCATACCCTCTCCCCACCGTTACCGCGCTGTTACTTCCACAAACACGTCCTCCAGTGAACGCGCATGCGAACTCAATTCCCGCATCTTCCACCCTTTCTCACCCACCATCGCCCAAATCGCCTCCCGTAAATCCATTTCCCGCTCCTTTGCTCGCAGCTCCGCGCGCGTCCACCCCTCATTCGTTGTCACCGTCAACTTCGCTACCCCGTCAATCTTCCCCAGGACACGCTCCACCTCCTCAACCCCTGCCTTCACCTCACAAAAAAATGTCCGCTGCGCCGCCCCACGTAAATTGTCCATCGTGTCCTGTGCCACAATCTTCCCCTGATGCATGATGATCACTCGATCACACATCATCTCCACCTCCGACAAAATATGCGTCGAAAGTACAACCGTCCGATCCTTCCCTATCTGCTGGATTAACTCCCGCACTTTCCTCACTTGGTTCGGATCTAACCCGATCGTCGGCTCGTCTAATATCAGTAACGCCGGATCGCTGATCAGCGCGTCCGCCAGCCCCACCCGCTGCCGATTCCCTTTCGACAGCTGATCGATGATCCTTTTCCACACTGCCCCCAGCTCGCACACCTCGATCACATGCTTTACTCGGTTGTCCAGCGCTTGCCCCCGCAGCCCCTTCAGCCGCCCACGATATCGCAAATACTCGATCACCCGCATCTCCGGATACAGCGGCACATGTTCAGGCATGTAACCTATCAGCCGTCGTACCTCCAAAGATTGTGTGAACACATCATACCCACCAACCTCGGCATGCCCCGAAGTCGCCGGCATAAAACACGTTAGTATCCTCATCGTGGTCGTCTTCCCCGCCCCGTTCGGCCCCAACAACCCCACAATCTCCCCTTTCGCCACCGTGAAACTCACATGATCCACGGCCGTCACCGCACCATACCTCTTTACCAAATCTCTCACGTCCACCATAGCCGGTCCTCTTGAATAAATAGGCGCACCACGCTCTCACGCGGCACGCCCTCCGTTACGCCAGCTTGCTCATGCTTTCAAATTCTACCCGTTTCTACCTCCTTCTGTCAACCTCTTCACCTCGTGGCACCTGCACAATCCTCCATCTCTACCCCCTCCGCCCGTCTCTGTTGCCCGTGTCTTTCCCGCCCTATTTATGCTATAATCGTGCACTGCTAGCCGGTGACTGCTGCCGAGATATCACCAGATATCCTGGCCTCCGCCGAACTAAACGTAACGTAACTGCGTCAACCCCTGCGTTCGTGGCTCCAGCTCACGAACCTTACTCTGCAACTTGGTGAGAACAACTATGAGCACTCCTTCCCCTGCGCGCCTGCGCCAACGAATTATCCGTCTCTTGGCCGAAACTCCGGCCACCGATATCCATACCCACCTCTTCTCCCCTGCCTTTGGCAGCCTCCTCTTGCGCGGAATCGATGACCTCCTCACCTACCACTACCTCATTGCCGAGTTTTTCCGCTGGCACCAGCACCTCGATTACGATGTCTTCTTCTCCCTCCCTCGAGAAGCCCAAGCCGCTGCCGTCTGGCAAACCCTCTTCCTTGATCACTCCCCGCTCTCTGAATCCTCCCGAGGCCTCCTCACCAGCTTACACACGCTCCGCTGCCCCCTCCGTTCGCGCAACCTTGACAAGCTCCGCGCCTTCTTCGCTCAGCTCTCCCCCAGTGAGCACGTTGATCTCTGCATGCGCGCCGTCAACATCGACACCCTCGTCATGACCAACAATCCCTTCGATCCCGCGGAACGTGCATGCTGGGAGCGCGGCGTCCCCGACGACCCCCGCTTCCGCACCGCCTTGCGCATCGATAATCTCCTCACCGCGTGGCCAGCCGCTGCTCAGGATCTCCGCACCATGGGCTTCCGGGCCTCCGCTGAGCTCTCCCCATCCACACGTTCCGCCATCCGCTCCTTCCTCCTCGCCTGGATCAATCGCATCAAACCTCTCTATCTCATGGCCTCCCTGCCCCCTACCTTCTCCCTCCCCTCCCCGGATCCCGGCGCACGTATCCTCACCGACATCGTCCTCCCACTCCTCCGTGAACGCAACCTCGTCATGGCCCTCATGATCGGTGTCGAACGCCAAGTCAACCCCGCTCTGCGCCTCGCCGGCGATAGTATCGGCCGCATGAACATCAACACCCTCGTCCACCTCGCCCGCTCCTTCCCCACCAACAAATTCCTTGTCACGATCCTCTCCCGCGAAAATCAACACGAACTCTGTGTCGTCGCCCGCAAGTTCCGCAACCTCATGCCCTTCGGCTGCTGGTGGTTCCTTAATAGCCCCTTCTTCATCGAAGAACTCACCCGCATGCGCCTCGAATGGCTCGGCCTTACCTTCATCCCCCAGCATTCAGACGCCCGCGTCCTTGACCAAATTATCTATAAATGGCTCCACACAAAACAAATCCTCGCCGAAATCCTCACCCAAAAATATGCGACAATTGAAGCCACCGGCTGGAAAGTCTCCAACGACGACCTCCGCCGTGATATCTCTGACCTCTTGCGCAACAACTTCTGGCGTTTCCTCGAATGAAAACCTCCTTCGCTGCCTCGCTCCTCACCGTTTTCACCCCTCATCTTCACCTTCATGATCCCCACCTCCTCGCCTAGCCAACCCCTCCTGCACCAACATAGCCACAATCCCAATCCGCCTCCGCACTCCTTCTCCCTCTGTTACCCAACGCATTCCTCTCCTCACGCGTAACCCTCCCCATGCCACCACGCAAACCTCGCCTCCAAATCGTAACCGCCGCCGTGATCGAGCGCCACGGCCTTTTCCTCCTCGCGCGCCGCGCTCGCTCCGATCACGGCCCCGGCGGCTGGGAGTTCCCCGGCGGTAAAGTCGAGCCCGGCGAAGATCCCCATACCTGCCTCGCTCGCGAACTCCGCGAAGAACTCGGCATAACCGTCCGCGTCGGCTCACTCCTCTCCGATCACATCCACCATTACCCCTCCCTCACCATTCGCTTACTCGCATTCCGCACCGAACTCCTCAGCGGCGAGCCCACACCCATATACCATCAAGCCCTCGCCTGGGTCACCCTCCAAGACTTGCTCTCTTATGACCTCCTCCCCGCTGACCGCCCCGTGGTACACGCCCTCCTCGCAGCCCACCGCCCCTCATGACCCAACCTCTGCACCTCTATATCCACATCCCTTTCTGTGAGCAACGCTGCGCCTATTGTTCCTTCCCTCGTGTCGTCGGCCACCGCCACTTGCACGCCCCCTATGTTGATGCTCTCCTCCGCGAACTCACTCTCACCCCTGTCTCTTATACACAT
>JAOACZ010000174.1 GCA_026417575.1 bacterium | reverse complement strand
CCCACTGCAACCTCCATAACAACCGGCCTTACCGGCGTGTAGTTGCTTGCCACGACGTCGCCATCATGCTGCCTCAATATACGCTGTAGTTCCAGCGGAAGCCCGTCTCCCACCTCAACATGCCATACCAAGCCTCTCCCTTTCTTAGTGGTTTCTCCTCCGCGCTCCCCCACTCTACCGCGCTCGTACAGCACTACACTGCCCCCAACTGCCACCTCCCCCACTCGTCCCACAAACTCCTCTATCTTTCTACTGAACTTCCCTACCACCGGCACGTCACCTGAAAATCTGCCCCTCATCCAGCCAATCCCTTCTCCTACGCCTTTCTCTATCCCAAGTCGCTGCCTTTGCGTCTCCCATATCAACGGCTGCCGTGCAACCCACCCTCCCGCCTCCTCATGCTCAACTCGCAAACCTAACAACAATACCGCATGAACCACTACTGCCACCCCCATTGCCCACCAACCCACCAGGTCCCCCCTCTTCCCCACCGCCACACTACCCCGCCACCTCATTTGCCCTCCTACCGCACTATACCTCGCCCACTCCGCTCTATGAAGTTCGCCATGTGTTGCACCTCCTCGTACTCCCTAAATTCCGCGCGAAGCCGTTCCACCGCTTCTTTCGCCTTCAGCCCTTGCCTGAATATCACCTTGTATGCTTCCACCACCGCTCGTTGCCGCTCCTCTGATAGCCCTACCCGCTCCATCCGCACCTTGTTCACCCCGCACGCCACCGCAGGATTTCCATCCACAATCGTGTACGGTACCACGTCTTGGACTACCTTCGTGCACGCCCCCACCATGGCCATCCGCCCAATCCGACAAAATTGATGTACCCCCGCCATCCCGCCTAATACCGCATAGTCTTCCACAACTACATCCCCAGCCAACGTCGCCACATTCGCCATAATCACATGATCCCCTACCACACACTCATGTGCCACATGACAGTATGCCATCAGCAACACATGATTCCCAACAACAGTTTTCTTACCCTCGTTCGTCGCTGTGTTGATCGTCACAAATTCCCGTATCACCGTGTCGTGCCCAATCTCTAAATACGTCACCCCACCCCGATACTTTAAGTCTTGCGTCTTCTGCCCCACCGACGCCATCGGAAATATCTCGCACCGCTCCCCGATCGTTGTGTGCCCATCAATCACCGCGTGAGCCATCACACGCGTCCCCGCCCCTATCCGCACATGCGGCCCAATCACCGCATACGGCCCCACCTCTACATCCTCCCCAAGCTCCGCTCGCACATCCACCAGCGCTGTCCCGTGTATCTTTCTCATCCCCGCGCCTTCAGTGGGTCAGCTATCATAAACGCTAAAATCGCCTCCGTTACTAACACTCCGTTCACTGTCGCCGTCGCCTTCGCCTTCCCCGACGTGCTCCGCATCCGAATCAATTCTATCCGTAACACTAGTTGATCCCCAGGAACTACCGGCTTCCGAAACTTGACTTCATCTATTGTCATAAAAAACGGTATCCGCCCTCTGTTGCTCGGATTCGCCATCACTACTATCGCCGCCGCCTGCGCCAACGCTTCCAATATTAGCACCCCAGGCATAATCGGCGCACCAGGAAAATGTCCCTCGAAAAACGGCTCGTTGATCGTTACATTTTTAATCGCCTCCACATACGTCGCATAATCCGTGTCGACCACCTTGTCAATTAATAAAAATGGTGGCCGATGGGGAATGATCTCTTGAATCTCGTTGACGTCTAACGTCCGTTTCCGCTCCACCTGTTCTGTCATCGCTTCATCTGCTCCGGGGTTAACCAATCCCACATGTCTCACAGATCGCGCGCGCTAACCGCACGTTCAACGCATGCCCAGACCGTATCGAAACCACATGCGCACGCAGCCGTCGCCCGATCAACGCTAAGTCCCCAATCAAATCCATTATCTTATGTCGTACAAACTCGTCCGGATATCGTAACCCATCCTTGCTTAAAATCGCCTGGTCCGTAATCACAATCGCATTGTCCAGGCTCCCACCCTTGATCAGTCCCGCCTTCAGCAGTTGTTCAAGCTCACTGTACAACGCAAATGTCCGCGCACTCCCAATCTCCTCTACAAATACCTCCCGGCTTACCACCACCTCCTTAAACTGCAGTCCAATCACTGGATGACTGTACAACATCGTGTACGATACCCGATACTCCTCCGCCGGAATTGCACACAATGTCATCCCGTTTTGTTCAACCGCCACCGCATGCGGTAACTCCACGTACTCCTGCTCCGCATCCTGCTCTACCCTCCCTGCCCCCTCTAACGCCTCAATAAATTGACGACTTGACCCATCCGTTAACGGCGTCTCCGGACCTTGCACTTCGATCTCTACATTGTCCAGCCCCAAACACTGCACTGCCGCCAAAATATGCTCCACTGTCTGCACTACCGCTCTCCCCACTCCCAATGTCGTGCTCCGTTGCGTGTCCACCACCGCGCTCACCCGCGCCGGTACCCTCGGACGACCAGGCAGATCCGCCCGCACAAAGCGCACCCCCGTGTTCACTTCCGCCGGAAGAAACCGTAACGTCGTGATCCGCCCCGTGTGTAACCCCAATCCGCTTACTACCGCACTTTCCCTTATTGTCGCTTGTCGCCCCACCTCTGCCTCCACTTCCTGTTTATAACCTCACGCCACGTCACCCCTTTCCACCGCTTTCGTCTACCCCTCGCTCTCCTTCCCCCCACTCTTTCTCCCAGTAAGCTCCTCCACCTCCTTCTCCAACGCTACTAACCTCTTGTAAATTTCCGGCAACCTCACCACGATGCTCTCTCGCTTCTTGTACGTCATATGCGGCGTCGCCGGTGAACCAATGTAAAACCCCGGCTTCACAAGCTCTTTCGTTACCCCGCACTGCGCACCAATAATGATGTTGTCGTGAATCTTAATATGCCCTACCATTCCCGATTGTCCCGCCATGATCACATGGTTCCCCACTTTCGCACTCCCACTCAGCCCAACCTGCCCACACAAAATCGTGTCCTCCCCTACCTCGCAATTGTGCGCAATCATCACTAAATTGTCTATCTTCGTCCCCCGCCGCACAATCGTCTTGTCAAACCGCGCACGGTCTATCGTCGTGTTCGCTCCTATCTCTACATCATCCTCAATCACCACTGTCCCCACTTGCGGAATCTTCTCATACTTCCCATTCACTTGCTCATACCCAAAACCGTCCGCCCCAATCACTACCCCAGGATGAATGATCACTCGCTTCCCTATCACCACGCGCTCCCGAATCGTCACGCGCGGATACAAAAAGCTCCCCTCACCTATTGTCGTATAGTGCCCAATGTAGCAATGCGCTCCAATCACCACATCATCCCCTATCGTCACTCCTGCCTCAACAACCGCATATGGTTGCACCGACACATTCTTCCCTAATACCGCATCCTCCGCCACGATCGCCGTCGGATGCACCCCCGGCGCATACGTGATCGGCGGCGGCGCAAACGCCGCCACTAGCCGCCGTAACGCCTCCCGCGGATCCTTTACTCGAATCTGCGGTATCTTGCACGTTACCTCCAAATCAGCCCGCACTAATACCGCTGACGCCTTGCTCCGCTCCAATAATGCAACGTACTTCTCATCCACTACAAAAGTCAAATCTCCCGCCTCCGCTTCTTCTACTCCCCTCACATTCCGAACGATGACGCTCCGGTCCCCAATCACTTCCGCTTGCAGGAAATCCGCTAACTGTCCTACACTTATCTCCACCGCGCCTCCTTCTCGTCTCTCCATCAGTTACTGTATCCGCGCCGGCGCTTTCCGCTGTAGCTTCTGTTTTTCCTCTTCATACGCCTTGTTCAACATCTGTGTCACCTTGTCCGTCAAATCTACAATCTGGCTCGCGTCCAAGTACAGCACCGGCTTCACATCTAAAATTAACGTAAATCCTTGCTCGCGCCCTAACTTTTCAATCGCAGCCTTTATCTTATTCGCAATGCGCTTCAAATCAACACTTTGCCGCTCTAATATCTCCTCGCGTGCCTGCTGTTGAAAATCATATAATTCCTGCCTCATCCGGTTTAGCTCCGCGTACCGCGCCTTGCGTGCTTCCTCCGACATCACTGACAACTCTTCCTCCAGCTTCCGAATCGCTTCCAGCTTCGCCTGCCCTTCCTCCTCTTTCAACTCAATCTTCGTCCGTGCCTCGCGATCCACTTCCTTAAACTCTAACAGGCCCTGCAACACCACCTCCGTATCCACATACCCTATCTTCAAC
>JAOACZ010000069.1 GCA_026417575.1 bacterium | reverse complement strand
ATGTGTATAAGAGACAGGTACAGAGCAGCGCAGTGAACCCGGTGCACAGCTACACACGTGGGGGTGAGTACACGGTGACGTTGACGGTGAGTGGTCCGAGGGGGGAGAGCAGGGTAGTGGCGACGAACTTAGTGAATGTGTACGAAGGGGCATGGATTGACGGGCAAAACATTACGGGAGATTTTGCGGATGCGGAGGCGGAAGTATTTCAGAACACAGTAACAGACTGGGGCATGTGGAACGCGTTATTGGCGATGCGGGGGAGGCTGGAAAGTGATCAGGTTGTGCTTGGGATTAGCGGGAGCGTGGAGCGATCGCCGAACAGGAACGGCGTGGTGATATTCTTTGACGTGAATCCTGCGACAGGGACGAATGTGCTTTTATCGTGGTTGAGCGCGACGAATGTGGCATGGCGAATAAAGAACATGGTGGGCATGCGGTTTGACACGGTATTCACGCCTGATTACGCGTTGAACATAAATATAGACGACACAGGCAATAACGCGTATGTGGATTTCAGCGATTTGGTGCGTGGGACGTATGTGTATTGGGGGCAGCTGCAGAATTTGCACGTAAGCTACGGGTATCTCAGCAACGGGCAGGTGCAGATTGCGTTTTACGACCAACAGGCGGCGGGGACGTCGCTGAGCAGCACGGGGACGTACGCTACGGGGATAGAGATGGCGCTGCGGATGAGTGCCCTTGGTGGCACTACCGACCGGTGCTGGGTGCAAGCGTTGCTAATTAACAACAGTGGTTCGTGGTCGGCGAATCAAAGTTTGCCACCAATTAACGGGGATACGAACGGATATGCGGTGAGTGGGGCAACGGGGGCGAAAAGATACGATCTTGTGCCTGGGGAACAGTTTATGATTTTAGGGATACCGGAGCCTGGAATGTGGACAGCTGCGCTGGCGATGGTTTTAATGATTTGCAGGGGGAGAGCGTGGCGAGGAGTGTCGACGAGGTAGTGTGGGGGCTGAGGAAGGGATGAGGAGGTGGCTTTGCCGTGGGGAAGTACATATGAAGGCGGTGAGAGCAGGGCTGCAGGGTATGAAGCGCGGGAGGTGTGGTTCTGGTCGAGGAATAGGAAGTAGAAAGCTACGAGTGGAGGGGACGTTGGAGCTGGGTTGGTGATAGGGAGTGGAGGGATTTTGTTTGCGTTCATGAGGGAAAGCAGGCACGGGAGTGATTGTTGTGGCTGGAAAGTTTTGGGTGTAAATTTCGCCCAAGGTGAGGGGGGGGGGGCTTGTTTTTTTGCAAATTAAAAGGCATTTTGTTATACTATGCCACTTGTTAGCCATGGGAGAGAAAGGTTCGAATTTTAATGATCCTGACTATCGGGAACGGTACTGGCACACTGCCAGCCATGTGATGGCGCAGGCAGTGAGCGAGTTATTTCCGGGGGTGAAGTTAGGGATAGGCCCGGCGATCGCGACGGGCTTTTACTATGACTTTGACGTACCGAGCGCGTTTACGCCGGAAGATTTGAAGCGGATAGAAGCGCGGATGAGGGAAATTATTGCAGCGGATCTGCCGGTGCGACAAGAGTTTTGGACGCGTGAGAAGGCGGAGGAATATTTTCGGGAGCAGAACCAGCCGTACAAAGTGGAACTGGTGCGCGAGATTGGAGACGAGCGGGTATCTATTTTCACGCAGGGGGCGTTTTTGGATTTGTGTCGTGGGCCGCATTTAGCGCGGACGGGGGAATTAGGTGTGGTGAAGTTGTTGCAGACGGCGGGTGCGTATTGGCGTGGGGATGAGAAGCGGGAGATGCTGCAGCGGATCTATGGGACGGCGTATCCGACGGAGGAGGAGCTGGAGCGGGAGTTAGCGCGTTTGGAGGAGATGCAGCGGCGAGATCACCGGCGGCTGGGGCAGGAGTTGGATCTGTTTAGTTTTCATGAAGACGTGGGGCCTGGGTTAGTATTGTGGCATCCGCGGGGAGCGATCATTCGGCACGAGATTGAGACGTTTTGGCGGGCGGCGCATTATCGAGCGGGATACGAGCTAGTATACACGCCGCACATAGGGAAGGCGAAGCTGTGGGAGACGAGTGGGCACTTAGGTTTTTATCGGGAGAGCATGTATGCGCCGTTGGAGATTGACGAGCAAGAATATTATTTGAAGCCGATGAACTGTCCGTTTCACATACTGATGTACCAGAGTGCGCTGCGGTCGTATCGGGAGTTACCGAAGCGGTGGGCGGAGTTGGGGACGGTGTATCGGTATGAGCGGAGTGGGGTGCTGCATGGGTTATTGCGGGTGCGTGGATTTACGCAAGACGACGCGCACATCATTTGTCGACCGGACCAGATGGAAGAGGAGTTAGGGCGAGTGCTGTCGTTTTGTTTGGAGATGCTGCGCACGTTTGGGTTTGAGAGGTTTCACGTGTACGTATCGACGCGGCCGAAGGGGAAGTGTGTGGGGGACGCGGCGCGGTGGGAGGCAGCGGAAGCGGCATTGAAGAAGGTGGTGGCGGATCACAAGCTTTCGTACGACATCGACGAGGGTGGCGGTGCGTTTTATGGTCCGAAGATTGATATTAAGATAGCGGACGTGTTGGAGCGGGAGTGGCAATGTTCGACGATTCAATTTGACTTCAACTTACCGGAGCGGTTTGGGATGACGTACATAGGGGAGGATGGGAAGGAGCATCAGCCGTACATGATCCATCGGGCGTTATTGGGGGCGATCGAGCGGTTTTTTGCGGTATTGTTGGAGAATTGCGGGGGGCAGTTTCCGTTGTGGTTAGCGCCGGAGCAGGTGCGGATTATTCCGGTGAAGGATGCGTTTCGGGGGTATGGCGAGCGGGTGTGCGAGGCGCTCGTGGCGCGGAATGTGCGGGCGCGAGTGGACGAGAGCAATCGGCCGATGGGGGCGAAGGTGCGGGAGGCGGTGATAGAGAAGGTGCCGTACGCGGTGGTGGTAGGGGAGAAAGAGAGCGCTGGGGGTACGGTGACGGTACGGTTGCGTGACGGGCGGCAGTTAGCGCCGATGCAGCTGAACGAGTTTGTCAATGGGGTATGTTTGGAGCGCGATACGCGGGCACTCAGGAGCGTATTTGCGCCTGCAGATGCGAAGTAACTACAACAGAAGGAGGGTCACATTTCAGCATCCAGTTCTCAAGCGGACAGAGTACGTGTGAACGAGCAGATACGTTACAACACGCGCGAGGTGCGGCTTATTGTGGACAACAAGCAACTTGGGATAGTAAGTGTGGAGCGTGCCTTGCAGGAAGCGGAACAACGGGGCTTAGATCTGGTGGAGGTGGCGCCGAACGCGAACCCACCGGTGTGCAAGATTATGGACTATGGGAAGTACCGGTATGAGCAAACGAAGCGTGAGCGGGAGGCGCGGCAGCACAGTCATCAGATGCGAACGAAAGAAATCAAGTTTCGACCGAGCATCAGTGAACATGATTACGAGACGAAGCGGAATCACGTAATCAATTTTCTGCAGGAGGGGCACCGGGTGAAGGTGACGTGCTATCATAAGGGGCGTGAGAACGCGCACCAGGAGATGGGGGTGGAGATGCTCAACCGATTTGTCAACGAGGTAGCGCAATACGGAGCGGTGGAGCAAGGGATGAAGCGAATGGGATCGGTTTACAGCGTTATATTAGGCCCGGTGCGTGGGAAGGCGGCTCAGAAGCAGCCTGCAGCGCAGAGCAAGTAACGGGCAACGTGGGTAGGAGGGGGGGTATGAAAAGGCGCACTCGCAGTTGGAATAATAAATGTAGAGCAGGGCGGGCCCTGGGTAGGGCTGCCACGCGAGAAGGAAAAGGAACTACGGTGAAGTTATAATAAGGAGTTAACATGCCAAAATTCAAGACACGGAAATCTGTGGCGAAGCGATTCAAAGTAACGAAAACTGGGAAAGTGTTGCGTGCGTGTGCGAAGCGCCGGCACCTTGCGATGGCAAAGACGCGTAAGGTGAAACGGAAACTGCGAGCAGGTGCGCAAACGACGGGAACAGAGGCGGTGAATATAAAGAAAATGATTCCGTATGTGTAGGGGGAATGAGGTATTTCAGGGACGGTATGAGGCAGAAGATTAAGCAGGTATAATGTGACGCGGCTGGCCGGGTTAACATGGCCACCCGGCGGCACAGGCAGAGGGCGGCGTTATGCTGCTAAGGTTATTAATAACGATGAGGAGATGATATGCCAAGAGCCACGAATGCACCGGCATCGCGCCGGCGAAAGAAGCGGATTTTGAAGCGAACCAAAGGGTTTGTGGGGGGGAGACGCAAGCTAATCCGCACGGCAACAGAGACGCTGAACCGTGCGATGGCGTTTGCGTTTAAGCACCGGCGGGCGAAGAAGCGCGAATTCAGAGCGTTGTGGATCACGCGGATCGGGATCGCGGCGAAGCAACATGGTCTGTCGTACAATGCGTTTATTAGCGGGTTGAAGAAGGCTGGGGTGGCCTTGAATCGGAAGATGCTGGCCGGGATTGCGGTGAGTGATCCGGCTGCCTTTGCGGCGCTCGTGTCGAAGGCGAAGGGTGCGTAAAGGCAACGGAACGGAAAGCGATGCAGGAAGAGATCGAGCGGGCGCTGGCGTCGGTTGCAGAGGAGGCATGTGCGGCGGTCCGTGCAGCTGGGGCATTGACGGAGTTAGAACAGTTAGAAGTGCGCTATTTGGGACGGAGGGGGGTGATGGCGCACTATTTGCAGAGATTGAAGGAGGTAGAGGCGGCGGAGCGGCCGCGGTTGGGGAGGGCGATCAACGAGGTGAAGGCGCGGATCAGCGCTGCGGTAGGGGAGCGGCGTGCGATGCTGCAGGCGGAGGAGGATGCACGGAAGTTAGCGGCGGAACGGGAAGACATGACGTTGCCGGGGCGGCCGCGCTGGCGTGGGGGACTGCATCCGTTGACGCAGACGTTGGAGGAGATTAGCGCGATTTTTAGGCGTTTAGGTTTTGCGATTGAAGAGGGCCCGGATATTGAGGATGAGTGGCACAATTTTGATGCGTTGAATATTCCGGCGACGCACCCTGCGCGAGACGTGCAGGACACGTTTTTTTTGCAAGTGCCTGGGGGGTGTGATGCGGGCAACCGGCCGATATTGCGCACACACACATCGCCGGTGCAGATTCGGGTGATGAAACGGAGCAAGCCGCCGTTACGGTTTATAGCGCCGGGGCGCGTGTATCGGAACGAGCGGATCGACGCGTCTCACTACACGATATTTCATCAGGTAGAAGGGCTGTATGTGGATCGTGAGGTGAGTTTTGCGCAGCTGAAGGGGACGTTGTGGGAGTTTGCGCGGGAGTATTATGGTGCTGGGGTGTCGTTACGTTTTCGCCCGGGGTATTTTCCGTTTACGGAGCCGAGTGCAGAGGTGGACGTGACATGTACGGTGTGTGGTGGGCGTGGGTGTAGTGTATGCCTGTCTCTTATACACATCG
>JAOACZ010000002.1 GCA_026417575.1 bacterium | reverse complement strand
GGCTGGGGGGGGGCGGGGGGGGCGAGGGAGCGGGGCACGAGTTGAGGTGAGCGAGGAGCGAGGGCCGTCACGAGAGCGTGGAGATTTTCCGGTGGCGGTTGCGGTGGGTTTGTTTGTGATTTCGGCGTTGAGTTTATGTGTGGTGTGTAAGAGGTTGGTGCCGGATTTTCCGCTGTGGATAGTGGTGTTGTTTGGGTTCGTATGGACACCGTTACATTCGTACATTTCGGCACGGATGATAGGGATGACGGGTGGGGGGATAGGTGTACCGTTTTTGCGCGAGACGGTAGTGATCACGAGCGGATACAAGAGGGTTGACATTTGGTTTGCGCCGCTTCCGTTGGCAGATTACGGGGGTGCGGCACAGCGGTTTCGGGAGTTAGAGCTAACGAGGACGAAGTTCACGTCAGTGATCAAGGCAGAGCTATTGATGTTGCCGGTGGTGTGGGTGAGTAGCTTTGTGTTCTGGTGGTTTTTCTGGCGGCTGCAACAGATACCGTCGGCGGCGTTTCCATTTGCGGCGCGGCTGTGGCCGATTGCGGCGCGGCAGGCGTATTTATTATTTACGGCGAATACGAGCGAGCAGCCACTGTTGATGCATGCGATTCGACCGGGGGTGATTGGGGGTGCGGCGGTCGTAGGGGTAGGGGTGTATAGTATATTAAGTGCGTTAGGTGTGCCGATTCAATTTTTTTACGGGATGGTGGCGGGGGTAGCGGTGCCGACGCATGTGGCGGTCAACATGTTTGTAGGGGCGCTGGTAGGGCGGTATGTTTTTCGGAAGAGGCTTGGGGAAGAGCGTTGGGGTCGGTATGTGCCGGTGGTGGTGGCGGGGTTTTCGTGCGGGATGGGGTTAGCGGCGATGGGGGCGGTAGCGCTGTCGTTGGTAGTTAATTGTGTGAAGGAGTTGCCGTACTAAGATGGCGGACGAGAAGAAGAGAAGAAGAGCAGCGGGGCGAGTATATGCGTGTGGTGGGGTGCGGAGGGAGCGGGTGGTGGTACTGCCGTGGCGGCGCACGTTGAGCATGTGTGTTGCGAATGTACGCCATCGGCGCGGGCGCGCGTTGATCACGTTTGTGTGTATTGCGGTCGTGGTGGCGTTTTTTGCGGCGACGCTGGCGCAGCAAGAGTTGGTCAACGAGTTACGGAGGGTGGGGGGTGTAGAAGTTCACGCGGCGTTGGAGCGGGTGCATGCAGGGGCGCCGGACGGCGCGGCGGCGGCGCGGCAGGCAGCGCAGCAGCGCTGGCTGTTGGGGTTATCGGTACTGCTGTGTTTGACGGGGATCACGAACACGATTTTAATGAGCGTGACGGAGCGCGTGCGAGAGATAGGGACGTTAAAGTGTCTTGGAGCATTAGATCGTTTTATTGTACGGTTGTTTTTGATTGAAAATGCATGTGTCGGGGTGACGGCGAGCGTGGCGGGGGCAGTGTGTGGGCTTGGAGTAGCGGTAGTGCAAACGGGGCTGATGACAGCATTTTCGTTTTTGAGTGGAAGGATGTGCATGTGGGCCGCGCTGTACAGTGGCCCGCGCGCAGTGGCGTTAGGGACAGTGTTAACTGTGGTAGCATCGATTTATCCAACACTTGTTGCGGCGCGGATGAAGCCGGCGGACGCGATGCGAGTGGACGTATGACGACACGACGAGAGATAGTGCGGACACAGAATGTACGGAAGACGTATGTGATGGGTGAGGAGGTTGTGCATGCGCTGCGTGGGATCACATTGACGATCTATGCGGGTGAGTACATTAGCATTATGGGGCCGAGCGGTTCTGGGAAGAGCACATTTTTCAACATGGTGGGTGGGTTAGATAAGCCGACGAGTGGGGAAGTGTACATTGATGAAGTTGACATAGCGCAGTTAGACCCATACGAGCTAGCGTGGCTGCGATGTCGGAAGATTGGGTATATATTTCAGACATTCAATTTGATTCCGGTGATGACGGCCTTAGAAAATGTGACGTTACCGATGGTATTTGCGGGGACAGACCCGGATGAAGCGCGGGAGAAGGGGGCAAGATTATTGAGCTTGGTGGGGTTAGGGGGGCGTCTGCACCACAAACCGGCGCAGATGTCGGGGGGTCAGCAGCAGCGCGTAGCGATTGCGCGTGCGCTGGCGAATGATCCAGCGATCATTTTAGCAGACGAGCCGACGGGCAATCTTGACTTGAAGACAGGGCACGAAGTAATTGAGTTATTGCGGCGGTTGAAAGACGAGCGCGGGGTGACAATCATTACGGCGACACACGACATGAAGATGTTGGACGTCAGTGATCGAGTGATCTGGATTACTGATGGGCAGGTGTCGCGGATACAATCGCGTGCGGAGCTGGACATCAAAGTTGGGTCTATTGACGGGAAACAGGAGGCATAGGAGGGTAGCGAGGAGGGGAGTTTGGTAAGGGGAAATAGGTAACAGGTGGTTGCTGTGGGAACACCCGGAGGGGACTTACGTGATAAGACAAGGATGACCGAGGGGCGGAAACGTGGCTCGAGGCGGCTGTGTATTTTGTAGTGATGCCGCCGGGGGGGAAGATGCTCTCCCTGTTTATGGGAGGTAATGAAGATTAATGAGGATGACGGAGGTGAGTGGATGAGGGGCAGGTTAGTTTTAAGAAGCGATGCAGATGAGGCCGAGGATCCAGAGGTAGAGGATGAAGTGACGGAGGTCATGGGAGCGGAGGAGGCGGAGCATGAATTTAATGGCGAGGAAGCCGGAGACGGCTGAGGCGAGCACGCCGGCGAGGATGGCGTGTTTATCTGGTTCGTAAGGCCATTCGACACAGAACTTTGGGAGTTGTGCAAGGGCGCTTCCGGCGATGATGGGAATGGACAAGAGGAAAGAGAAGCGGGCGGCGAAATCACGGGAGAAACCTGAGACGATGGCAGTAGCGATGGTAGCGCCGCTACGGGAGACACCGGGGATGACGGCGATAGCTTGGGCGATACCGATACGGAGGGCGGAGGACCAGGAGAGTGCCTCGGGGCCGGCGCCAAGAAGTTTTTTCTCGGCGCGACGTTTGAGGGCGACATCAGCGTTATGGAGAAAGAGCTGGGCGGTTAGAATAAAGGCGAAGCCGACGAATTTGTAAGGCTCGAGGGGGAATGAGCCGATTGTCATGCCTTTTTCGACGAAGATCTGGTCGACGATATCTTCGCAGAAGTAGCCGACGAGGGCACCTGGGACTGTGGCGATAATGAGGGCGAGGGCGAGCGAGCGGCCATGACCGCGGCCGGAGAGGCAGTCGGAGATCAGCTGCCAGACGTCGCGCCACAAGGCAGTTAAGACGGCGAGGAGGGTACCGGCGTGGAGGAGGACGATGTAGCTGAGGGAGAGGTCATGGACACCGTAGAAGTAGCGGGTGACGACCAGGTGGCCGGAGCTAGAGATAGGGAGAAATTCAGCGAGGCCTTGGACGACACCGACGAGAATTGCATCGAGGAGAGACATAGTGGTAGTGAATAGTTAAGAAAGGAGCACACCAGCGCCTGGGGCTGGTTGAAAGACGAAGATATTATCGGGGAGGTGGTCGAGCTGGCGCGGGACGTAATAGGAGCGGTTGAGGGCGTCAACGAAGTGAGGGACGAGGGGGGAAGGGACGAGGTTGACGGTACAGCCGCCGAAGCCGGCACCGGTGAGGCGGGCGCCGTAGGCGCCGGCGTCGCGAGCGGCGGTAACGAGGTCTTCGAGCTCGGGGCAGCTGATATGGTAGTCATCGCGGCAGCTGACGTGGGACTGGTTCATGAGTTCACCGAAGCGGCGAGCGGCGTCGGGGGGCGTGGAGGAGAGGATGGAGAAAGCGTCTTCAACGCGGCGGGTTTCGGAGATGACATGGCGGGCGCGTTTAAGGAGGTGGAAGCCGTCGGGAGGTTCGTGACAAGGTGTGCCAGCGGGTGTGGCACAGAGGGTGGAGAGGATGGTCTCGGGGTTTTGGTGGAGGAGGCGAGATAGTTCGGGGAGGCGGTAGGGTTCGGGGTGGAGGGTAGCATTAATCCGCGCCAATGCGTCGTCGAGGCCATCGCAGTCCCAAGCGAGCCATTCGCTGAGGCGGAGAGGGACGCGGTCTGAGCGAGGGGACGCGGCGTGAAGGAGTGCGGTAGCGAGGCGGCATTCAACGACGCGGCGGTTATACTCCTCGCGGGCGTTTGCGGCCTTCGCGGCTTTCACGCGGGACTGGCAGACGACGACGGTGGTATCGGGTGGGAGGCTGACTGGTTGGACGCGGAGGGGGAAGAAGTCGATTTTGAGGCAAGCGCCCGCGCGGGCGAGGATAGAGGTAGCCTGGTCCATGCCGCCGCTAGCCATACCGACGTAGTGATCAGAGTGGGCCATGAGTTCGGCGAAGAGGAGGGGAGGAATGGAGCGTTGGTGGACAGTGAGGACGGCGAGAGCGCAGGCGATGGTGAAGGCAGCGGAAGAAGAGAGGCCGCTAGCGACGGGGACGTTGCCACTGATGGCCATACGGAGGCCGGAGATGCCCTGAGTTGTTTGCCAGTGATTGATGAGGCCTTGGACGGCGCTTTTGACGTAGTTCCCCCAATCGCCGG
The DNA here is from genome assembly GCA_026417575.1 of bacterium. Lineage (GTDB taxonomy): Bacteria > Auribacterota > UBA3054 > UBA3054 > JAPLST01 > JAOACZ01. The sequence goes on along the minus strand of JAOACZ010000002.1, from coordinate 12,355 downwards.
GAGGGAAGGGAGGAATGAGGGGCTCAATTTTAAATTGGCGTGGTGGGAAAGCGGGGTCGACATTGGAAACATGGACGAGGTCGTCATCTGAGCGCGAGGCCATGACGATGACGTCGCGGGGGATAGCCATAGGCAAGACAGGGAGGCCGTTGTAATCAGTGTGTTCACCGATGAGATTGACGCGGCCTGGGGCGCGGACAACAACGACGTGGTCGTCATAATTGAAGGTATCGGCGTAGTGGCGGGCGAGGATCCAGAGGCGGGAGCACGCGTGGTCGAGGAGTTCGGGGGAGCTGCCATACACGGCAGCGCAGGAGGCGCGGAGAGAGGGGTCGGCGAGGGAGAGGGAGTGGAGCAGTTGGCGGGGGGTCATGGGACGGAAGTTTCAGCGGGGTTGTTGGTGGGCGGGAGGTTGTGCGGGAGGGAAAGCGGGTTTGTGGGGGTGGAAGGTGGCGGTGGTGTTGTGTCGAGGGGGTTTGAGAAGGTGAACATAATAACGACGGTGATGGTGATCATGCCGCCGACGATGACGTACCATGGAAGGCGGATTTCCTGTTGTGGCGGTTGAGTCTGGGGAGGGGTGAGAGTGTTCATGAAGCGAGAGCTGTTGAAGGTGAGACAGCGTGAGGCGCATGGCGAGCGACGAAGCGCGTGATGCGCCGGGCTGCTTCTCGTAGATTGTCGAAGGAAGCGGCGTAGGCGATTCTGATGAAGGAAGAGCCGCCGGGACCGAAAGCGGTACCGGGGACGACGGCGACGCGTTCTTCCTGGAGGAGGCGTGTAGCGAAGGTGACGCCGTCCATGCCAGTGGGGGCGATGGAGGGGAAGGCGTAGAACGCGCCTTCGGGCAAGTGGCAGGGAAGCCCGGCGAGATTGAGCGCATGAACGATGAAGCGACGGCGGCGGTTGTACTCTGCGACCATTTCGCGGACGTCTGGGGTGGCGTTACGGAGGGCTTCGATGGCGGCCATTTGACTGATGATAGGAGCGCAGAGCATAGTGTATTGGTGGATTTTGATCATGGCGGAGATGATGGGTTCTGGGCCGCAGGCGAAACCCAGGCGGTAGCCGGTCATTGCGTAGGCTTTAGAGAAGCCGTTAAAGTAAAGGGTACGGTCGTACATGCCGGGGAGAGTAGCGATGGGGATGTGAGGAGCGTCATAGGAGAGTTGGTCGTAGACTTCGTCGCTGAGGAGGAGGAGGTCGTGTTTGCGGATGACGGCAGCGAGAGCCTCGAGTTCAGCGCGGGAGTAGCTGGTGCCGGTAGGGTTAGCGGGGTAGTTAATGACCACTGCGCGGGTGCGGGAGGAGATACGTTGGTCGAGGGCATCGGGGGTGATTTTAAAGCCGGGGACGTGCCAGGTGGGGAGAGAGACGGGAATCCCGCCGGCGAGGGCGACGGTAGGGGCGTAGCTGACGTAAGCGGGCTCGGGGACGATGACCTCATCACCGGGGTTGATGATAGCACGCATAGCGAGGTCCAAGGCTTCGCTGACGCCGACGGTGATGATGATGTGTTGAGAGGGGTTGTAATGGAGGTCGTAGGAGCGAGCGAGCCAGGAGCTAATTTCGCGGAGGAGCTCAGGCATACCGCGGTTTGAGGTATAGGAGGTGTACCCTTTTTCGATGGCGAAGATGCTGGCTTCACGGATACGCCATGGGGTAACGAAATCAGGTTCACCGACGCCGAGGGAGATGACATCGTCCATAGACATGACGAGATCGAAGAAGGCGCGGATGCCTGAGGGGGGCAGGTTTTCGACGACGTGGGAGATGCGAGTGACGCGGGGGGCCACTGTGTGCGGGTGGTATGGGGAGCTACTCATGGAGAGACGGGCAAGCGCTCGGAGGAGTCGCCGCCGTGGAAGATGTCGTCGTCTTGCTTATAGATCTTGAGGAGGAAATGGGTAGCGGTGCGGGTGACGTTTTCTTGGGTGGCGAGTTTTTCGGCGACGAAGGCACCGACTTGGTGGAGGCTGTCGCACTCGACCATGAGGAGAAGGTCGTAGCCACCGGAGAGGAGGTAGCAACTTTTTACTTCGGGGAATCGATAGATACGTTCAGCGATAGCATCGAAGCCGAGTCCGCGCTGGGGAGTGACGTTGACTTCGATCCACGCGCGGACTTTGCCGTTTGCAGCATCGATATGTTCGGGGTTAAGGACGGCGCGGTAACGGAGGATAGTGCCTCGGCGTTCGTATTCAGCAATCGCGGCGCGCACATCATCTTCGGAGCGGCCAGTCATAGCCGCAAGGTCGGGAATAGGAATGCGTGCGTCACGCGATAGAATTTGAAGTAGTTCATCCATGGTGTGATCTCCACGTTGGCGGAATTATATCAAAAGGATGAGTGACGGTCAAACACGGTCGCGTTTGCGATTGATTTTTGATATAATGCGGGATTGTTATGTGCGTAACCCAAGGACGCATGCATGCCGAACAAGATATTAGAGAAAGAATACTTGGCGGAGAACGTCGTGTCGATGTGGATTGAAGCGCGGCAGATCGCGAAGAAGCGCCAACCGGGGCAATTTTTGATTTTGCGGCCGGGTGAACGTAGTGAACGAATTCCTCTGACGATTGCGGATGTGCGGGCGAAGGAAGGTGCGGTGCGCTTGATTGTGCAAGTAGTTGGGAAGACGACGCGAGATCTAGCGGCATTGGAGGCAGGAGAGTATGTGCGGGACGTGGCGGGGCCGCTTGGTCACCCGACGCCGATCAAGCATTACGGCACGGTGGCGTGTGTGGGCGGGGGTATTGGTGTGGCGCCACTCCTACCGATTGCGCGCGCGATGAAAGAGGCGGGGAATTATGTTGTGTCGATAATAGGGGCCCGTACGAAGGGGTTGCTTATTTTGGAGGAGGATATGCGCGCAATAAGCGATGAGCTGCTCATTACGACTGACGACGGTTCATATGTGCGGCACGGCCTTGTTACGGATGTGTTACGTGAGCGATTAACGGGGAAGCCAGGGATTGATTTTGCGGTGGCGATCGGCCCGGTACCGATGATGAAAGCAGTAGCGAATCTTACTCGCGAGGCGGGGATAGCGACCATTGCCAGCCTGAACACGATTATGATTGATGGGACGGGGATGTGTGGGGGCTGTCGCGTTACGGTGGGGGGGCGAGTGAAATACACGTGTGTGGATGGGCCAGAATTTGACGCACATGAAGTGGATTTTGACGAGTTGCAGCGGCGTTTGAACATGTACCGAGATCATGAGCTTCATCAGCTCGAAGCATGTAAGATTGGATTGGCGGTGAGATAGAGGGAGGGGCCGCTCTAACTGGTGTAGTTGATCACCTGAGGTATGGGAACATCGTTAACACCGAAAGAACGGATGGCGATACCGCGACAGCCGATGCCGGAGCAACCGCCGGAAGTGCGTCGGCACAATTTTGACGAGGTACCCCTTGGGTATACAGAGGAACTTGCGATTCGCGAAGCGCAACGTTGCTTGCAATGCAAGAAGCCTGCATGTGTGGACGGCTGTCCTGTGAATGTGGCGATTCCCCAGTTTATTGAAAAAATTGTTGAGCGGGACTTTGAAGGCGCCTTGCAGATCATTTTGGGAACGAACAGCTTGCCGGCGATTTGTGGGCGCGTGTGTCCGCAGGAGACGCAGTGCGAGAAGTACTGCGTACTGGCGAAGCGCGGTGATCCTGTGGCGATAGGGCGACTTGAGCGATTTGTGGCGGATCATGTGCGTATTCGTTTGATGCGCGGAGAGAAGGCGCCGTTGCCGCCGACGGCGCCGCCGCCCGGCGCGCCGAAGGTTGCGATTGTGGGGTCTGGGCCAGCGGGCTTAACGTGCGCGGCTGACTTGCTCAATGCTGGCTACAATGTTACGTTGTTCGAGGCATTACACGAGCCAGGGGGGGTGCTTGTGTATGGGATACCCGAGTTTCGCCTGCCGAAGGCGATTGTGAAAGCGGAGATTCAGGCGTTGGTGCGGCGCGGTTTGCAGATTGTTACGAATGCCGTTATTGGGCGTCTTTATACAATAGATGATTTGTTGAATGAGGAGGGCTATGCGGCGGTGTTCATCGGCACGGGCGCAGGCACGCCCAAATTTCTGAAGATTCCTGGTGAGAATCTGAATGGGGTGTACTCAGCGAATGAATTTCTGACGCGTGTCAATTTAATGAAGGCGTATTTACCGGATGCCGAGACACCGATTGTGCGTGGGAAGCGCGTGGCGGTTTTTGGGGCAGGTAACACGGCGATGGACGCAGCGCGCACGGCACTGCGGATTGGTGCAGAGGAAGTCTATATTATGTACCGGCGCTCACGAGCGGAGATGCCCGCGCGGGCTGAGGAAATTCATCACGCGGAAGAGGAGGGGGTCAAATTTGAATTTCTGGTGAATCCGGTAGCTTTCTATGGGAATGAACGGGGCTGGCTGCAAAGTGTGCGGTGTGAACGGATGCAGTTAGGGGAGCCGGACGACTCTGGGCGGCGGCGTCCTGTACGGATCGCGGGTTCAGAGTTTGACACGCCTATCAATGTGGCCATCGTCGCGGTGGGTACGGAATCGAACCCGCTGATACGGCAGACGACGCCGGACTTGCAGGTGAACCAGTGGGGCTACATTGTGACAGATGATATGGGGCGTACTTCCAAGCCGCGGGTGTATGCGGGTGGGGATATAGTCACGGGTGCGGCGACAGTGATTGAGGCGATGGGGGCTGGCAAGCGAGCGGCGCGAGCGATCATCAGCGACTTACAAGGGAAGGGGTAATATGCGTGTGATAGCATACTATGGTCGGCACGATTTGCGGGAGGAGGAATGGCCTCGGCCGCTGCCTGGGCGAGGGGAGGTGCGTGTGCGGATCCAGTCGGTGTGTATTTGCGGTTCCGACATAACGCAATACACGACGGGCAAAATCGGCGACGTGGCCACGCCGGTACCGTTTGTGCTTGGGCACGAAGCGGCAGGGATAGTGGATGCGTGCGGTGAGGGTGTCAATGGGTTACCACAAGGGACACCGGTAGCGCTTGAGCCGAACATGCCGTGTGGGGAGTGCGAATGGTGTGAGCGGGGGAAATTGAACTTGTGCCCGCACGTGAAATTTCTTGGCTCGGCGCCTGTGCACGGGGCGTTAGCCGAGTACGTGGTGGTACCGGCGCGGCATGTGGTTCCGGTGCGGGCACGGGTGACGTTTGCGGAGATGGCGTGTATCGAGCCGCTCGCGATTGGGATATACGTGGTGCGCAAGCTAGGGGTGGGGGCGGGGGACACGGTGGCAGTTTTTGGTGTGGGTGGGATTGGGATGGTGTGTGTTCTTGCGGCGCGGGCGAGTGGCGCGCGGGTGGTGGCTGTGACGGACAGAGTGGGTTCGCGGCTTGCGTTGGCGAAACAACTTGGTGCGGAACGTGGGGTCAACGTTAGTGAGAGAGACGCGGTGCGAGAAATCATGCAGTTAACGGGCGGGCGCGGAGTGGACGTGGCCATTGAGGCGGCTGGGGTACCTGGTGCCTTGCGAGACGCAGTTTTGTCGGCGGCGATTGGCGGACGTGTGGCCATAGCCGGCATTCCCCATGAGGAAAGCTGGGAGCTCCCCGCAGCTGTTGCGCGCCGGCGTGAACTTTTGATTCACAACATTCGACGTTGCTGTCATACAACCCATGCGGCGGTGGAGTGGGTCGAGCGCGGCGTAGTCAACTTAGCGCCGCTGGTTACGCACCGGATGCCGTGGGAGAAAGCGGAAGATGCGTTTGAGCTTGCGGCTGCGCGTGCGGAAGGGACATTGCGCATCAGTCTCGAGCCCGAGCTGCCGCGCGAGCCTTTCTACGCGTGAAGGGCAAGGGATGAGCGGGCTTTTCTTGTCTGCCGAGTTGCAACAGCGCGAAGGGGTATGAGAGCGCAGTTTTGGTGGTCATGGTGAGAGGCGCTCGGCTGGTTGAGTGAGGCGGGAATTTTTCAATTGACAGTGATGGTCGGCTGCAGTGGACTTTGAATGTCGGGTGGGGTGAGCACATGCAGCGCGGAAGAGCAGTGGTGAGTTTTGTTGCGAAAGGAGTGAGCGTACTTGCATGCCGCAGGCGCGCATGGGCTGCGGTTTGTGAGAATGGGGGTGGTCGCTTGCCGTGGAGCGCAGTGGGCTCTTGGAAAGTTTTCGGCGTTGGATTTGGAGTCCGAGCGGGGTGCTGGGTGCTGAGCGTATGAGGTGACACAAACGTGGTCGAATTTGGTCAGGTGACGTGCGGCTGTGCCGCACGTTCATGGTAGATGGTATGGCGCTGATTTCTGAGCGTAGCGGGGTTAACATGCTTCGTCTTCGTCGTCTTCCCATTCTTGGATATATGCTATGGAGAAGCCGTAGTGGTCGAGGGCGTGGAGAGCGGCTTCGTATTCGTCCCAGGAGATGCGACGAGCGATTTCAGGGTAGGCTTTAGCGCGATGGGCGGGAAAATACTGGTGCATCAGGCTTACTGCTAGATTTGGGCCGCACTCATGCCAGAGCATGCGCAGGACGAGGTGCGTTTCCGCCAAGCCGTGAGGTAAGACCAAGTGGCGCACGAGGAGGCCGCGTTGGGCGATGCCTTGGGCATCGAGCTGCAGCGGGCCGACTTGTCGCCACATTTCGCGGATGGCAGCTTGGTTTACCTGAGGATAGTCTGGCGCGCCGCTGAGTCGTGCCGCTGGTTGTGAGGAGGCGTACTTAGCGTCTGGCAGGTAGACATCGACGACACCGTCGAGCAGGCGGAGCACTTCGACGGACTCATACCCGCTGCAATTGTAGACCAAGGGGATAGACAATCCACGTTCGCGCGCGATAGCCAGAGCCTCGACAGCGAGGGCGACTTGGGCTGTAGGGGTAACCCAATTGATGTTATGGGCGCCACGGCGTTGGAGTTCGAGCATTCGTGCAGCGAGTGTTTCTGGGGACATATCGACGCCGTTGCCGAGATGAGAGAAGGCGAAGTTCTGACAGAAGACGCAGTGCAGGTGACAGCCGGTAAAGAAGACGGTGCCGGAGCCTTGGGAGCCAGTGATAGGCGGTTCTTCGCCGAAGTGGAGGTTGGTGCAAAAGACGCGCAAGAGCGGGCCGAGGTGGCAGGCACCGCGCTGACCAGTGCGGCGGTCGACACGGCAGGCGCGCGGGCAGAGGCGACACGGGGAGAGAAGCGCCTGCAACTGTGTGGCGCGCGCGTGTAGTTCAGCGGGGGTCAGGCGCATCAATAGGGGGTGTAGGATTCGCTCGAGAAGTCTTTGCGACGGATCCAGCCCGAGCCACGTGGGGTGATGAGCAAAATATCGATTGGGCCGCCCACGTTTTTCGGTCGGGCTTGAAAACGAATCATTTCGGCGGTGGTCCACACTGCGAATTCGGAAAAGTCAATTGCATCCTGAACGGACATAGCGTCCCAGAGGATCGGTGGATTGGGGATTTCGGGGGAATCTGGGCCAGCGAGGCGGATCGTGCTTGGCTGAATGAGGCGAGCGATCACGTCTCCTTGGCCGCCCCACATTGCGCCGTAGACGACTTGGTCGGTACCGGGCTTGACGTTGCAGCGGCGGATTTCGTTACGTGACACTTGACAGTGATAGACATAGGGTACGCTAATGCGACCTTCACGTTTGTAGCCGGCCATGTGGAAGGCAGTGTCAGCGGTTGGGAAATGTGCACTAAAGTAGCGCATCATTTTCTCGACGACGTCGAGAATATCATCTTCCGGGTCGTTAAATTCCTCGAGGAATTTGCGCACAGAGTGTTCGATCGGGGTACCGCCGAGCAACGTCTCACCAAATACACCAACGCCGATGTTCTGTTCTTCGAGGAGGAATAACTTGTAACAGTTATCAGAGGTGACGGTTTCAAATTTTGGCAATTTTTCACCGGTAGGCATGGTACCTTCGATGACAGCGGTTTGACGGCTGTCAGAGGCCATGACAATTCCTTCGGGGACGTAGGTAGTGATGATGAACGACATAGGCCTTGGGTAGTAACTGGTTAAAACGATTGCATCATGAGCATGACACGGGCACGGAGGAGCATCAAGCGGACCCAGCGGCGCAGGGGGTGGCCGGTGGGATGTTCGGATTTGCGCTCGCGGGTCATGAGTTGGGCGACGGCGTCGCGGATGTCCTTGCCTTCGTAGAGTACTTGGCACAGCGCCTCAGTGATTGGCATTTCAATGTTCAGCTTACGGGCGAGGGCACGAATGATGGGAGCATTACGGTATCCTTCGACGACTCCGGTGGAAGCGGCCAAGGCATCAGCGACAGACATACCTCGAGCGACACGTTCGCCGAAGCCACGGTTACGGCTGTAACGGCTGAAGCAAGTGGTGATGAGATCACCGACGCCGGCGAGACCGAAGAAGGTTTCGACTTTACCACCGAGCGCCGTTCCGAAGCGCACCATCTCGACGAGGCCGCGGGTGAGGAGAGCTGACTTGGCATTATCGCCGTAGCCGAAGCCATCTACCGCGCCGGCACAGATAGCGATGACGTTTTTCAAGGTGGCACACAATTCGACGCCAACGACATCGGTATTAGTGTAGACGCGGAAGGTGGGTGTGGAAAAGACATCCTGGACAAAGGTGGCGAGATTCAATTGTTCGGAGGCAGCGACGACGGCGGTGGGCAAGCGGCGTGCGACTTCCTCGGCGTGGCTGGGGCCAGAGAGGACAGCAATCTGCGGTAGATTAGTCACTTCGCGCAGGACGACGCTCATGCGTTTGAGTGTGTCAGCTTCCAGGCCTTTTGCGAGGCTGAGAAAGGGGGTTGGCTCGGGCAACGCTGCGGCCACTCGGCGTGCAACTTCGCGCATCACGTGGGAGGGCAAAGCCATGACGACTAAGCGGCTGCCGCGGAGGGTCTCAGTTAGGTCGTTGGTGAAGACGAGCGACTCTGGCAGGGGAATGCCGGGTAAGTACTTATAGTTTTGGCGGGAGCGGATGATCTCACGGGTGTACTCTGGGAAGGCGCCCCACACGCGCACGTCGTAGCCTTTGTTATGGAGCAACATGGCGCTGGCCGTGCCCCACGCACCGTCACCGATGATGCTGACGCGCATACCGGGTTGGGGTGGACTGTAGTCAACCATGGGTGAGACTCCTGCGAGAGGTGTGGGGGAAATGAGTTGCGAGAGAGGCTTGCGTGGTACGAGAACGAAGAGTGGGTATGGTGTGGGAGGCAGAGGGCTTGGCGGCCATCGGAACGTCAGTACGTGGAGAGGTGTGAGAGGCGTTAGCGAGCATCAGCGTGGCAATTCGTACGTGACAGCACACGTTGGTGACTCCCAGAGTGTAAGGGAATGGAGGCACGCGGACGGGGCGGCTGTGGCGAGCGCTGCGGAGAGGCGATCAGCGATCCATCGTGCGACCAATTCAGTGGTAGGATTGGGCTGGTTAAGTGCAGCGATATTGTTCAGGTTGCGATGGTCGAGTTCACTATCAAGCAGTTGATGGAGGAGCTGTTGAACAAGTTCGAAATCGACGCCGAGGCCGGTGGGGTCGAGGTGGGAGCAGGCGATGACGGCCTCAACGCGCCAATTATGGCCATGGAGGCGCTCACGGCGACCATCGGGGAAGGTGAGGGCGTGCGCCGCTGAGAATTCATCCTGCACGCGGATGAAGTACATGGCTAGCGGGCGCTCAAGAGGTTGAGCATGCCACCGGCGAGGACGACTTCGATTTCGCGCGGGGTGAGCGTGTGATGGAGTGAGAACGACGAGCCATTAGGCAAGCGAGCGACAAGGCGATCACCACGTTGGAGCTGGCCGCGAATGTCTTCAATTTCGAACTCAGCGTCTTGGGCGAGGGCGTCGTAGACCTCGTGGGTGGTGTAGAGCAATGGGAGGATACCAAAGTTGATGAGATTATCGCGGTGAATGCGCTCGAACGACTTGGCGATGACGGCTTTGATGCCAAGGTACATGGGGCAGATGGCGGCGTGTTCGCGGGAGCTACCCTGGCCGTAGCTTTCGCCGGCGAGGATGACACCATGGCGTCCAGCGTCACGGACGCGCAGGGCACGTTCGGCGAAAGTTGGTTTACCGGGTTCATTGAAACATAGGAAGACGACTTTGGCGTATTCTGGGATATTGGAACGCAGCTTTAGGTAGGGGCCGGCGGGCATAATGTGGTCGGTGGTGATTTTGTCACCGGTTTTGAGCAGGACGGTGGCGTGGAGGTGGGGTGGGAGAGGCGAATTTTTCGGTGGTTCGCCGATGGTACTTGCGCGAAAGATCTGCACCTGGGAGCCATCGGGTGGTGGTGGAATGAACATATTTTTTTCGACCAGGTAATGTTTTGGCTCTGTAACTTCGGGGTAGGGGATACCTAAGGTGCGTGGGTCGGTCATTACGCCGGTGATGGCGCAGGCGGCGGCGACTTCCGGGCTGACGAGGGCCACGCGGTCGTTGGGGGTACCTGAGCGGCCGGGGAAATTACGGTTAAAGGTGCGGACACTCAAGGTGCCTTCAGCGGGGGCGCCTCCCTGCCCGATACAGGGTCCGCAGGCAGACTCAAGGATGCGTGCTCCTGCAGCGATGAAGGTTTCAAGCACGCCGCTGCGTGCGATCATCTGCAAGATTTGGCGGCTCCCGGGGGTGATCATGAGGCTGACGTCGGGATGCACGCGGCGGCCTTTGAGGAGGGCGGCAGCGATGCTGAGATCGCGGTAGGAGGAGTTTGTGCAAGAGCCTATGATGACTTGACTCACTTTTTCGCCAGCGAGTTCGCGCACGGGATGGACGTTGTCAGGGGACGGCGAGATGGCAGCGAGGGGTTCTAGGGAAGACAAATCGAGCTGGATGACACGTTCGTAGTGCGCATTGGGGTCAGCGGCTAAGGGTTTCCAGGCGCGGGCACGGGCTTGAGCTTTCATGAACTCGCGTGTTCGCTCATCGGAGGGGAAGATGCTGGTTGTGACGCCGAGCTCGGCACCCATATTGGTAATGGTAGCGCGCTGAGGTACGGAGAGGGTGCGCACGCCTTCGCCAAAATACTCGAGCACACAGCCTACGTTACCCTTGGTGGTCAATAGGGAGAGGAGCTTAAGAATGACGTCTTTGGCGGAGACCCAGGGTGGCAAGGTTCCTGTGAGGTGCACGCCAATGACACGTGGGTAGAGCATGGTGAAGGGCAGACCAGCCATGGCCAAAGCGATGTTGAGGCCGCCAGCGCCGATTGCGAGGGCGCCTATGCCACCACAGGTGGGTGTATGCGAATCAGCGCCGAGCAAGGTGGTGCCGGGGACAGCAAAGCGTTCTAGATGGACCTGATGACAGATGCCGTTGCCGGATTTTGAGAACCAGATACCATACTTGGCGGCGACACTTTGCAGGTAGAGGTGATCATTCATGTTGTGCGGCCCCTGCTGGAGCATGTTGTGGTCGACGTAGGACACAGAGCATTGCGTGCGGACGCGCGGGACACCTATGGCTTCGAACTGGAGGTAGGTCATGGTGCCTGTGGCGTCCTGAGTCAACGTTTGGTCGATTTGTATTTCGACGGGTGCTCCTGGGCGAGGGTCACCGCTGACCAAATGAGCACGAATGATTTTGTCAACTAAGGTCACGCTGGTTTAACTCCGGGATTAGTGTTGTGGTTTCATCTAAGGAGATTATAGCGAAGGGGGGAGGAAATTGCAACGAGAGGAATGGTTCAGATACTGCGGTCAGCAAAGGTTAGCGCGGGCTGGGCAGAGGCATCTAGAATAATGAAGGATGCGAGCCAGAGCGGCGCGGTGCATGAAGTACGGAATGGCATTCTGTGAAGTCAACGAGAACGGAGGTAAGAAGGGAACGGGCGGTGGGTTAGGGGATAATGCCGACGGGGAGGTGGAGACGGAATTGGAGGGCGTGGGCGCGGCCGGGAGTGAGAGGTGGCTGCCATGGGGAACGACTGGTGATGTGTAGGAGAAGGCCATTTGTAACACACGAGGCGGCGAGAGAGGCGGCGTCAAGTTGCCAAACGAACCAGTCGTTGGGCAAGACGAGAGACCACTCGTCTAGGGAAGGGCCTGAGAAGAGCGCGTTGACGGAGGGGTCGGCCAGGGAAAAGGCTGGGGTGTGTAGATATGTGCCGTGACGACGGGCTACGACCAAGGAGTTAGACAGGAGAGGCGCCGGGATGAGCGTGGTGAGGCAAGGGATGTCGTCTGAGGAGAGGCCTGGGGCAAGTATCTCGGTGAGGAGGTTGAGGATGACGTCGCCACGGTTGTTTGAACGTTGTTTGAGGGTAGCACGCGCCACTATGGAGGACCCACGTGTAAGCTCGGCGAGCCACTGGCCGTGGGAGAGGGGCTGAGGAATAAGGATGTGGGGGCCAAGGCGGATGGCCAGGTCAGTGAGCACGGGGTTGGCGCCGACGCGGAGCTGGAGAGCGCCGCCAGGAG
>JAOACZ010000063.1 GCA_026417575.1 bacterium | reverse complement strand
CAAGGGAGCGCGGACCTATCATTGTAGGGGAGGTGTTGCGGTGTGTGGGGCGACGGGGAAGGTGTTGTGGCAGACAACGGAGAACATGTACTTTGCTTTTTCTCCGTTTGGGGCAATGCGGTTTGTGCCGGGCGGGCCGGTGCATCTAGTGGGGCATAGCGGAGGTTGCTTCAGGTGGATCAGACCGGGGTCAAATACAGTTTCTTCCGGAGTTTTTGGTTCATTTTCAGTGCCTTATGATCGCGGCTGTTTTGGGTGTATTGTGCCGAATTTGGGGCTGGGTTATCAAGCGCAGCGAGTGATTAGCTTGGCGTACTTGTACTACGATGATGTGTACTGCTTTACGAGCACGCCGGCGAGTGTGGCGCAGGCAGCGTGGAAGACGTACATGCCTGGGGCGTTGTTGGCGATCGGCGGGGATGTGCATCCGAACGCGGGGTACGAGGTGTTGGTGTCGACGGTGTATGGGGAGTTGTACTGTTTGAGTGCGGAGACGGGGAGCAATTTGTGGAAGATGGAATTTCCTTCGGCGGTGATGGACATGTTGATAGGGAATTGCGATGGGGATGCAGATAATGAGTTAGTGTTGAGTTTTATGGACGGGACGGTGGGGATGTATGACCGGGCGCAGACGGCGGATGTGGAGGTAAGGGCACAAGATTTGTGGATGAACGAGCCGACGCCGGGGGTGTTTAACAGCTACTACTTCATGGTGAAGGTGTACAACCGTGGGGGGACGAACACGGGGCCGTTTACGGTACGGTTTGATGACAATTGGAGCGGGGTGCGGCCGCAGTTTTTTGACCCGTACGTGGGGGAGCGGGGGTTCAGCGAAGTATTTGTGAGTGACATTCCGGCGGGGGGTATGGTAGTAGTGACGTCATTGTACGATCAGACATCGGTGGCAGGAGGGAGCGTGCTATATTGGCGGCCGGACGAGGGGGAGGTAATGCATGTGATCAGGGTGAGTGCGGACAGTTCGAACGTGGTGGTGGAGGCGCAGGAGGGGAACAATGTAGCGAGCAATGGGTGGTATGTGTATGGGTATCCAGATTTTGCGGTAGTGCGGGTGTGGAGTGAGCCAAGACCGGCGGTAGGTGGGGTGGGGTTGACGAACGTGATCAAGGTATTGGTGGCGAATTTGAACAGCAATGGGTTGCCGGCGTACGTGACGGCGCGGGTACGGTACGATGTGCGGAGCGGGAGTGGGGCGTCGGCATGGGTGGTGGGTGGGGTGATAGGGGAGCAGGGGATGCAGGTGCATAGTGGGGGGACGACGGAGTATCGGTTTGGGTGGGTGGCACC
>JAOACZ010000062.1 GCA_026417575.1 bacterium | reverse complement strand
GTACCCGTGATACTGGCGCATGCCGCGCTAGTCAGCGCAGCGCCCGACAGCGTGCTAATGGCTGCCCCCGTCCCCGCCGCACCCAGCAAGCCAGCGCTGCCCAGAACCTGCAGTACCAGCGGCCCCGCCAGCATCGCCGCTGTCCCTCCCACTACCGTCCCGCCCAGAATCAGCATGACTTTCTTCATCGCATTCATCCTTCTTCCTCCTTATGTTTCACACACTAGTACCCCATGTCGCGAAAGTTTCTGACACACCGCGGCAATCACGGCTTCATCAGCAGCACAATCACTCCCACCCTCCTCCTGCCCAGCATATCCACAAACGCCCTCAACACCCTCGCCCCGTGTTCCCCGAACACCCTACCACAATCTCACAACATCTTTTTGACACGCCTGCCCCAATGCGCTATAATGAAGCGATCCTCTACCTAATCCGGCCGCGCCCACGCGCGGGGAGCTGCTATGCATATTGGTTGGCAAGAAGTCATTGTGATCGCTCTGGTCGTCCTCCTCCTCTTCGGCGGCTCGGCCAAACTACCCGACTTGGCTCGCTCCTTGGGCAAAGCCTTGAAAGAATTCAAAAAGGCTCTCAAAGAGGTACAGTCCGATGACGACGACACCGAGCGACCTGCCGGCCCGCCCCACGCCTGATCCCAAGCCAAGCGGACCTCCTCACGATACCCCTAAAACTATTTTCGAGCACATCGCCGACCTCCGCCGTTGCGTCCTCCGCGCTCTCCTCGCCGTCATCCTATGCACAACCTTTGCCCTCCCCTTCCAGCACCTCTGGCTTTCTATTCTCCTTTACCCCGCCCGCAATACCTTGGCCCGCCTCACTTACCTCAGCCCCCCAGAGCCCTTCCTCGTCCAATTCAAAATTGCCCTCATCGCTGGTATCCTCCTCGCCCTGCCCTACGTCGCCTGGCAAGCGTGGCTCTTCCTCGCCCCGGCACTGTACGACCTCGAACGCCGTTGGATCCTACGTCTCGCTGGTGTCTCAATCATCCTCTTTTGGCTCGGAATGCTCTTCGCCTTCTTCGTCGCCGTCCCGTTCGCCCTGCGCTTTTTCATCTCATTCGAAACTAACATGCTCCAAAGCGCCGTAACCTTGCGCCACTACGTCGGCTTTGTCAATACTCTCCTGCTCGCGTTCGGCCTCGCCTTCCAACTCCCGCTTGTCCTGCTCTTCCTCATGAAAACTGGCCTCGTCCCGCGTGAACGCCTCGCCCACAACCGCCGAATCGCCTTCGTCGTCCTGCTGATCATCTCCGCGATCCTGACACCACCCGACGCTCTCTCCATGCTGGCAATGGCAGCTCCCTTGTATCTCCTCTTCGAGCTAAGCCTGTGGCTGGAACGCCTCTTCTCGCCTCACAGCCTCACCTTCACGCCCACCAATACCGCGCATGACCACTGAAACCTGCCCACCCAACAACAACATCCCATCCCCTTCTGAACTCCTCTATCGCCTCCATGACAAGCCCCCCTTCTGGGAAACACTCACCGTCGCCGTTCAACACGTGCTCGCCGTATTCGGCGGCATCATCGCCCCGCCCCTGATTATCGCTAACGCCCTCAAGTGCGATTACACCTCCACCGCCTACCTCGTCAGTATGGCTCTCTTCGTATCCGGCCTGGCTACCTTAATTCAAGTCGTTCGCGTCGGCCCCCTCGGCTCCGGATTGCTCAGCATCCAAGGTACCAGCTTTACCTTTGTCAGCACCATTATCGCAATCGGTGAACGCGGTGGCCTTCCTCTCATCCTCGGCGTCTGCGCGGCCGGCTCCCTCGTCGAAATGCTCCTCAGCCGTCTCGTACGCTACCTTAAACATATCATCACCCCCACAGTCACCGGCGTGGTCGTCACGCTCATCGGCTTGTCTCTCATCAAAGTCGCTGTGACCACCTGCGCAGGCGGCACAACCGCGCGTAACGATGGAACGTTCGCGAGCTTCCCACACCTCGCTCTAGCCGCCTTCGTCTTCCTTACCATTCTTCTCCTCAACGCCTCCCGCGGCCGACTCCTCCGCATGGCCTCGATCATCATCGGCTTGCTCGTCGGCTATGCCGTCGCGCTCTGTCTCGGTCGTGTCTCCTTCCCAGCTCACGCTCAACTCTTCACGCTCCAATTCCCCATTCCCTTCTACTACGGCATGCGCATCGATCTCCCCGCACTCGTTCCCATCGCTTTCCTTTACGTCATCACCACAATCGAAACAATCGGCGACATTACTGCTACTTCCCAAGTCTCCCGCGAGCCTATCGAGGGACCTCTCTACCTCAAACGCATCTCCGGTGGTATCCTCGCCGATGGGTTTAACTCGCTCCTCGCTGCTGTCTTCAATACCTTTCCCAACACCACCTTCAGCCAAAATAACGGCGTGATCCAGATGACTGGCGTGGCGAGTCGCCGCGTCGGCATCGTCATCGCCTGCCTCCTCATCATCCTAGGCCTCGTCCCCGCCGTCGCCAATCTCATTGCCACGATTCCCCAGCCTGTCCTGGGAGGTGCTACCCTCCTCATGTTTGGCACCGTTGCCGCCGCAGGCATACGCATCCTCGCCTCACAGCCCCTTGACCGTCGCGCTATGCTCATTATCGCCGCCGCCCTTGCCGTCGGGCTCGGTGTCGAGCTCGTCCCTGAAATACTTCATCCTCTCCCTGACCAACTCCGCATCATCTTCCGCTCCGGTATCACCACCGGCGGCCTTACCGCCTTACTCCTTCAAGCCGTGCTGCCCCGCCGCCCAGCTACACCTCCTGCGCCTGCAACCTTCCCCCCGCTCTAATCCGTGTTCTCCTCCCACCATGACCAACCTTCCTGCTACCGCGGCACCGCCGGCTCGACCTCTCCCTTCCTTGACATTCCCATCCTCCTTTTGTACGCTGGTACACCGCTATGACCGACCTCGATGCACTTGTCGTGCTCAATCACCTGCGCGTCGGGCCCATCACCGCGCGACGTTTAATAGACGCCTTCGGCTCCCCTGCCGCAATCTTCAAAGCCTCTGCCCACCAGCTCGCGACTGCCGCCCACCTTTCCACTGACAATATCCACCGCCTCCAAACCTGGGAACACGAAGTCAAACTCACCAAAGTCTGGCAAGACCTCGAACGCGAGAACATCCGCCTCCTCACTTACACCGATACCGAGTACCCCGCCTTGCTTAAACAAATTTATGATTACCCCCTCTTGCTCTACGTCAAAGGCACACTCCAACCCCAAGACGACCAAGCTATTGCCATCGTCGGCACTCGTACCCCCACCGGCTACGGCCGCGCTGTCGCCCGCAAATGGGCCAGCCAGCTCGCCGCTCGCGGCTTTACCATCGTCAGCGGCCTCGCCCGCGGCATCGATACCCAAGCCCATTGGGGCGCGCTCGATGCCAAAGGCCGCACCATCGCTGTCCTCGGCTACGGCTTCGGCTACGTCTACCCCAAAGAAAACGCCGCCCTCCTCCAACGAATCATTGAAACTGGCGCCGCCATCTCCGAATACCCCTACAAACGCTACCAAGGCAAAGCCTCCTTCCCCTTGCGCAACCGCCTAATCGCTGGCCTCTCCCGCGCAACCTTGGTCGTCGAATCACGTGAAAGCGGCGGCGCTATGATTACCGCCCACTTCGCCGCCGAATATAATCGCACCGTCTTCGCTCTCCCCGGCCCCATCACCGCGCCCACTTCCGCCGGCCCTCACCGCCTCATCCGCGAAGGCGCAACCTTGGTCCGCTCCGGCGCCGATATTCTCGAAGAGCTTGGCTTCCTCTTCCCCCCCTCCTCCCCATCCACTCCCTCTCAATCACCCCCCACCACCCGCCCCTCACCACCCCTCGAAGGTATCGAACTCCAACTCTATCAAGCCCTCGTCCAACCCCTTACCCTCGACGAACTGGCTCAACGCACCGACCTCAGTATCGACAAAGTCACTGCCGCTATGCTCATGCTTGAACTCAAAGGCTTGGTGCGCGTCATGCCAGGTAAAATCTACGACCGCAAATAACATGAACCGCATCGCCGAATACCTTACCGCCGACCAAGCCGCCGCGCGTTTACTCCACCTAGCTACAACGTTGGCCACAAATGAAGTCGCCGCCGTCCCCAACCTCGGCGTCATCCCCGCCCCACACGACCTCTATCTCCTCGCCCCCCATACCCCACTCCCCGTCACCTCCATCACCGCCTTCGCTGTCGACATGGATGGCACCTCCACTACTACTGAGCCACTCGCCCTCCACGCCCTCGAATACATGCTCCGCCGCATCACCGGCCGCATCAACCCTGACGCATGGCCTGGCCTCGACCCCGTCCACGACGTCCCTTTCGTCATCGGTAATAGCAACTTCCGCCACACCGAATTCCTCTTCACTCGCTACCGCTCCGCCATCGACCCCACCGCCTTCCGCAGCAGCGTCATGGAAGCCTGGCTCTGGACTCTCCTCCATATGCGCGATCGCCAGCGCCTGGCCGAAGTGCGCCGCCACATCCACCTCTGCGACGCCGCGGCCGTGCTAAATGACCCCGAGCTCCTCTCGGCATTCGCCAACCCACCAGCTCCACCCGAAATAACACAACTCATCGCCCGCCTGGTCGCCCGCTACGCCCATTCAGTTCGCCCTTCCCATGATAGCCTCGCCGTCGCTGCCGCCCTCGATGTCTACTACCACCGCTATCACGAACTCTTACAGCGCATTGAACGCGGCGAAGCTGACGCCCTCGCCCAAGAACTCCTCGGCGCCCAACGCCACTTGATCGCCCCCATGCCTGGCTACGCTATCTTTGTCGCCCTCGTCAAAGGCTGGCTCTCGGACGCAGCTGCCCGTGCGCTCGCCCCGGTCCTGCGCGCCGCACACCCACGCTCCACAGCGCCCGCCCCCCACGACCTCCCCACACTGCTGCGTCTCGCTCAGCACTTCCGTTCCCTGCCCGCCAAACTCGCTTTGGTGACTGCTTCCATCGCCTACGAAGCCCACGTCTCCATGCAAGAAGTCCTCCGTGTCATCCGCCACGAAATTACAACTTGGCCACTCCCCACCGCCGCGCGCGACGAACTCTCAGCACGCTTCACTAATTATCACACCGTCTTCGACGGCTTTGTCACAGCCAGCGACGCCTGGGAAGCACGCTTGAAACCCCATCGCGATCTCTATAGCATCGCCCTCTACCAGATGGGTGTCCCCTCCACCGCCTATTCCACCTGCATGGCCATCGAAGACACCGAGCCAGGCATCATCGCCGCTCGCGCCGCCGGCTTCGGCATTACCATCGCCTTGCCCAACCGTGACACCGCTCGCCAAAATTATGCCAAAGCTGCGCGTGTCCTCCACGCTGGCCTCCCCGAGCTTATCCTCGATCACTCCCTCATGCTCACTCCTTCCCCCTGATCCTATGACCACCTGGCGCATCGTCAAAACTGATCACCGCCCTGCCGCACGCGCCGCCCATAACGCCGTCTTCACCTGCAGCAACGGCTACTGGGCCCTCTCCGGTATCCTCTTGGAAGACCGCGGTGAAATCAAACCTACCACTATCGTCAACGGTGTCTATGATCTCTGCAACTCCTTCCTCCTCATCCCCCCAGCCAAAGAAAAACGCTACTACCTAGACGAAGACTACTTCGCTGAAGGCGGCCCCACCCCCGCCGTCGCCAACCTCCCCAGCCCTCTCCACCTCCGCCTCTTCCTCGGCAAACACGAGCTCTCCCTCCAACGTGGCTCTGTCACCCATTTCCGACAAACACTCGACCTCCGCTCCGGCCTCTACTCCTACCGCTTCCGCTACACCAGCCCCGCCGGCCACCACTTCACTGTTACTCAAGAACGCTTCTGCGACCTCCACAACCTCCACCTCGCTTGGCTGCGCTACCGCCTCCACTCACACGACTTCCATGGTCTCCTCCGTCTTCTTAGCGGCATCGATGGCTCCATCACCTCCAACGTCGTCGGCGACCACCAGTTTGACGTCACCGAAACTGCCATCCCACAACCAGGCTTGTGCCTCCTGCACGCATGCACGCGCGCACGCCGCATCCAAATTCAAATGGGCGTGCGCCACTCTCTCACCCTCACCGGCCGCCGCTCACCCCTCCAGCCACACGCACCTGCGTGCGCCACCACCCACGTCGAAGAGCTCTACGAAATCCCCATCGCCCCAGGTCAAACCCTCACCCTCGAAAAATGCATGTTCGTCGCTACCAGTGAGGATGCGCGTCATCACGCCCACACCTCCCTCCCCGATCTGCTCCACACCTCCCGCTCCCTCTCCTTCGATCTCGCTTTCAACACGCACAAAACCCTCTGGCGCGCATTGTGGCGCCGTGCCGACGTCCAGATCGATGGCGACCCACTCGCCCAACGCTACCTGCGCTTCTGCCTCTTCCACCTCATCGCTGCCGCACCCCGTCACACCGATACCCTCAGCGTCCCCGTCAAACTCCTCTCCGGAGAATACTATCAAGGCAACACCTTCTACGATACCGACACCTACATCGTTCCCTTCTACACCTACACCCAGCCTCAGTGGGCCCGCCACTGCTTGCACTGGCGCTACCTCGGCTTGCAACCCGGCCGCCAGATCGCCCGCTCCCTCGGCTTCCCCGGCGCCAAACTCGCCTGGCAGGCTGGGCCTTACGGCGAAGAGTGCCTCGGCCGCTGGTGGCACTTCACTCACTCTAATATCCACATCAATGCGGACGTCGCCTACGCCATGCTCCAGTACTCCGACGTCACTGGCGACCTCAACTTCATGTGGCACTACGGCGTCGAGTTCCTCATCGAAACTGCTCGCTTCTACGCCGCTCGCGCTGTACGCGACCCCCACGACCAAAAATATCACTACCACGATTGCGCCGGCCCAGATGAAGGCCATTGCACCAGCACCGACAACTTTTACACCAACTACCTCGCCCAGCAAACCTTATACGCCGCGGCAACCTGGGTTGCTAAGATGCAGCAGCAACTCCCTCACCAGTTTGCCCAGCTGGCCAGACGCCTTGCCCTGAAGGAGCACGAGCCCGCTCACTGGCGCACCGTCGCCGACAACCTCGCCTTCCGCTTCAACCCCGCCACCAACATCTTCGAACAGTTCGACGGCTTCTTCCAACTCCACGACATCGGAGACGATTTCTTCGCCCGCCGCCGCGACCGCAAAGAATGGTTCGCCCCCGTCCGCCCTTACCAAGCCATCCATCAACCCGATGTCGTCATGGCGCTCGTCTTGTTCCGCCCTGCCTTCTCAGACGAAGTGTTGCGCGCCAATCACTCCTTCTACTACCCACGCACCATGAACTTTTCCTCAATGAGTTTCGCAATTCATGCAATTGCCTGCGCCGAATTGGGCGAACTCGATGAGGCCTACAAAAATTTCATCATCTCCGCAGGTATGGACTTGGACGAGGAACTCACCGGCCGTCATGATACACATCACGGCCTCCATGGCACCGCCATGGGAGGAGCCTGGATGGCAGCTATCTTCGGCTTCGCCGGCGTCCGCATGCATAACGGCACCCTCCACATCAATCCTCGCCTCCCCAGCCCCTGGAGGGCCCTTCGCTTCCCCCTCACTATCCACGGCGAACAGCTCCACGTCCACATCACTCCCCAGCGTGTCCACCTGCGCGCAGGCCGCTCTACTCAACTTTGCCTGCCCCTGCGCATCGCTGGTCAGCTCATAGAACTCCGCAGCGGCGCGTCTGTGTCTGTACCGCTCGCCTAGCTTCCTAGGCCGCTCGCTCACCTCAGTACCCCGCCCCCCACAGCCCTGCCCCCTCCTCCCCCTTAATATTGCTCCAACACTACCTCAAAGTGCGCCCGCGGATGCCCACACACCGGGCACTTCTCAATCGCTGCCGTCCCCGTGTACACAAACCCACACTTCCGACAGCGCCATTTCACCGGCTCTGGCTTCTCAAATTCCCTGTTCTCCTCCAGCGCCTTCAGTAACGCTGCGTAGCGCGCTTGATGGTCCTTCTCAATCTTCGCTACCCCCTCAAATAACCGCGCAATCTCCTCAAACCCTTCCGCCCGCGCTTCCGCCGCCATCCGCGGATACATCTCTTCCCACTCTTCTCGCTCTCCCCCCGCCGCCGCACGTAAATTCTCCAACGTCGTCCCAATCCCATTCAGCAGCTTCAAATACTGCTTCGCATGCATCCGCTCATGTTCCGACGTCTCTTGAAAAATCGCCGCAATGCGCTCGTACCCTTCCTTCTTCGCCACTGCAGCAAAATACGCGTATTTGCTGGACGCTTGACACTCGCCCGCAAACGCCGCAAGCAAATTCTTCTCCGTTTTACTGTTCTTCAACTCTGGCATGGTCATCGCTCCTTGGGGTTACTGGTCTTCATCTCCTCTCTTTCCATCACCGCGCTCCGCGGCGCCCGCCACTTCCGATGCATCCATAACCACTGGCCCGGATCGCGGCGAATCTCCGCCTCCAAATAATCCATCAACCGTTGCGTCGCCTCAGCTATGTCACGCTCCGGATCCTCACTCCGCCCCACTTCAAACGCTGGATAAATCACCGGCCGATGTGAGCCGTCCGCCCTCACATGATCAAACGCCGCTATCAACGCTGCCCCCGTCTTCCGCGCAAACGCCGCCATCGCCCCCGAAGTCGACGCCCGCCGCCCAAAAAACAACGTCGCTACACCGTCTTCCCCCGCGTATTGATCACCCACAAACCCCACCATCTCACCCGCCCGCAGCCGCCTCAGCACCTCCCCCGCTATGTTCCGCTTGTCCAATATCCGCACCCCGCTCGCACAGCGCACCCGCAACACCCGCCCATAAATCCACTCATTATGAAACGGCCGCGCTACACCACTAAACGGATAGCCCAGAAGCCCACACCCCAACGGGAAAATCTCCCAATTCCCATAGTGCCCAGTAAAAAACACGATCGCCTGCCCACGCGCTCGCACCGCCTCCACATGCTCCAACCCCTCCGGCTTTACATACTCAAAAAAACAACGCGCCAACCGCGGAAAATCAAGCAGCTCCAGCGCCACCATCCCAAGTGTCTCAAAACTCTCCCGCGCAATCGCGTAGCACTCCGCCCGTCCCCTCTCCGGAAACGCAGCACACACGTTCTCCAACGCAATCCGTCGCTGCCGCCATGCCACCCAAAACGCCACACGCCCCAGCATACGCCCAATCTGCATCAGTCGCCCCCGCGGAAGCAACCCCACCACCTGCTCCGCACCTCGATACACCACATACAGCGCTAACCCATTCACTACCACTATCAGCACACCCACGATCAGCCACCCAAGCACCCCCGTCGCCGCATACTTCTCGCCAAAAAGCCATACCGGACCTGCACCCCGCGCCGGCGGCTCTACGTACTTCCACACCTTCCCCAGCACCTTGATCGCAAACACCCACCCCGTGTGCAACCCCATCGCCGCCCACAGCGTCCGCGTCCGCACCGTCAACTCCGCCAGTAACCACCCCGCCAAAAATAACCCCACCAGCCCCGGTACCACCGCCCCAGGCTCCCTCAGCGGCACAAAAAATAACCCCATCAGCCGAAACCCCGCGTCCCACCGCATCCCGTCCACCACCACTTGCTTGATCGGCCGCAAAAAATGATCTAACGTAAATACGTGCAGCCCCGCAAAAATCACACTGCTAACCAATACCGCCCCGTACCGCGATAGCCGCTCCATCAACGCATGCAACAAAAACCCCCGAAACGCCAACTCCTCTATCACTCCAACCGCTACCGCGCTCCCGAATGCCGCCACCCCCGCCCCAACCAGCCCCGACACCGTCACACCCCGCTCCACCCGCAGCCCCGCCCACACCTGCGCCAGCGTCAGCACGGCAATGCTCATCACCCCCACCACCATCCACACCACCCACCGCCTCACCGCACGCTTGCGCCGAAAAAGCACCCGCGGCCGAAACTCTATCCCTAACCAACCCCAGCAGATCGCTAACCCCCCCACAACGCATACCACCACCACCCGATCAAACACCCGCCGAAACGGAAACTCCCGTACCCACGCAACCTCCTGCCCCACCCGATACACCCACGGCGCCACCACCGCTCCCACGATCACTCCCGCTCCAATCACTCCTATCGCCCGCACCCATTCCCTACACCGCGCCACCCGATATTTCAACGGTACTACCCCAGCTCCTCTCATGGATAGCATATCCGCGCTATGCAATCGAGAAAATCTTCCTCACCCGACTTGATCTTGATCGCCACCTTCACATAATACACCGGACACGGCCGCCGCGTGCTCCCCGCACGCCGCGGAAACCGCACCGAATCCTTCTCCGTTATCACGATCGCGTCCGCACTCAACTGACCCGCACTCCCATAAATCTCCTCTATCTCCGTCCGCCGAAAACGATGATGATCAGGAAACGTCATCACTTGCACTACCGTCGCACCCAACTCCTTTACCAAACTCACAAACCCCCCCGGCTCCGCTATCCCCGTCACCACAAACACATTCCGTTGCTGTAGCTCTTCCAACGGCACCGCCTCCCCCGTGTGCACATTCACTAACGTCACCGGTTCGTAGTAACACGCAATAATCTCCGCCGTCGCGTTGTACGTCCGAACCCGCGCAATGATCGGCCCCACGTCTATGTCCCGCGCTTTCGTGATAAAAATATGCGTCGCACGCCGTAGCCCGCGCAACGATTCCCGCAATAACCCCCGCGGCAACAAGTGCTCGTACCCAAACGGACACGTCGCATCTATCAGCACAATCTCTAACTGCCGCTGTAACCGCAAATGCTGCATCCCATCATCCAAAATAATCGTGTCCACCCCAAATTCGCGAATCGCAAACCGACTCCCGCGCACACGGTCCGGATCTATGATCACTACCACATTCTCAAGATTCCGCGCCAACATGTACGGCTCGTCCCCAGCCTCCCGCGCTCCCAACAGCAAACGCCGCCCATCATGCACCACTTTCGGCCCACGCCCCCACTGCCAGTTCCGCCAACGCCAACGCCAGCTCGGCGACCGTGCCTTGTACCCCCGACTGATTATCGCTACCTTTCGTCCCCCCCGCGCCAGCGCCCGCGCAAACGTCTCCACCACCGGCGTCTTCCCTGTGCCCCCCACCGTGATGTTCCCCACGCTAATCACTAAGCACCCTGGCCATGACCGCCGCAAAATCCCCCGCTTGTACAGCGACGCCCGCAAGCGCGTCACAACCCCGTACACTGCCGCCCCTCCCGCCAACACCACCCGCGCCACCCGCGCCAGCCGGTCATTCCGTCCCCCCGAGCTGTCTCTTATACACATCTGACGCTGCCGAC
>JAOACZ010000148.1 GCA_026417575.1 bacterium | reverse complement strand
CGTTTATAGTGGAGAAGGGGACGCCGGGTTTTTCATTTGGGAAGAAGGAGGACAAGATGGGGATACGTGCGTCGAGCACGTATGAGTTGGTATTTGAGGAGTGCAAGGTACCGGCGGAGAATTTGTTAGGGAAGGAGGGGCAGGGATTTATTGTAGCGATGAAGACATTTGACATGTCGCGGCCTGGGGTAGCGGCGCAGGCGTTGGGGATAGCGGCGGGGGCGTTGGAGGATGCGGTGGCGTATGCGCGGACGCGGGAGCAATTTGGGAAGCCGATCATAGCGAATCAGGGTTTAGGTTTTTTGCTAGCGGACATGGCGATCAAGGTAGAGGCGGCGCGGGCGTTGGTGTATGCGGTGGCACGGTCGATAGATTCAGGTGATTTGAAGTGTCAGAAGGAGTCGGCGATTGCGAAATGTTTTGCGTCGGACGTGGCGATGGAGGTGACGACGGACGCGGTACAGGTGTTTGGGGGGTATGGGTACATGAAGGAGTATCCGATGGAGAAGCGGATGCGGGATGCGAAGATTACGCAGATCTACGAGGGGACGAATCAGATTCAGCGGGACGTGATTTGGCATGCGTTAATTAAGGAATCGGCGAGTGCGTGAGGGGAGGGAGGGGATGAAGATTATAGTGTGCATCAAGCAGGTGCCGGACACGACGAATGTGCGGATCAATCCGGAGACGAACACATTAGTGCGGGAGGGGGTGGAGTCGATCATCAATCCGTTTGACTGTTACGCGTTAGAGGAGGGTGTGCGGTTAAAGGAGCGGTTTGGGGGGAAAGTGATTGCGCTGAGCATGGGGCCACCGCAAGCGGAGAGTGCGTTACGAGAGGCGATAAGTCTTGGGGCGGATGAGGGGATACTGTTATCGGACAGAGCGTTTGCGGGGTCGGACACATTAGCGACGTCGTATGCGTTAGCGCAGGCGATTAAGAAGATCGGGGGATACGACATCATTTTATGTGGGAAGCAAGCGATTGATGGGGACACGGCGCAGGTGGGGCCAGGGATAGCGGTGCATTTAGGGCTGCCGCAGATTACGTATGTGCGGAAGATAGAGGCGATCGAGGGGGGGAAGATTCGAGCGGAGCGGATGAATGAGGATGGGTATGATGTGATTGAGGCGGAGCTTCCGGTGTTGCTGACGGTGGTGAAGGAGATCAACGAGCCGCGGATAGCGAGTTTGAAGGGGAAGATGGCGGCGAAGAAGGCGGTGATACCGGTGTGGAGGGCAGAGGAGGTAGGGGCGGATGTGACGCGGGTAGGGTTGGAGGGTTCGCCGACGATGGTAGTGGAGATATTCACGCCGCCGGCGCGGCCTGGGGGGCGGGTATTGCATGGGGAGCCGGGACACATTGTGGCGGAAGCGATAGCGGAACTAAAGAGGCTGCAGGTGTTGTGAGGTGAGGTGCGAGGGGAGGTGAAGAGAGAGAAGAGAGAAGTGATAAGGAAGAGAGAGGGAGAAGGAATATGCTGATAATAGACAAGCAGAGGTGCACAGGGTGTGGGGTATGCATCGAGCGGTGTCCGTTCAATGCGCTAACGGTAGTGGAGAACATGGCGCAGGTGGACGAGGCGGTGTGCACGTTATGTGGGGCGTGTGCGAAGCAAGGGGTATGTCCGTATGAGGCGATCACGTTGATACGAGAGAAGCGGGGGAAGGACGCGACGCCGTTAGAGGCGTATAAGAACGTATGGGTGTTTGCGGAGCAGCGGAAGGGGGTGATTCAGAGTGTAGTGTATGAGTTATTGGGGAAGGCGCGGGAATTAGCGGCGGCGCGGGGGCAGGAGGTATGGGCGATTTTGTTGGGGCACAACATAGGGCACAAGGCGCATGAGTTGATTGCGCGGGGGGCGGACAAGGTGATTGTGATGGAGCACGAGTCGTTGGAGCATTTTGAGGATGGGACATATTCGAATGCGATAGCGCGGCTATGTGAGAAATACAAGCCAGAGATCGTGTTATGTGGGGCGACGACGATCGGGCGGGCGCTGATTCCGCGGGTAGCGGTGCAGTTGCGGACGGGTTTAACGGCGGACTGCACGGGTTTGCACATTGATGGAGAGAAGGGTTTATTAGTGCAGACGCGGCCGGCGTTTGGGGGGAACATAATGGCGCGGATTTTGTGTCCGAATCATCGGCCGCAGATGGCGACGGTGCGGCACAAAGTGTTTGCGGAGGCGGTGGCGGATTCGCGGCGAGTGGGGGAGGTGATAAAGGAGCCATTTGACACGCGGGATCATTTTGGGATGAGCCGCGTAGTGGATGTGGTGGAGATTTTGGAGGACACGGTGAATTTGACGGAGGCGAACATAATAGTGAGCGGGGGACGAGGGATGAAGGGGCCAGAGAATTTCCAATTATTGCACGATTTAGCGAAGGCGCTTGGGGGTGCGGTGGGGGCGAGTCGGGCGGCGGTGGATGAGGGGTGGATTCCGTATTCGCACCAAGTGGGGCAGACGGGGAAGACGGTGAATCCGAAGGTGTACATAGCGTGTGGGATATCTGGGCAGATACAGCACTTAGTGGGGATGCAATCGTCGGACATCATTGTAGCGATCAACAAGGATCCGGAAGCGCCGATGATGAAGATAGCGACGATAGGGTTGTGTGGCGATTTGTTTGAGATTGTGCCTGAACTGATCAAGCAGCTGAAGTGAGGAAGGGGGCGGATGGGAAGGAGCGGACGAGTGAGTGGGTGGGGATGGGCGGTGGTATTAGGTAGCGTGGTGGTAGTGGGGGGATGTTGGTACACGGCGCCGAGTGGGCGGCGGTATTTGCTTCGGACAGATCCTGAGACGATCGAGTTGAGGGTGGGAGCGGGGGTAAATTTTAGCAATTACGTGGGGTATTGTCTTGCGGAAGCAGATGTAGCGAATGATGTAGGGATGCGAGAAGCGTTGGAGTTGCTGGAGGAGAAGCTAGATCGGCATGGGTACGTGAAGGTGAAGAGGGAAGAGTTGGTGTCGGAACGCGGGTTATTGAGCAACACGTTTGTTGTGTATTTTGGGTATAGGGAGTATTTTGAGGAGGGGGAGGTGGAAGTGAAGCTGACGTTGTACGATGTAGCGGGGGAGGGTGGAGAGGGGCGGCCGATTTGGTTGTGGAGTTCGCGGGTGAAGGAGTATCCGGTGAGTCGAGCGAATCTGGTGGGGGTATTTCGAGACATTTTTGATGAGCGGCCGGTGGGGTGGGGAGGGGACGAGCGGTTGTTGCCGCGGAGGAGTGCGGGGGAGGGGACGGTGAAGGCGTTTGAGGAGGCGCTGGAGCGAGCACGGGCGGCGGTGCGGTTGCGGAATAGGGGGTGAGGGGATGGGGGAGGGGGAGGGTGTAAGTAACGATGAGGGGGAGGAGAGGAGATATGAGCGAGAGTGAGGCGAGAGAGGTGGGGACGCAAATAGAGAGTGCGCGGGCGGGGAAGGTGACGAGAGCGATGGAGGAGGTAGGGAGGGAAGAGGGTATGGAGGGGGAAGAGGTGCGGAGGGAGGTTGCGTGCGGGCGGATGGTGATCCCGGCGAACAAGCGACATACGAATTTAAAGCCGATAGGGATAGGGGTGGGGGTGCGGTGCAAAGTGAATGCGAACATTGGATGTTCGCCGGGACGATCTGATGTAGAGGAAGAGGGGCGGAAGCTTGAGGTGTGTTTGCGGTATGGGGCGGACACGGTGATGGATTTGAGCACGGGGGCGCGAGCAGGGGAGGTGAGGAAGGAGCTTTTGGCGCGGTGTCCGGTACCGTTTGGGACAGTGCCGGTGTATGATGTGGCTGGGAGGGCGGGAGGGATTTGTGAGGCGCGAGGGGAAGATTTTGTGGCGGCGGTACGGGAGCATGCGGAGGCTGGGGTAGATTTCATGACGATTCACGCGGGTTTGTTGCGGCGGATGATTCCGCTGGCGTTGAAGCGGCGGTTAGGGATAGTGAGTCGGGGAGGGGCGCAGTTAGCGCGGTGGATGGAGGCGCGAGGGGCGGAGAATCCGTACTATGAGCGATTTGACGAGGTATTGGAGATATGTCACGAATATGACGTGACGATCAGTTTGGGAGATGGTTTACGGCCGGGGTGTTTAGCGGATGCGAGTGATGCGGCGCAATTTGCGGAGTTGGAGGTGCTGGGGGAATTAACAGAGCGGTGCTGGGCGGCGGGGGTGCAGGTGATGGTAGAAGGGCCTGGGCACATTCCGCTGCACGAGGTAGCGATGAACGTAGAACGTCAGATGAGGGTATGTAAAGGAGCACCGTTTTACGTATTGGGGCCGGTGGTATGTGACATAGCGCCGGGGTATGATCACATTAGTTCGGCGATAGGTGCGGCGGTGGCGGGGATGGCGGGTGCGGCGATGTTGTGTTATGTGACGCCGAAGGAGCATTTGGGGTTGCCGGACGTGGAGGATGTGCGAGTGGGGCTGATTGCGTATAAGATAGCGGCGCATGCAGCGGATGTGGCGCGGGGGCGGCGCGGGGCGCGGGATTGGGATGATGCGATGGCGGAAGCGCGGCGAGGGTTCGACTGGGAGAAGCAGTTCAAATTAGCGTTGGACCCGGAGCGAGCGCGGGAGTATTATGAGGCGAGCAACGTTGGGGAGGGGGGTAGGGATTACTGTACGATGTGTGGGAGGGAATTTTGTGCGGTGCGGGCATCGCAGGAAGTGAGGGGAGGGAGGGGGTGATGGTGAGGGGGACGGGTGAGGAGAGGAGCATACGGCGGACGAGCATAGTGTGTACGATAGGTCCGGCGAGCGAGAGTGAGGAGGGTTTAGAGTTGTTAGCGCGGGCGGGGATGGATGTAGCGCGACTGAATTTTTCGCATGGGACGCGGGAAGAGAAGAGGGAGATTATTCGACGGCTGCGGAGGGTGGAGGCGCGGTTGGGGAGGCCGATTGCGATTATGGCGGACTTACAGGGGCCGAAGCTGCGGGTGGGTGAATTTGAGGGGGGAAGGGCGGTAGTATTGGAGCGAGGGCGGCGGGTAATTTTGACGGTGAAGCGGTGCGTAGGGACAGCGGAACGGATATGGGTGAATTACCGCCGTTTACCGGCTGAGGTGGGTTGTGGGGATCATATTTTGTTAGCGGACGGGGCGATCACGTTACGGGTTGAGAG
>JAOACZ010000011.1 GCA_026417575.1 bacterium | reverse complement strand
CCTTTGCCAATAACCGACCCTCACCTGCTTCACCTCCGTCGCCCCCTTCCCCGGAACACTTTCTGTACATCCTGTACCCTAAACGCCAAATCCCCCCAACCCCCCGCCCCAGCCCCCCTCCGGCACCGCCTGCAGCGGCATCTGCGTTATCTCTACCGCCGGCCCCAGCGCGTTCGTGCTCGTGTACCCTATCGTGAACACTTCATTGCTCGCCGTCAACGTGTACCGGTTCGTAAAATACACACCCCCATCGGCACATCATACGCCCCGCACCGCGCCCCATTCGTGTACGCCAAACAATAATCGTCTCCCTCCTTACATCCCGTCCACACAATGTTCGTCGGCATCTCCGTCTATTCCACAAGCTGCGTCCCCGCACGGCCCACATTGATCCATTGAGGCCGCCGAATCTGCGGCGGCGCGCTTGGCGACTGCCAGCCATACACCACCTCTCCATAATCCGTCGCCACGTCCAGCCACTGCGAACTAAAGATAATGTCATTGATCCCATCGCTATTCACATCCCCGCTGATGTCCACGCTCGCCTAGTCACAACAATTCGTCACCCGCACAAAGTGCACTGCTCCCACGCTAAACTCATCTAAGTACGACGTCCCAACCAATTTATAACCTCCTTCCACTGGCTTCGATAGGCGTTGACTTCTGGCATTGATTAGGTCGTGCCGCGTCCCATTCATCCCGTCAACCTGATGCCAGCCAAACAGCTTCGTATGAATCTTGTTCAAATGAACAGACGCGTAATACAAACCCAACGTCACACGCCCCTCTCCTTTCCACACCGCAACATCCATCGGCCCAAACACTCGGTCCACCGAGTGATACAACCCCACCCCATTCGTCCCATCAAGCTCACCTAAGTCCAGTTCCAGCTTGACCAGTGGCGCAGCTGCCACTCCAACAACCACACCACCCACCATCACTGCCATCCACACCAGCAACATTTTCTTTCTCATTATCACACCCCCTTTCTTACCGCTCCCTCTTCCTCACCACCCACTTGCCATTCACATAACATTCGCCATGCGCTTTTCCTCACCCGCGCACCTTTCCACTCTCACTCTACTGTCCGCCCTCATCCCCCATTCACCAGTCCCCCCTCGCGTTCCTGGGTTCGTACCCCCCCTCCTACCCTTCTTTTAGCACGGCGGGTTCCCTTTCGTCATTACCAGTTAGTCATCCGTCATTCAAACCGCAGCCATAGTAGACAACCCATCCTGACTCCTCTTCTCATCTTCACAGTCTCTGCCTCCACACTTTGGAGAAGAACTCCAGCGCCACAGCCCTCATAATCACGCCCATCGTAGCACAGAAGCGAGGCCTCGCAACAGCCGCAGCAGTCAGGCAAGCTCATGTGTCCTCCAGATCCTCGGCACTACGCGTTTCACGCGTGCAACCCATACTGCGTCCCATCCCCTCATTTCAGCACTACCAAAAAGAAACTTCAAGCCGTAACTCTTATCTCATCGTCTCATCCTGACATGCTACAGCAAACTGTGCTTCACTCGCTACACGCGCACCTCACAAACCCAGACTCCCTGCTCTCCACTAATTCCATGCCTCAGCGGCAAGCCTGCTGATCCCCACCCTGCGCGCCCAATCGCTCATCCTCTCTTCTCATAGGTTGCGCGCTCTGTTCTCTTTTGCTATACTGAAATCATGAGGCTAACAAAAACACGTCGCCGATCACCCCGCTCGCCACAACCCACTCCTCCCACCCTCCCTGAGGCACTCTATTTTGCCAACTATGACTTCGCAATCAAACGCATGAATGAGCAGGACGCCGCCCCACCCCACCGCCACTCTTTTGACGAGGTCGTCGTGATCACAGGCGGCTCCGGTGTCCACGTCATTGATAATGAAGAATACCCCCTCATCCGCGGCGACGCCTTCGTCATCCGCGGTGAACACGTCCACGCCTTCCGCAATGTCGAGGGCTTGCGCCTCGTTAACCTTCTCATCAAACGCGATCGTCTCTCCGCCCTTGAACAGGAATGCCGCGACCTCCCAGGATTCCACGCCCTCTTCGTCCTCGAACCCCACGCGCGCCAATCCCATCGCTTTCAAGCTAAGCTCCACCTCGCCCCACAACAGCTCAACCATATCATGCACCTCCTTGAACTCCTCGACACCGAACTCCAGTCTAATCTCTCCGGCGCTGCCTATGTCGTCGAAGCCCTCGTAAAAATCATCATCGTCACCCTCTGCCGCTACTATACCACAACTGACAGCGGCGACTGTAACTCCCTCGTCCGCGTAAGCAAAGTCATCCGCTACCTCGAAGATCATTACGCCGAACCTCAATCACTCACTCATCTCGCTCGCCTCGCCGGCATGAGCTCCCGTACCTTCCGCCGCGCCTTCAAAACCGCTACCGGCTGCTCCCCTGGCGCCTACCTCCTTCGCCTTCGCATCGAACACGCCGCCCAGCTCCTCTCCCAGCCCGACGCTAATGTCACCAACGCCGCACTTGACGTCGGCTTCGATAATAGTAGTTACTTCGCCCTCCAATTCAGAAAAATCATGAACATGACCCCGCGCGCCTATATCGCCCGTCAACGCGCTCTCCGTCCGTAAGCTCTCTTCCCTTCCCTTCTGTCGTGTCAGATGCTCTTCACGATCTCCTTCGTCGCCGCGCTCTCTCTCATCCAAACTCCACTTTCCTTTGCTTCAAAGACTCCCTACTCTCCTTCGCCACCTGCGATCACCTAGTCTCTGCTCTCGCTCAGTGCCTCGCTCAGTGCGGCGTCCGTCCCCATTCATTCGTTGCTGTCTGGTCTACTAACCGCCCCGAGTTCGTCATCAGCTATTTCGCTGTCCTCCGCGCCGGTGGCATCGTCGTCCCGCTTAATCCAAAACTCGCTCCCGCCGAGCTCCGTTATATCCTCGCAGATGCCAACATCTCCCTCGTCCTCCATCCTCCCGACTTGACCTTCCCCATCCCCGCTCCCCAGATCTCCGCTCTCTCTACTCCTTATTGCTCCATCTCCGCTACTCTCGTCCCCCCCGAACTCCGTGGCGCACCCCCCTCCTTCCCCTCCTCCCTCAACTCCATTGCAGTCTGCATTTATACCTCCGGTACCACCGGCCGCCCAAAAGGCGCTCTGCTCTCCCACGCCGCCTTGGCCGCAAACGCTCACATGTGCGCCGCCGGCCTCAAATCCCGCCCCAACGCCGAATGCTTCGTTACCGTCCTCCCCCTCTTCCATGCCTTCGCCGCCTCCGCTTGTATGCTGCACGCCACCCTCATCGCTGCACGCCTCCTCCTCCTCGATCAATTCCATCCCCAGGAACTCTTCCGCCTCATGGCAGCACATCAGGCTACCGTCTTTATGGGCGTCCCCGCCATGTACGCCGTCCTCGCTTCCATCGAAAACCCCCCTCATATCCCGTCCTGGCGCCTTTCCGTCTCCGGCGGCGCTCCCCTCCCCCTCGCCGTGTACGAAAATTTCCTCCGTCGCTACCATATGCCAATTCACGAAGGCGATGGCCCCACAGAATGCGGCCCGGCTACCTCCATTAATCCCGTCGACGGGCCCGTCAAGCCCGGTACCATCGGCCTCCCTCTCCCCGGCGTCCACATGCGTATCGTCGATGACAACCTCACCGAACTCCCCACCGGTCACATCGGCGAAATTATCGTCCAGAGCCCCTCTAACTTCTCCGCTTACCTCAATCAACCCGAAGAAACCTCCCATACCCTCATCAACGGCTGGGTCCGCACCGGCGACCTCGGCTTCCGCGATGAGGATGGCTACTTCTCCATCGTCGACCGAAAAAAAGATATGCTCATCGTCGCTGGCCTCAACGTCTACCCCCGCGAACTCGAAGACTATATCCGCCAACACCATGCCGTCGCTGACGTCGCTGTAATCGGAATCCACGACCCCACTCGCGGCGAACTCCCTGCCGCTTGCATCGTCCTCCGCCCCGGTACTTCTCTCACCCTCGCCGAGCTCCGCTCCTTCCTCCGCTCTCGCGTCGCCCCCTACAAAATCCCCCGCCGCATCTTCTTCCTCGACGCCCTCCCACGTAACGCCACCGGCAAAGTCCTAAAAACTACCTTGCGCGCCACCTTCGCAAATAACCCCTCTTCCCAAAACTCTTAACCTATACCTCTTCCTCCGCCACCTCCATTGTTCACCCCACTTTTTCACCTCCTCCTCGCCCTGATTGCCGGCCTCCTCTGGTCGCCATTCCCCTCGTTCCATGACGCTCAATCTCTCCTCCTCCCACTTGCCCTCATCTGGCTCCTCCTCTTCCTCTCTTGCCTCATCCTCGCCACCTATCGCCCCGCCGCTGAACTCATCCTCTCACCCCTCACCGCCCTTGGCGCGTTCCTTCTCGGCCTCCTTCTAGGCCCACCAAACCTCCCCACCACCTCCCTCCCACACCGCGCTTCCGCTTACATCGAGGCCTCCGCCCTCGAACCCCCAGAGTGGCACACCGCTTCCTTCCCGCCATCTTCAACCCAATTCTTCATCGCTTCCTTCCTCGCTCAGACCTCCCGCATCCACTGGCGCGGCTCCCCACCAACTAACCTCGTCCAACGCGTTCGTTGTACTCTCGTCTCCGCTCAACCCATCCCCCTCCAGCGTGGCGACCTCTTCACCGTCACCGGCATCTGGTCCCGCATTCCCCATGCCTCTAACCCCGGTCAATTCGATCAGGCTACTCACTTCGCCCGCCAGGCTATCGCTTATCGCTTCACCGCCCGCCGCGGCCCCTTCCGTTGGTCTTCCCCTCCCCTCTCCCCCGCCCTCCGCTTCGCTCGCTCCCTCGACCGCCTCCGCTCCGCCGCTCGTAACGCCCTCCCCTCCCCTCCCCTCCTCGCCCCAGAAGCAATCCTCCTCCGCGCCATGCTCCTCGGCGTCCGCGACCCTATCCCTGACGATATCGCCGAATCTCTTCAACGCACCAGCACCCTCCATATCATCGCCATCTCAGGCCTTCACATCGGCATCCTCGGTGCCCTCTGGTGGGCTCTTATGTGGCTCCTCGGTGTCCCAGGACGCTGGCGCGCCGCTTCCATGCTCCCACTCCTCTGGCTCTATGCACTCCTCGTCGGCTTGCGCAGCTCTGTCTTCCGCGCAACCCTTATGTTCTCCCTATTCGCTCTCGCTCCCCTTGCAGCGCGCCCCCACCGCCCCACCCACACCCTCGCCGCTGTCGCCTTCCTCTACCTCCTCTTCTCGCCACAATACCTCACTAACGTCGGCACACTCCTCACCTTCCTCTCCGTCGCCGCTCTCGTCCTCTGCCTCCCTACCATAGACACCGCCCTCGCCCGCGCCGGTTGGCTTCAGCCTCCCCCCTCTTACGACGTAGAACACCCCTCCCGCCGCTTCCGCTTCGCTTTCCTTCGCTACTTCGCCCAACTCTTCTTCGCCACCTTCGCTATATGGACAATAACTTGGCCAATCACCCTAACTCGCTCTCACCTCATTACTCCCTCCGCCTGGCTCGCCAACCTCCTCATCATCCCTGCACTCACACCCGTCCTCGCCGGCGGTTTCACCACCCTGCTCCTCGCCCCACTCTCCTCCTCCCTCTCTTCCCTCGTCTACCTCGTCACCCTCCGCCTCCTTCACCTCATCCTCCTCCTCGTCTCATGGATTGCCTCCCTCCCCGGTAGCTTCTTCCCTCTCCCTGCCTTGACACCGTTCGCCCTTTTCTGCTACTATCTCTCTATTGGATCTGCATGGTATTGGCTGTACCTCTACGGTTCTCTCGCCGCACACTCAACCCTGCGGCGCGCCGTTGGTGTAGCTGCACTTGCTTCCTTCTTGCTCTTTCTCAACGCCCTAAACTCGCGCAATGATCACCACGGACTCTGCTCCGTTACCGCGCTTGATGTCGGCCTCGGTGACGCCTTCTTCATCCGAAGCCCAGAGGGCCACGCTATCCTCCTCGATTCCGGCGGTCGTTTCGCCTCCGCTTCAATGGGTTCTCGCGTGGTCATTCCTTACCTGCGCTCAGTGGGGGTCAGCCAGCTCGACGCCGTCTTCCTCTCCCACTTCGACCGCGATCACGCTGGCGGACTTCCCGAAGTACTCGACACCATCCCCGTCCGCGCTGTCTACGCCCCCCCTCCTCCCCCCGCTGACCAGTTCGCCTCTGACCTCCGCTCTATCGCCGCCGCGCGTTGTATACCCTGGATCACCGTCTCCGCAGGCTTCCACCACTCCTGGGGTTCCCTCCGCGCTGACGCCCTCGCCCCCACCGTGGACCTCGCCGCCCTCCCTCGCAACTCCGTGCCCTGGGACGACAACTCCTGGTCCTTGGTCCTCCGCTTCCATTGCCAAGGCCACTCCATTTTGTTCACAGGCGATGCTACCATCGCCTCCGAAGCACTCCTCCTCCAGTACCCCGCACCCTTGCGCTCCACCGTCCTCAAACTCGCTCACCACGGCTCCCTCACCTCCTCCAGTCCCCGCTTCCTCGACGCCGTCCAGCCCCACCTCGCCCTCCTCAGCGTCGGCTTCAATCACCTCGGCCTCCCCTCCCCCCACGTCCTCGCTCTCCTCCAGAGTCGCTCCGTCCCCCTCATCCGTACCGACACCCACGGCGCTCTGAACCTCTACCTACGCCCCCATGCGATCCACGTTGAACACTTTTTTGTACCTCGTTAACCTATGTACGAACAGGAACGTCAAAAAGTAGAAGATGTCAAGCAACGCTTCGACCACCTCGTCGCAAGCTTGCAACTAACCCAAAAAGCGGCACGCCTCGCTCAGCTTGAGCAGGCTACCGCCTCCCCTGACTTCTGGAACGATCCCCAACGCGCTCGCTCCATCCTCCAGGAAATCCGCTCCCTCCGCCAACTCGTCGATTCCTGCGCCACCATGCAGCGCCACATCACCAATACCCTCGGCCTCATCGAACTCGCCGCCGCTGAACGCGACGAGTCTCTCGCCCCTGATATCCAAAAGGAAACCGCTGCTCTCGTCGCCGCTCACCAACGCTTCGAATTCGAACGCACCCTCTCCGGCGAGCTCGATAACCGCAACGCCTACCTCGCCATCCACGCCGGCGCCGGCGGCACCGAAGCCTGCGACTGGGCCGCTATGCTCCTCCGCATGTACTCCCGCTGGTGTGATGCCCACGGCTTCTCCTACTCCCTCGTTGACGCCCTCGAAGGCGACGAAGCCGGCTACAAATCCGCTACCCTCTACGTCGTCGGCCCCTACGCCTTCGGCTACCTTAAAGCTGAACGCGGCGTCCATCGCCTCGTCCGTATCTCCCCCTTCGACGCCAATAAACGCCGCCATACCTCCTTCGCCTCCGTCGACGTCTCCGCAGAAATCGACGACGATATCGAAATCGAAATCAACGAAAAAGACCTCCGCATCGATACCTATCGCTCCAGCGGC
The DNA here is from genome assembly GCA_026417575.1 of bacterium. Taxonomy (GTDB): domain Bacteria; phylum Auribacterota; class UBA3054; order UBA3054; family JAPLST01; genus JAOACZ01. The sequence goes on along the minus strand of JAOACZ010000011.1, from coordinate 893 downwards.
GCCGGCGGCCAACACGTCAACGTCACCGACTCAGCCGTCCGCATCACTCACCTCCCCACCGGAATCGTCGTCGCCTGCCAAAACGAACGCTCCCAAATTAAAAATCGCGCCACCGCCCTCAAAATGCTCCGCGCTAAACTCTACCAGCTCGAACTTGAACGCCGCGAAAAACAGGCCGCCGCAGACTACGCCGCGAAACAAAAAATCGAATGGGGCTCACAAATCCGTAGCTACGTACTTCACCCCTACAACCTCGTCAAAGACCTCCGCACCGGCGTCGAAACAAGTAATACCAACGCCGTCCTCGATGGTGAGCTCGATCCCTTCATCGAAGCCTACCTCCGCCAAACCGCTAAACCAACGTGATCCAACCCGATGCCTAAAAAACGCAAAAAGAAAGCCCTCCTCCTCGGCCTTGGCCTCGATAATACCGACGGTCATACCCGCATCACCACCGGCGAAAATTTCCTCCTCGCCGGCGGCTCCGAAGAAACCCATCAACACATGACCGAAGGTGCTATCAAATTTAATGAACAGCTCAAAAAACGCGGTAAGCAGCTCGAAGATATTTCCCGCGATGAGTTCCTCGACCTCGCCCACAAATCCGGCCTCGTCAATAACCCAAAACGTAATTAACTAACCCCCACAAAATACGCGGGAGCTTGACTCGCCCAACTTATCGTGTCAAGCCCCCGCAGCCCTCTCTCCGCTCTCCTCCCTCCTACTGCCCCTTCCCCTCAGGCCACCACTTCTCTTCCCATACGTAATCCTTCATGCACATCTGCGCATACATGCTGTGCCGCCCCTTCAAAAACCCTAATGACAGTACGTCCCCCACTCCCGCTACCAACCGCGCCGCCGTGTACCTGTCTCTTATACACATCTGACGCTGC
>JAOACZ010000231.1 GCA_026417575.1 bacterium | reverse complement strand
GTATAGGCGAGGTGAAGGCGGGAGTGATTTTATTGAACGAGAGTGGTGCGGGCTGGTGTTGTGGGGGGCGGCGACAGAGCAGGGGATTTGGGCAGGGGAGCGGAAGTGTGATGTTCATGACGCGAAGGGGGTGCTTGAGGTAGTACTGGATCGTCTGGGGGTAAAGGGGATAGCGTTTGAGGCAGGTGAGAGGGAGGGGTGGCATCCTGGGCGAACAGCGGTGGTGAAAGAGACGAGCAGGGGGAAGGAGCTTGGCTGGGTGGGAGAGCTGCATCCACGGGTAGTGCGGGAGTGGGATATTTCCGGGCCGGTGGCGGTAGCGGAGCTTGATGTGGAGGTAATAGCTGAGGTGCGAGTGAGTGAGAAGCGGTACGTGCGGCTGCCGCGTTTTCCTGCGGCGACGCGTGATGTGGCAATTGTGGTGCCGGCGAGAGTGAGCCATGCCGAGGTGATGGGAGTAATTCGGCGGTGTGGTGGTCCTTTGTTGCGTGATGTTACCATCTTTGACCGGTATCAAGGGGAGCAGATTCCTGCAGGGTGTGTGAGCATGGCGTACCACATTGAATATCGCAGCGAGGAGCGAACGCTCACGGATGAGGAGGTGGATATGGCACATGCGGCGTTGGTTGCGGCGTTGGAGGCGGAGTTAGGAGCACAGGTGCGTGCTTAGTGTGAGGGCAAATGAAGCGATTCGGCGATGCGCGCGAGTTTAAGGGAGGGTTGGGCAGTGCGGTGAGTGGGAAGTTAGAAGTGAGAGAAGCGATGCGGACGCTGCGCGGGCGTATTTGCGGACCGATAACGATTTTTGCGAGTGCTGTGCTGTTTGTGTGCGCATGTGGTTGGAGTTGGGCAGTGCCGCAGGCGGCGGGGGAGCCGGTGGTGACGAACGTGGAAAGCATTAGCGCTACGACGAACGTTCTTGATCGGTTGCTGGATGATTTCAGCACGCGTGCGGAGACGGTGGGGAGTCGATATTGGTGGGGAAGGGCGAAGTTTTTGGGGGTGTACGTGTGGCAGATAGTATGGAGCGTTGTGATCATCTTTGTGACCATCGTTATAGCGCAAGTAGGGGGATATTTGCTGCAAACGCGGCTGGGGTTGGCACTTGCGCGCGCAAATGTGCCACATGCTGACAGGGTTGTGTCGTCCACGCTACAACCACTTCAGGGGCTGATTTACGTTGTTGGACTGATGTTGGTAGGTTCCATCATGGCGGTAGGTCGGGGGCGGGCGTGGGTAGTAGTGGACAAAGCTGGGAAGGTACTGCTGGCGTTAATGATTATTTGGCTGGTTGATCGGATTGTGGATGTGCTGGCGAACGTATGGGTGACGAAGGCGCGGACGACGACGAGCAAAGTGGACGAGCAATTGATTGTTTTAGGGCGGAGGACGGTCAAGATTGTGGCATTGGTGCTGACGGTGATAGTGTTGTTAGATACACTGGAAGTGGATGTGACGGCGCTGATCACCGGACTTGGTATTGGCGGGTTGGCGGTGGCGTTAGCGTTGCAGGACACGTTAGCGAACTTTTTCAGTTCGATTTATCTGATGATAGACCGGCCGTTCAAGGTGGGTGACCGGATTACTATAGACAACATTGACGGGTATGTTGAGGAGGTAGGTTTTCGCACGACGCGTATTCGTACATTGATGAAGACGCAGGTTACTGTACCGAACAAGACTTTAGCGAATGCGTGTGTAGACAACATAACGCGTATGCACAAGAGGCGAGTGACGCAAACGATTGGGGTGACGTACGAGACGACAGCGGAGAAGATGGAGGAAGTGCTGGAGGCGTTACGGAAGGTGCTGCGCGAGGATCCTGAAGTTGACCAAGAGTTCATTGTGGTACGTTTTTATGACTTTGGGGAGTCGAGTTTAAACATCAATGTGGTATATTTCACCACGATGGCGGATTATCAAGAATACTTGGCGGTGAGGGAACGGATCAACTTGAAGTTCATGCGGGTGTTAGCGGAGTTAGGAGTAGGGATTGCATTTCCGACACGGACGGTGTATTTTGAGGGGGAAGTGGCGCGAAGGATGGCGCGAGAGGGGAAAGAACGAGGTGGGAACAATGGAGCGGGCGATGGGACTTGAACCCACGACCTCGACCTTGGCAAGGTTGCGCTCTACCAACTGAGCTACGCCCGCGCTGGAAAAAGTATAGCAAAAGTGTTACAGGAATGCAAGGGGAGAAGCGGGGTGATGACAGGTGTGAGAGCTCAGTGGATAGTGCTGATTAGTTGTCTTGGAGTTGGGATGTTTGCATGCCTAGCGGTGGAGGAGGCGGTATCGCGTTGGCTTAGGGAGTTAGAGGAACTGGGCAGCAAATACACGACTATGGTTCGGAGTCGGCATGGAGGCGTACCTGGGCTTGTGGTGAGGGTTGTGGGGCGAACGAATGAGGTGGTGGTCTTCGAAGAACGCCACGCGATGGGGGTAGGGCAACTATTTGAGTATCAGATTGTAGCTGCACGTGAGCGCGCATGGATTGGGCGGCACGTGCGACGGTTTTTTGCGAATGATTTCTGGATATTTTTTGAGCAGCTGGGGCTGGTATGGTGGGGTGTTTTAGGATGTTGGTTTCTTTGGGTGTATGACCCTGCGCGGCGGCGATATATCATTGTGTTTGCGGCGGTGTCGCTAGTGAGTGGGATCGTTGTTGATGTGATCAAGAATACGACAGGGAAGATACGACCTGAACCGTTTTTTGACGGAGAGTTTCCGGTACGGTTTGTTGGGCTGTTTTCGGGGTGGGGGAAGAGGCTGCCTGTGTCCTTCCCCTCGGGGCATGCCACGCAGGCGTTTGTTACGGCTGTATTTTTTGGTCGGCTGTATCCGCGGGCACGTGTGATGCTGTTGGCGGCGGTGACGTGTACGGCTGTTTCGCGGGTGGTGACAGGGGCGCATTGGTTGTCGGATGTCTATGCGGGAGCGCTACTAGGGTATGTGAGCACGGAGGCAGGATTTTGGGTATGGGAGCGGGTGGAGCGAAGGGTGAGTGCGTATCTGCCAGCACGGATCAAGGAAGTACTGCGTTTGTGAGGGGAGGGGGGTGAGGATGGCGGAGCTGATTAGGGCGAGGCAGGCGTGTGGCGGTGTCGCGTGCGGGGTTGAAGAAGCTCTTTACGCATTAATTCGAGGGGAGCCGGGCGTTTAAACCACAGTTCGAAGGCGCGAGCTCCTTGATACAGGAGCATTGAGAGGCCGTTGGCCGTTTTCTGACAGCCAGCTTGTTTAGCGGCGATGAGGAGGCGTGTTTGTGGAGGGTTGTAGATCGTGTCGTAGACGAGCGTGGAAGGATGGATCAGATTTGGATCAAACAGAAGTGGATCATCGTCTTTTAATCCCACGGAGGTAGCGTTAATGAGTACATGGGCATCGACTAAAGCGCGACGGATATCATCGTAGGGCAAGACTTGGCAGCGTGGGAGTGGGAAGCGGCGAACATCAGGTGGGAGCTGGCGGCAATTTTCCAGGATATCCAAGAGGAGATGTTCTGCGCGATTGAGGGTGCGATTGATGAGGAAGATCTGCGCTGCGCCGTCGAGTACCGCTTGAGTGACGATCGCACGTGCAGCGCCGCCAGCGCCGAGGACGACGACGTTGGCGGCGTGAAGTGTGAGACCCTCTTCTGCGAGTGCAGCGGCAATACCATAAGCGTCGGTGTTATAGCCGATCAGGCGGCCGTTTTCGAAGCAAATGGTGTTTACAGCTGCGATAACTTTGGCCTCCGGCGAGCACTCGTCGCAGAGAGCGAAGGCGGCTTGTTTGTGAGGGACTGTGACGTTTGCGCCGATTGCGCCAAGGGCAGCGAGGCCGCGCAAGGCAGTGCGGAGGTGGTCCGGTGGCACGGCGAAGGCGAGATAGATGGCATTGATGCCCAGCGCTTCGAGCGCCGCGTTGTGAAAGCGCGGGGAGGCGGAATGTTTGACTGGCCAACCCAGGAGGGCGATTAGCTTGGTTTCAGAATCAACTGTCAGCCGCGTTTGTGGCATAGACGCTGTATTATAGCAAAGTGGTATTGGGTGTGGTGTAAGTGGATTGTGGGTGAGTAACTTTCTGGCTGGGCTGGGACGCTCTAGCCAGGCATGGGGGAGTTGATGAGCTTGCGGAGCGTGGCGGCGCTTTTCACGCGTTTGAGAGCGCGTTCACGACGCATGGCAGCGGCGCGGGTGGGGTGAGGTTCGGTGTAGACAAGCTCCCATGGACCTCTGCAGCGTGTGGAAAGGCTCTGGTTGCGTTGGTGTTGAGTGAGGCGGCGGGCGAGGTTGTTAGTATGGCCGATGTAGAAGCGACCGGTGGACTGGCTGCAGAGAATGTAGAGGTAATAGGTCATGTGGAATGAGGGAGATCAGGCTGGTCGGGGCGAGTGGATTTGAACCACCGACCTTCCCGATGAATCGGGACGCTCTAGCCAGGCTGAGCCATTTGTCAAAACGATAAGTACCCGGAAGAAATTCGGCGGAGATTAGAGAATCAGCGGACTTGGCGATGGCTGCGCCGACGTGCGGAATCCGTGACTCGGTCGCGGATAGACCGCGCCAAGGTTTTTGTGGGAGAACAGGCTTTAAGAGCTGCTAGAGGTGTATTGGAAGGTCGCACTATGAACGTGGGGGCGTGGGGCAAGTGAGGGTGGGGGAAGCTGCGCTTGTGGTCGCAAAAGATATGCGTGCAAGCGTGGTTCAAAGGAAGGGGCTGAAGCTAGACGGTTAACTGTAGTTGCATTTTTAGCGAAGTTGGTGTATACTATGAAGTGAGTGGTTGGAACAGTCATTGAAGAAGGGAGGTGGCAATGAGCCGTGTAATGCGTTCGTGTACGATGCTGTTGCATCGGCATGCGTACGACCACGTGCGGGCGCAGGCGGCGACGTTGCATCAGGAACGGGTGCGGCATCGGCGAGGTGCACCCGTCCCTCCCGGCGTTTCGCCGCAGAAGGGGCAAGAGCGCGGCATGGGGCGGGGATAACGGGGTGAGTTTGCCGCGAGGACGGTAGGCGCCTAGCACGAGAGAAGGGAGATACAGCGCGGCTGATGCCGCGGGATGGCGGTTGGCGCTTGGAGCGGGGGAAAGGTGGCGGCATTGGCCGCGCCGGGGCTGGAGTGGGGCAAGCTTTGAGACGTAGCTCAAGCGGCCCAAGCGGGGTGTTTTTTTTACGATATGCGGGGAACCAAACTGACAGCGTTGGCCACGGCGCTTGAGATAAAGCTGGGGATGAGTGAGGCAGCAATGCGTTCGGGCGCCCAGGCGTTGGCGAGGAGTGCAGCTACTTCTGAGGGGTGGAATCCGTAATCTGCAAGATTCTGGACGAAGGCAGTATGGGAGCGTCCGGCACGATACGCGGGGGCAACTTTGGGATGCTTTAGGTACCGTTCGAGGCGGTTTACAGGGGCGTCGACGAGGACGCTACCATGCACCAGGACAGCGTTTGACTTTTGAGCTTGGGCACAGCCGATGATTTTGCGGTTCTGAATGGCCACGTCGCAGGGGGGCTGCAAATTAGCGGGCAGGCCGAGCTGTTGGAGGTGATTGATAGCGAAAGAGAGGATGTAGCGATAGGCGCCATGTACGTCATAGCGGGTTAAGGGGCCACCTAAGGGGATAATTACAGAGAAGACAACACAGCCACGCAAGAGGCAGACGGTACCACCCCCAGAGAAGCGACGCAGAACTGGGAGGCCGTCGGCGGCGCAGGCATCGAGGTGGACATAATCTTGAGGATTTTGGGCGATGCCTACGACGATAGCTTCATCAGGGAAGTCCCAGAGACGGACGAGAGGCGGTAGTTGACCGGCACCCACTGCGGACATCAGCGCCCGGTCGAGCGCGATGTGTTGTTGGATGGGGAGGGTGGGGGTATGCAAGTGGACGATAGGTGTGGTCATTTTGTTGCCGTTTTCTGCCTAGTGTAGCGAAATTCCGGTAGGGATGCACGGCAGGGAGGGCGGAGAAGTGCGTAGAGAGATGGCTGGGGTGGTTGCTTCGTGCCCGGGAAATTGAGCTGGGACAGAGGCACAGTTGCAGTGAGGGAAGTAGGGGATGCAGAGGTGAAAGGGGTGGGGAGGAAATGGTAGAATTGAGGTATGAGAGACGCCGGGGTTGAATATCGCGACATACCGTGGCGAGTTGGCGGAGTGGGATTTAGCGCATTGTTGGCGCAGGTGTTGCTGGTGCGAGAGGCGGGGGTATGGTTACGGGGGAATGAGTTAATTATAGGGATGATGTTGGCAGCGTGGCTGAGCTGGGGTGCGCTGGGGAGCATGAGCGGATACACGATAGCGCGACGCAGGTTTAGGCGGGGGTATACGTGGATATGGGTGGTGGGCTGTGTGATAGCGGTAGGGGAGTTGATCGTGTTACGTTGTTGCTGGCCGTGGACGGGAAAGATTGCGGGGGCAACGACGACGATGGGGCGGGCGGTGGTGTTAGCTTGTGTTGTCACGGCAGTGCCGGCGTGGGCACACAGCTATGTATGTGGCACATTGATTGAGCGATGGGAGCGGGGGACGGGGGAGAGCATAGCGCGCTTGTACTTGTGCGAGACGGTGGGGGCGGCGGTAGCTGGGTTGATAGTGACATTTTACTTGATTCCGGCGGGGATATGGTGGGTGAGCGTGGGGTTGGTAGCATGTGTGCCGTTTTTGACGAGTGCGTGGATGAGTCGGGCACGGTGGGTAGGGATGATAGCGAATGGGTTATGTGCGGTGGGGTTGGTGGTGGTGTGGTGGGCGGGAGGGACGTTGGATAGGTGGGCACGGGAGTGGGCAGGGCGCTTTCTTGCAGGGGAGCTGGTCGCAGTTTTTGACCTTCCGCGGGCACATGTGGCGGTGACGCGGAGCGGGGATGAGCATGCGTTTTATTACGAGGGGCGATTAGTGGGCTCAACACGGCAGCGGGAGTATGCGGAGGAGCTGGTGGGGTACGCGGTAGGGGCGGCGGGCGGGACGAAGCGGGCGTTGTTGATTGGTTTTCTGTATAACGGCGTGGTGCGTGAGCTTGCGCAGCGCGGTGTCGAAGTGGCGATTGTAGATCCGTTGGCACCGTACTTATGGAAGTTTGCGTCGTTTTTGTTGCCGGAAGATGCAGCAGTGCTGAGGGGGCCGAAGGTGTTGTGGACAGGGGAGGATAGTCGGACGTGGCTGCGGAGGCAGGAGCGGGCGGGGTGTGGGCCGTTTGATGTGGTGATTCAGGACGTAGGGGTGCCGGAATCGTATGCGGGAGCACGCTATTATTCTCGCGAGTGGTTTGAGTTAGTGCGGCAGAGGATGAGCAAGAGAGGGGCATTTGTAGTTGTTCTACCGGGGACGGCGGGGCTGGTACCGGAGGACTTTGCGCGATTACTTGAGCGTGTGCGCGAGACGTTGCGTGGTGTATTTGGTCACGTGGTGGTAGTTCCGGCAAGTGCGACGCTGGTCATTGCGTCACCTGGGGAGGAACTTGTGGAGGAGCCAGGGTGGTGGGTTGCGCGGTTGGAGGAACGGGGCTGGTCGGGTGAATGGTTGACGCCGGTAGTAATAGAAGATCAGCTCAACATGTGGCGGCGGTTGCAATTTTCGAATGCGTGTGCGCGCGTGGGGCGGCTGCGGGCACACACGGATGTGCGGCCATATGGGTACGGGGATGCGATTTGTTACTACGAGGCGCGGTTTGGGGGTATGTTTCATAGGTTGGTGCTGGGGATCTACATGAGGCCTTTGTGGACGCTTGGGTGGGCGTGTGTGTTGATAGGTGGGTGGGTGACGGTGACATGGGTGGCGGCGCGGGGAGGGTGGGTGCGCTTGGCGGCATGGGGGCGGATGTCGGCAGGTTCGACGGGGGGATTTATAGCGCAGATGTTGGTGATTGTCCGGTTTGTGGCGCAAGAGGGGGGTGTGTATTATGCGTTAGGGGCGCTTTTTGGGCGTTTCATGTTAGGG
>JAOACZ010000228.1 GCA_026417575.1 bacterium | reverse complement strand
CGCTAACACAGGGCACAACGTGCAGCCTCCCCCGTCGCGTGAGCGTGTGTCCGTCAGGTGACGGCGCACACAGTACGCATCAGTCAACTACCGCTCCAGGTGAGCCAACGAGGCTGCGCTCCGCAGATGCTTTGGCTGACTGAACCGAGACTTGCAGCCCGCCACACGGCGGGCGCACGCGCTGCCCAGCAGCGCTTGCCACGCGGCTTCTAGCCGCTTGCAGCCGCGCCTCAGCGCGGCGGACGTTCAATGCGCTCTAAGCGAATCCAGCTAAATTCCCCCGTCGTCGCCACGTTCCCGTACCCCAAATGCACATACACGACTTTCCCGTGCGCCGTAAGCAGCGCCTCCCGGTTTTCCGTCAACTCGTTCGCCAGCCACGCGCCATCAAACGCCGCGCCTGCCGCCGGCACGTCCATCGGCCCGCCTGCGGCCGCAAAAATCCGTGTCCGCCAGATTCAGCGAGACAAACGCAGGAACGGTAGTAATCACATTGTCGCCAAAGAATTCCCAGCCCGTCGTCCTCGTATTGCCCCAGTACACATTATAGGCAGCCTCCAGCAGATTCGAGTCCGCTGACCGCGCCGCCCATGCCGCGCCGTTGCCGTACATGATGTTGTTGACAGTCCCGCGTTGCCCTACGAAATCATCACGCTCGCGTCAATACCGTACCTGTACCGCCACAGCCATATAGGGTTTTATTGTAGTACACAAGATTGGAATACACGCCGCCGCGAACGCCGTGGCTGCCACACCACGCAAACTCGGTGTAGCCTACCTGAATGGGATCGTAGGCGCCGGTAGCGCATTCGTAGTTTCCACCGCCGTCACGCCCACCCCGTTGCTGATAAATCAGTTGAACGCCACACGCGCGCATTGCATGGACATGATGCGCGCCCGTCGCGCAGCGCTCAAATACGCACCACAGTACCAGACTGGTGTGAAAATTTGCATACGGGATGCCCCACGGCACCACGTGGCCTTGGCCCAAATCGCCCAGCCGCACCCCAACGTGCGGTCCGCCGCCGTCAAAGACACAGTTGGTGATTCCTTACCTCGAGCGCGCCCGCATGCCCGCGCACTTGTATTCTCACGTAACCATGTCTGCACATCAGCGCAATACCATTCTTCCGTGGCCGTGGTGTGATTCTCAATTCTCAGGTTCTCAAGCCCCACGTGCGCGGGTGGCATGCAGCCCTATGACGACACCAAGATCTAATTGGTCCCGCTCATAATCCTGTGCACGCCCGCCGCGCCGCTGTAGCGATTGACGGGCCGGCCGCCATAGCCGCGAAGCCGCAGTGCGTTCATGTTGCGAAACACCAGCGCACCTTCGTAGGGCGTGTCCGTGGGCGTCACATCGATGATATTGGCGGCAAAATTGCTCACGCCCCCCCATGGTGATCGCCGCTTGAATATGGGTAAACGGCGCTTCCACGGTTCCCACGGTCTCGCTCGTCCACTGTTGTCAACATACCAATCTGCCCAATACCACGTTGAGCTGTACGCGTCCGTCATAGCAGAGTAGCCCGCCTCCATGGCACGCCGCACGGCCCGTTCATCGGTGCTGTGCGCCCACACACACAGTGCGTGTTCATACAACCAAGCCAACCAGCATCGCACTTTTCTTCGTACGCTTTCCATCCCCACGGTAAATCGTAACACGCTTTTTTGTTAATCGTGTTTCGACCGCGACAAAGTCGGCACGTGTCAAGCCCTTCGTCCCAACTCAGATCCAGCGTCTAGCCTTGGATATAAGCTGGTGGTGCTCGTAGTTTGACGTATTGCACACAACGATCCCGCCCGGGTTCGCAGAGCTAGCCCGTGGTGTAACCACGGGACACGGCGCGCCTCTCAGGGTGTGCATCCCGCCGGGATGCAAGACACTAGCCCGTGGTCGCACGACCACGGGGTGCGGATCATTTCTCAGTGTGACGACCCCGCCAGCGGGTCGCAGAATTCCGTCACAATCCGCATTCTCTGTCATCTGCAAACAACATTTTCCGCCGTGTGTCCAACGTCTAATGTCCAACGTCTAATGTCACATTCTCTGCTAACTCTTGCGCGTTCGTCTCTCGC
>JAOACZ010000196.1 GCA_026417575.1 bacterium | reverse complement strand
GGCGGGAGGTTTTGTGGCGGGGCGGCGGGAGGTGATCGAGGCGTGTGTGCAACGGGCGCGGCCGCAGTTATTTTCGAACGCGCTGCCGCCGACGGTGGCGGCGTCGGCGTTAGCGGCGGTGCGGATATTGCGGCGGGAGCCGGAGCGGGTGAAGCGGCTGGGCGAGAAGGCGCGGTGGTTTCGCAGGCGGCTGAGGGAGGCGGGCTTTCAGCCGTTGGAGGGGGAGAGCGCGATTATTCCGATCATTGTGGGGGAGACGGCGAAAGCGATTGCGCTAAGTGAGGCGCTGTTGGGGGAAGGGGTGTTTGTGACAGGTTTTGGGTTTCCGGTGGTACCGGAAGGTGCGGCGCGGATACGGTGTCAGATTTCGGATGCGCTGAGTTACGAGGATATGGAGTTTGCGTTGCGGGCGTTAACGAAGGTGGGTGCGGCGTGGGGGATTGTGTGAGTGTGGGGGAGTGAGGAGAGGCGCGGAGAGAGGTTGTTTATGTTGGCTGAGGTAGCGAGGAAGGTGGGGAGGAAATTGACGCCGGTGCCGTTGGAGGATGTGAGGATTGAAGGGGGGTTTTGGGGGACGCGGCAAGAAGTGAACGGGCGGGTGACGATTCCGCTGGAGTTTGCGATTTGCGAGAGGACGAACCGGTGGCGGGCGTTTGATCCTGGGTGGAAGGTAGGAGATAGGCAGGCGCGGCACCGGTTTTGGGATTCTGATGTTGCGAAGCTGCTTGAGGCGGCGGCGTACGAGGTGGTGCGGAGCGGGGATAAGCGCATACGGCGGCTGTTAGAGGAGAAGGTGGCACTGGTTGTGCGAGCGGCGCAACCGGATGGGTATTTGAACAGCTACTACAGTTTTGCGGCGCCGGAGGAACGGTTTAGGAATTTACGGGACAATCACGAGTTATATTGCGCGGGGCATTTGATGGAAGCGGCGGTGGCACACTACCGGGCGACGGGGGCGCGGTTTTTTTTGGAGGCAATGGAGCGGTACGCGGAGTTGCTAGAGCGGACGTTTGGGCGCGGCCCCGGGCAAAAGCGAGGGTACTGTGGGCATCAGGAGATCGAGTTAGCGCTGGTGAAGATGTACGGGGTGACTGGGGAGGGGCGCTGGTTGAGGTTAGCGAAGTACTTTATTGACGAGCGAGGGCGGCGGCCGTACTACTTTGATGAGGAGGCGCGCGGGCGTGGGGAGGACCCGCGGGGGTGGTATTTTAAGACGTACGAGTACATGCAAGCGCACAAGCCGGTACGGGAACAGGAAGAGGCGGTTGGGCATGCTGTGCGGTGTTTGTACATGTTGTGTGGGATGGCGGATGTGGGTGTTGCAACGGATGATGAGGTGCTTGTGGCGGCGTGTGAACGGATGTGGCGGAGTATTTGTGAACGGCGGATGTTGCTGACTGGGGGGGTGGGCACGGATCCGCGCAATGAGGGTTTTTCGTACGCGTATGACATACCGGACGAGTACGCGTATGCAGAGACATGCGCGGCGATAGCGAATGTGTTTTTCAATCATCGGATGCTGCAGATCAGGGGGGACGGGAAGTACGCGGACGTGATGGAGCGTGCGTTGTACAACGGGGTAGCGAGTGGGGTTTCGTTAGATGGGCGGCGTTTTTTTTACAGTAACCCGCTCGCGGTGCACGAGCCGGATGCGGGCGGAGGTCGGAGGGCGGGGGGAGAAGTGTGGGACGGGTTGACGCGGCATCGGCAAGAATGGTTTGGCTGTGCCTGCTGCCCACCGAATATAGCGCGGTTGTATGCGGGGCTAGGGGGGTACATGTATTCGAGAGGAGAGAGGGGAGTGTATGTGCATTTATACGTAGCGGGCGAAGGTTGGATGGAGGTAGCAGGGCAACGTGTGCGTGTGGTACAGGAGACAAATTATCCGTGGGAAGGGCGAGTGGTGGTGCGAGTACATCTGGAGCGCGCGACGGAGTTTACGTTGTATTTGCGCATGCCGGGCTGGTGTGACGAGGCGGAGTTGAAGGTGAAGAGGGGGAAGGTGGACTTGCGCGGTGCAGTGAGAGAAGAGAAGGGGTATATTGGGATTACGCGAGAATGGGGCGACGGAGACGAGGTTGAGTTGGATTTAGCGATGCCGGTGCGGCGGGTGTACGCGCATCCGGAAGTGCGGCAGCTAGCGGGGCGGGTGGCTCTTCAACGTGGGCCGATTGTGTATTGTGTGGAAGGGTGCGACAACGCCACTCAGACGTTAGAGCGGTTGGCACTGCCGCGGGGAGCGGAATTGAAAGCGGTGTTTGAGCCTGAGTTGCTGGGCGGTGTTACGGTGATAGAAGGGAAGGGATTACTACTGACAGGGGTGAGTGATCAATTGTACAGCACGGCGGCACCGCGGCACAAGCATGTACGGATACGCGCGGTGCCGTACTGTGTGTGGGACAATCGGACGCCGGGGAGCATGCGGGTATGGTTGCGCGAGGTGGAGTAGGCGTGGGAAGAAAGAGATTGGGAGGAGCGCATCGAGGATAGGAGAGGGAGATGAGGAGCCCACTTGATCAATTAGCCGTGGTGCGAGGTGGGCGGACGCGGCGGATATCCAGCTACGAGCGCAGCGGCGGGAATTGTAAGTGGATAAGCTTAGGGGCAGGTGAGAGTGTGACGCTGGCGGCGGTAGAGGGGTGTGGGACGATTCGGCACATTTGGTGTAGGGTGGATCACGAGGATCCGATGTATCGGCGGCATATGATTTTGCGGATGTACTGGGACGGGGCGAGCGAGGCGTCGGTGGAGTGTCCATTAGGAGATTTTTTTGGGCAGGGGTGGGGTGAGCCTTACAACTGGCAGTCGTTGGTTTTCTGTGCGGGACCGAGAGGAGGGCGTGAGTTGAATTGTTATTTGCCGATGCCGTTTCGCGGGGGCGCACGGATTGAGATATGGAATGATTCTGAGGGTGCGTGTCGGGCGTTGTACTATATGATTACGTATGACGATGGGGACCCAGGGAGTGGGGTTGGGCGATTTCACGCGACGTGGCATCGGAGGGTGAATTATCCGGAGATAGGTTGCGAGAGCCAACTTGATAGCTTGGGAGTGTGGCCGCCGCATCATTCTGAGCGAGGGAACCATGTGATAATTGACACACGGGGGCGCGGGCAATTTGTGGGAGTGAACTACTATATTGAGAGCCCGACGGCGTTGTGGTACGGAGAAGGTGATGACATGTGGATTGTGGATGGGGAGGGGTGGCCGCCGTCGCTGCATGGGACAGGCACGGAAGATTACTTCAACACGGCGTGGGGTCCGAAGGAGCGGTATGGGCATTGGTACTTTGGAGCGGCGCGGATTAACACGGGGGAGAGCGGGTGGCTGGGGCGGACGCATGTGTATCGGTTTCACGTGGAGGATCCGGTTTACTTTCGGCGCTCATTGCGTGGGAGCATTGAGGTGGGGCATGGGAATTTGTTGTGTGCGGATGTGGCAACGGTAGGGTACTGGTATCAGGAGCCGGTGGTGGGCGTGGCGGGGGGGCC
>JAOACZ010000160.1 GCA_026417575.1 bacterium | reverse complement strand
GATGTGTATAAGAGACAGGAACACGCCCTACCCAAAGCCCTACCATCCCCTACCTCCGAAGACTCAACACTCCTGGCCCACGTCACCGCCCGCACTGTGAAAGAAACCAACTTGCGCATCGTTACCAACATCAACCTCGTCTACCCCGACCAGCCCGCACTCGAAAGCACTAACGCCACCTTTAATTTTATCAACATCCCCATCGTGGTACCCACTGCGCTCACCGCCGAGGTTTCTGTGTCATACTTCGCCGGTTATATCATTCCCGTCATGCTGAGCGTCAATGATCGCCTCGTCGCAACAAACCTCTGCAACCTCCCCAGCGGCTGGTGCGCCTGGCGTGCGACGAATGACCTCGTTGGCAACATCATCTTAACCCCTGGTACAAACGTTGTGAGGCTCTTCCGCCGCGGCAACATGCCAAACATTCTTGAGGTCTTTGTGCGCCGCGCGGCGTCCCTCCAAACCAGCGAGACAGCTCCATCGAGCCCACTCGATGTCTCATCACCTCCCGCCACATCCCCTAACTGATTCTCTCTACTACATCACCACATCGGCAACCTAATTGCCCGGCACTCGCGCTCTTCCCGTGACCACAGCACGCCCCACCAGCTGTTGCTGTTGCCGAGCAAAACTGCAGCTAGCGCAACACACTCACTCACCCACGTACCTCAGTTGCCACCACCCACCCGGCCACCCTCCTTTAAACTCCATACCGCCACTCAGCTCGTCAAAAAAACTTCCTATTTACAAAACCACCCGCTTTTGCTATACTAGCTGCCGCAGTTCTGTGGAACTCAACGACCCGCTGGGGCGTCATCGCGTCCCACGATCATTACTATGCGTTGGTAATAACGCGGGAGGAACGTATGTACCGACTTTGGTTGATTCTCTTGGCAACTTTGCTGGTCTTTGGCTGCGCGCGCACGAAAAAACGATCGGAAGACACTGCCGCGTACGGCGATGCCTTCAATCCCAACATGGCCGATGAAGCCGCGTTGTCCGGAAACGAGCTCGGGGGCCGCTCTCCCTACGACATTCCCCAGCCCACTGGGAGCGGGCGCTTTTTCGAGCCTGGCTCGGGTATGATTGACCCAGCTATCGATGCCGAGGCCCGAATGGTACTCCGTGACATCCACTTCGCTTATGATAGCGCCCAAATCCTCCCTAATGAAGCAGCCATCTTACAGCAGATCGCCGCTTTCTTAAAGCGCTACCCGCAGGTTATCTTGCAAATCGAAGGTCACTGCGATGAGCGCGGCACCGAAGAATACAATATGGCTCTCGGTTCTCGCCGGGCCAACTCTACTCGCCAGTTCCTCGCCGACTTGGGCATCGATCCGAACCGCCTGTACACAATTAGCTACGGCGAAATGCGCCCGGTCGATCCGGGTCACTCCGAAGCGGCCTGGGCCAAAAACCGTCGCTGCCATTTTCTGATAGGTATCGCTGGCCAGTAAGATGACACACAGCGTCCTTAAGCGGCTGCACGTCCCCCTAGTGCTGGCCGCCGTGGCACTCCTAGGCGGCTGTGCCACCACTGAGTATTCTGCCGTCGAACAGCCTTCCTCCATGTACCTCCGCCTGCAGGACGACGTGCGCGAGTTGCACGAGAAGCTCGCCGCCCTTAGCCAAAACCTCGATAACTTACAGTCGCAGCTCAACCTGCTCGAGCGCGAACAAGAAAATCAAGCTGCCCTTATCCGCCAGCTCCAGAATGACATGCGTAAATCACTCGATACGCTGGCACGTGTCCAGCGCACTGAACTCGAAAAATTCTCCGCCGATCTTGCGCGTCAGCGCAGTGAGCTCGACAACCAGCGCGTCGCCCTCGATCAAACAACGAAAAATCTCACTGCCGCTGTTTCCCGCGATACTGAACAATACGACCGCAAGCTCGCTGATGTAGTCAAAACCGTCCAGGATGAGAATGCCACTCTGCAACGTAAGCTCACCAGCGATCTGCAGGCCCTTCAGCGCGACCTCAAAGCCCTCCAGTCACAGGTTAACGCCAATAGCGAGCACATCGTCCGTGTCGAGACCCATTTGCAGTCTATCGCCGCCCGCGCACTCCCTACCCCACCAGCCACCCCGCCTACCACTCCCCCCAGCAGCGCCAAACCGTCCGCTACCCCCATCGTTCGTACTGGTACACCCTCCAGCCCCGATATTGATTACTCCCAAGGTTACTCCCACACCGTCGTCGCCGGTGAAACCTTGTGGAAAATTGCCCGTGACTACAATGTCACTGTCCAAGATATCTTGAACACCAACCCCAATATCACGGATACTTCACGACTCTCGCCGGGCCAAAAACTCTTCATACCTTACCGAAAGCCCGCAGGCCAGTAAAAGCTGCCTCGTCACCCACCCCCCAGCCACCTCACCCCAGCCCTCACAACTTCTCCCCAAAGGAAGCGTAAAGTTCTTATTCCCTCTCCTTCCTCACCGTCCCAGCTCCTGCAAACCACTCGCGGCTGCGCGGATCAGGCTGCCACCACAGCTGCACTCCCCGCGGCCCCGGCGGGTCAAAATCATTTAACCCTACATTCACCGCTAACTCACTCCACTCCTGCCCATTCGTAAGCCCCAATGCACTCAACGGTACAGCACATTCAACCGTGTACCCACCCGCCTCAATGCGGCAGGCCGTCGCCACTCCACTCACACGGTTCGTTTCCCCACAAATTACATAGTTGTTCGTCCCTCCTTGCCCACCCACAATCAACCCCACCCCTCCCTCCAGCAAAGCCTCACGCTCCCACGGATCCGCGTGAAGCCACACCTCCACACCATCCTGCTGCGACGCCGCCACGTCGGGTGATACCCACACTGCCTCGTCCGTAACTCTAACCCCAATGTATACGTACCCGTCGTCGTACCGCACACCAAACTCAAACGAGCCATCATCGGGCCCAAACCATGTCCCAGGCTCAAGCACTGCATAGGTACGTGAGGTGCACGTGAACGGCAATGACGCCCAATCCTCCAAACAGCCATCAATCCGTACGTCATGCGTAACCCGTGAGGCCATCTGCGCCCGAACTACACCAGCGCGTGTACGCCCCTGCGTGTAAAACGCTTTCCCTCTGTACGGCTCGCACCGCGCTTGCCATTCTACCACGACCACACCAGCTACATCCCCAATCGCACCCATTCGTCCCTCCACTAGCACTACCCGCTCTGTTGTCTCACCTGGATACAACTCGACCCTATCTCGCCATGCATCCGCCACCACATGCCCTTCGCTGCGCACCCTCACCTCCATTTCCACAGGCATGCTCAGACAATTGCTAAAACTCACCCTCAGCTCGCCTGCCCTAAACACCGGCCCAGTATAAAAAATCGGCCTCGCAAAAATACCCTCTCTGCCCAACTTTCCCCCAGTCGCCAGTGTCTCTTCCGTCACCACATCATCCGCCACAATCCCATCCACGCAAAAATTCACCACCCACACGTTTGTGCCTTCGAGCGTCACGTGCGTAATATGGTCAAATAGCCCCGCGTACAGGCCGTCAAGGTGACTCCACCCACCACACGTCGCCAACGCATAGTACGGACGGCCATGGCGCACAAACTTCCGATACGTATGATCATGACCGGCAAACACCGCATACGCCCGATCAGCTAACGCATCCTCAATCCGTTCCCACCATTCCGGTACCCTCTCCCATGTCCACACCGGCTTGTGCAAAAACACAAACGTAAAACGCACGCCAGAGTTCGCTCCTAACGTCCGGCACACCTGCGCCACTTGCTTCTCCATCCCGCCTGGCTCCATGCCCTCCTCAGTGTTCAAGCAAATGAACAACACATCATCCCGCAGAAAATAGTAGTACCGCGGGCCATAGCGCTCTTCCCACATCTTCGCCATTCGTGGATTGCTAATGTCATGGTTCCCTGGCACATAATAAAATGGCGCATCTAACTTCTTGACAAGCTCCTCAAACTCCGCAAATTGTGCCGAGATCACTCGTGAGTCCTCACTGTACCCCTCGATCATATCACCCACACACACGACAAACTGTGGGCGTAGCAAATTCACCTGTTCCACAGCTCTCTCGAACACCCCACGTCGCTCACCCCCCGTCCGATCAGGCATGATCACAAACTGCATCCGCTCGCCACATGCGCAACTCCGCTCCCCCACGCCGCGTGGCCTCCCCGCACACCCACCTGTACTGACTAGCTCTATCAATATCACGCCCGTCACGACACCTCGAATGACCTTCCGTCCCATCAGAACCTCCTCATCATGTTGCTAACTTTCCTTATCTATTACTGCAGCAACCACAACGTCAGCGCTAACCAGCTCGCTAACGCTGGTATCGCCACCACGTATAACCAAAACACCAATGCACTCATCCCTTGCTTGTTCCGTCCCAAAATCTCACACATAATCATCAAATTCATCGCCGGCGGCATAAACGACTGCAACACCAACACGATAAACATCATCGGGCTCCCAATCCATCCATGCCCCCATAACACCCATGTCAGCCCAACACTCACTCCAGGTACAATCACAAACCGCCCCGCCGCCGCCCCCACTAACGCACGTAACCCTACCGCCTGTAGTGACCTGCTGTGCGCCAGATTCGCCCCCGTAATAAGCAACGCACAGGGAACCGTCGCCTGTCCGATTATCTCCGCCGCTCGCGGAATAATCTCTAACATCGCCCCTGGCCCGCAAAACAAACCCTTCGTCCATGGAATTAGTCCCAACACCATCGCCAAGCTCGCCGCAATAATCGGCGGCGAAATCACATGCGTCGCGCTCAGTTCCCGCCACGGCCGATGCGTCAGAAATGGATAGCCCACCAACCACTGCATCGCTGTGTACGCTACTAAATATAGTGAAACGTACGTCACTCCATCCGCCGCCGCCTGAGCACCTAACAGCTCCCGCTGGTCAAGCGCAATAATCCCCACGATCGCAAATGGTAAATACGCGCCATTTCCAAATGCCGTCGTCACAACCACATCCCGCCGAAATTCTGACGGCGGCCTACTCATCCACACTACCAATAACCCCACGAGAAAGCCTATCCCACAATGCACGACCGCCGCCACCGGCAACAGCCACCACTGCCGCAAGGCATCCACGCTCACCGCGCGCACGATACTGCTGAACAGCAGACACGGTAACGTCAAGTGAAACACCACTAAGCTCAAATCTCGACGCGCCTGCTCGTGCAAAATCTTCCGCCGCACTAAGTACACACCGCATCCCGCTGCTAATAGCAGCGTCACCACCGCGCGTACACTGTCATATACTACCTGCATACCGCTCTACCCCATCTCCCAGAGCAGCAACGCCACATAGGCGAATGCTGCCATGTTATTTACCACATGAGTTCCAATCGGCACCATCAATGATTGCATCCGTGCGTAACTCAATGCACACACAACCCCAATGATTGCGATTCGTAACAAATGTGCTAATTCCATGCGTACAATTGCAAAGACCAACGCAGACAGTAACACCGCCGGCCATAACGCCAAACTTCGCCAGAGCGCCCCAAACACAACTCCGCGAAAAACCAACTCCTCACACACCGGGATCACCCTGCATCTACGAGCACCGTTACTGCCACCTGCCACGCGCCCGATAACCCAAAAGCAAACGCATCACCCCTTGCATCGGCATCCTCACACCCCACGCGCGCAATACCGCCGTGAGTCCAAACGATAACGCTTGCACACCCGCCGCACTTGCTCCAATCCACTCTGCCTCGACTGATCCCCACAAAAATAACCCTCCCGCCACCACCCCATCCCACACACTTCATCCATCCACCGCCCTCACTACCACCCAATTCCGCCCGTCCCGTCCATCATACAAACGCACCCGCGCCTCCCGCGCCACTCCACGTGCATCAAACCGTTCGTCCTCATCCACCGCAACACTTGCCATCCCCACGTACGCATCCATGCCTCCCATGCTTACCTCTACCCCCAACTCCCCCGGCAAGTCCTCACCACGCACCCGGCCCCGCACCACTACCCCGTCACCAATCCTTAGCTCGTCCTCCACATCACCATCCCTCACCTCGCACACATAGTACACCGGCTCCCGATCCCCCAACCAATACCATAAAACATGTCTGCCAGGAAACACGTGCTCGAACCCCGCTGTATTACCCTCAATCACCGGGACTGCCTCCCTTAACTACAGGTGATTCGTACACCGATCCCCTGCTGTGTTCGTTAATCATACCCGCACGCCACGCGCCTGCGGTACTGTCACATTGCATTCGCTCGTTCCAGCCCCCAACGCCCGCACCTTAATCTTCGCCGTCCTAACTCGGTACCTGATGACATAATCACTTCCTGCCTGAAACGGCTGGATGCTGTACAAGCCCACGTACTCGCCGTACATTCGTGCTTTCCTATCATTCGGCCCGCGCACACTGATGGCCCCTCGTACCTCTTTGCCCCTCTCATCTCGCAACCAGCCCGTGACCAGCCGCATCGCCCAACGCGGCGCCGCGTCCACTTCCGTCGCGCGGCCCGCGCGAATCACTACACTCGTTTGCATCACACTCACCTCATTGTAGAGTACACCAAGCGTCACCCGTCCCGCTCTTACCCGCTCAAACCATGCCGTCTGCAGCGTCCCCCAGTCAAACATCCCTGCAACCCCACCTCTCGTCCCTCTCTCAGGCGACGCGAGCATCACTCGCCACGTCCGCACGCCCAGGCTGCCTCCTGTGCCCGGCCCCATCACCACTCGAAGCGACCCACTTGCCGATAAAATTATCGCTGTACTTGCCTTCGGCCCGGCGGTTGCGTTCACCTCCTCGCTCACACTCCCGTCACTCAACACTACACGTACCGTGGCCCGCCCCACCACCACCGGCGCGTTTGTAAAGATCGCTGCCCCGCGTCGCACTACCATGCTCCGCGCACACCTTTCCCTCTGTTCCCCTTCTCCCGCCACACCCAGCTCGACACGTACGCCATCCACCCTCTCCCCCTCATCCGTGATCATCCGCACGCGCACCGTGCAACTTTCTTCCTGTCTCTTATACACATCT
>JAOACZ010000158.1 GCA_026417575.1 bacterium | reverse complement strand
AGATGTGTATAAGAGACAGGTGCTTGTTTCATCGTTGTACCCGGCGCGGCAGGCGTATCTGGCTGCGATGCCCGACGTTGAGAAGGAGCGAGATGCGAGTGGAATAGGTGGTGGGGAAGGTGCTGATGCGATCTGCATCTGGCTACCATTTGTAGCGACACCGGGGCACATTTACGCGGTGCAGGCGTACTTGCATGAATTTTTGGATGACATGCAGGGTGTGACGATAGGAGCGATGGCAGTTGATCATTTGACGGCGGAGCTGCGGCGCTTTAATGGGAAGGCGGCGCCGACGTTGGTGTTTCGCGCGTGGCTTGCGCCGTTCGATTTAAGTGTGAGTCACGATGTGGAGTTAAATATTTTGTGGCGAGAGGAGCACGGGGTGTATCAGTATCATTTATCGGCGGTGCGGTACAGTGGGGACCGGCAGAACTGGCGACGGCTGACGCCGCGTTTTCTGACGATCTTGCGGAAGCAATTGTTATTATGGCGAATACAGACGGCGGAAGCGCAGCGGCGGTACGAGGAAGCTGGGAAGCGATTATTTGGAGCAGGGGAGGTGGGAGATGAGTAGGGAGATGGAGTGGGGGAGGGGTGTGGACGAGGGATTGGGGTGCGGGCCGTTTAGGGATGGTTTTTCGGTGCGGACGGTGGTGGGTGCGTTATTTGTGGCGGTGGTGATGATGCCGGGTGCGATTTACATGGGTTTAGTAGCGGGACAGACGCTTGGCTCCGCGGCGGAATGGGTAACGATTCTTTTGTTTGCGGAGTTAGCGCGGCGATCATTTACGGAGCTGACGCGGCAGGAGGTGTACATATTGTTTTACGTAGCGTCGGGGATTGCGGCAGCGACGGTGGGGCACTTGGCGTTGTCCGGGGGGCCGTTCGCACTGACGATATGGAATCAGTATTTGTTGCAATCGCCAGAGACGAGCGCGATTGCGGGGGAGATACCAGACTGGGTGGTGCCGCCGATGCACTCACCGGCGATTGTGATGCGCAATTTAGCGCACATTGACTGGTGGTGGAGTAAGACGAGGGGAATCCTTTCACCGATGATGCTGATATGTGTGGGATATGTATTGGGACGGCTGGGATATTTTGGGCTTGGGTATATTTTGTTTCGGTTGACATCGGACCGGGAGCGGCTTCCATTTCCGCTGGCGCCGGTGGGGGCGGAGGGGGCGACGGCACTGGCGGAGACGACGGAGCGGCGAGAAGGGGGAGGAGGGCGTTCATGGCGTCGCAACGTATTTAGTGTTGGTGCGGCGGCAGGGATTATGTTTGGATGTGTGTACGTTGTTGTGCCGGTGGTGAGCGGGTTATTTTTAAGCAAGCAGATCATAATACTGCCGATACCGTTTGCGGATTTGACAGCACGAGTAGAGCGTGTGTTGCCGGGGAGTTTAGTATCAGTAAGTTTCGATGCGGGGTTGTTTTTAGCTGGGATGATATTACCATTTGGTCTGGTGGTGGGGGCATTTTGTGCGATGGTGGTGACGACGTTATTAGGGAATCCCCTACTTGTACGAGCGGGCGTATTTCCGCACTGGCAGCCTGGGAACACACTTTTGGTGAACCAGATGATTATGGGGTTTGATTTTTGGATGAGCGTGTCGATAGGGTTAGCGATTGCGGTGTTGCTGATTGGGCTCTGGGCGATGGTGAGGTCGTTTATGAGG
>JAOACZ010000068.1 GCA_026417575.1 bacterium | reverse complement strand
ATGTGTATAAGAGACAGGCGTAGTACCGGGCGAGCATTAGGGCGGTGTGCTGGTCATTAGAGTTAGCGAGGAAAGCAGCTTCCCAGCGGCGGACACCGGGTGAAGGGAGAGGGCGAGGCCACTGCGAGGTGGTCTGACAGGATAATGGAATGGTGGCATCGTCTGGCTGAAGGGAGTGGAGGAAGAGAGGGGTACCGTTGGGGAGGGCAAGGCGAGTTAGGAATGTGACGTTGTTGTGAGAGCTGCACAATTTAGCGACGATGAGGTTGGTTCCCTCGCGGAGGGTGAGGGGGACGAAATACATTTCGTTATGGGGCTCACGATATTGAGTTTCTTCGGCGAGCGGTTGGCCATTGAGCCAGAGGCGGAAAGCGCCTGGGAAGTCAATTATTAGTAAGGCGCAGGTGGTAGTGGGGGCGAGGAGGCCGGTACGGAGGTAGGCGGTGAGCCAGGAGGTGGGCCTAATGAGTTGGAGGTCAACGCCGAAGTTGTGGCGGAGGGGGAGAGCAGGGCGCCAGCGGACGGGCCACTGTTTACCTTGGTAGGTTTCGCGGCAGCCGAGGCGGAATTCAGGGGGAAAGCGAGTGGTGAGGCCGGCACGTTCAGCGTTATCGAATCCGCCAACGATGAGCCAGTTGGTGAGGGGGGCGAGCGCGGCGAAATAGGACTGGGCGGCGGCGGAGTCGCCGAGGGAACGGCAGAGGGAGGCGAGGAGAGAAATAGCGATGCGCTGGGCGGGGAGGTCAAGGAGAGCGAGGCATGAGTTTAACGTGTTGGTAAGCTGCGCGCGGGATGCAGCGTCTGGTGAAAGGTCGGCGATGCGGCGGAGGGCATATTCGGCGTCGGGATGAGGAGAGAGAGCAGAGAGGAACACGTAAAGAGCAGTAGATTCATCATTACGCACAGCTGCAGCATCAGCTCGCTCTAGGACAGATAGAAAATCATTTGTGACAGCCAGGGAAGCGGAGGCGGAAGCGAGCGCGAGTAGTTGGAGGCAAGAGCGCAGAGGTAGGAGATGCATAAGGCAATTAAAGGAGCTGGAGATGAGCGCCGAGTTGCTGCATGAGGGAGACGAAGGAGGGGAAGGTGACGGAGATAGCCTCGGCGCCATGAACAGTGAGGGGGGAGGAGGCGCGGAGGCCGGCGACGGCGAGTGCCATAACGACGCGGTGGTCGTCGTGGCCGGAGGCGTGGCCGCCGTGCAAGTGGGAGTGACGGATGATCATACCATCGGGGAGTTCTTCGACATTGGCTCCGAGGGCGCGGAGTTCTTTGGTCATGACGGCGATGCGGTCAGTTTCCTTGATTCGGGCTTGAGCAACGTTGATGAGGCGTGTTTCGCCTTCGGCGAAGCAAGCGGCGACGGCGAGGGCTGGGAGGGCGTCGGGGGTAGCATTGAGGTCGAGGGTAGTGCCGTGGAGTGTGCCACCTCGGACACGAATGCGGTCGGGAGCGATGTCAATAGTAGCGCCCATGGCGGAGAGCATAGAGACGACAGCCTTGTCGCCTTGGGTATCGTGCATGTCGAGGCCGACAAGTTCGACATCTGAGTTGGTGATAGCGGCGGCGACGAGGAAGAAGGTGGCAGAGGAGAAGTCGGCTGGGATATCGCGGGAGAAGGGATGATAACGTTGCTGGCCGGGGATGAAGAAGCGTTGGAAGGCGTCGTTGTGAAGGGAGATGCCTTGGCGAGCGAGCCAATCGAGGGTCATTTCGACATAGGGTTGTTCGTTGAGGAGGGGCACGGAGATAGAAGTGGGAGCGGAGGCGAGAGGGCAATTAAGGAGGAGGCTGCTGAGGTATTGGGAGGTTGGGCAGGGGAGGGTAACGGAACCGCCGCGGAGGGGGCCGCGGACGGTAATAGGTGCGCAGCCGTTGGCGCGGTGAGAGACGGCGAGGGCGCCGAGTGCGGAGAGCGCGTCGAGGAGGGGCTGAGCGGAACGGCGCTGGATTTGATAATCGCCGGTGAAGGTGATGGGGCGGTCAGCGAGGGCAGCGGTAGCCAAGGCGAGATAAAGGGTAGTGCCGGAATTGCCGACGTCGAGAGGTGTGTCAGGGATGCGGAGATTCAAGCCGGTGCCGGAGACTCGCCAGAGATGGGGGGTACGCTCGATGCGTGCTCCGAGGGCGGAGCAGACGTTGGCGCAAGAGAGGGTGTCACCGGATTCGAGGGGGTTATGGAGTTCTGAGACGCCATCGGCGAGGGTGGCGATGAGGAGGGCGCGAATCGTATGGGATTTAGAGGCGGGGATACGCACCGCGCCGTGGAGAGAGGATGGGGAAACGACTAAGTTCATAGCGCTATTGTAACAAAAATGCTTACTTGGTACGCGGAGGGCACAATCCAAGGCCTGGTGTTGTAGCGCTTAAGAAAACCAGCGATGGAGTTGAGGTTGAGGGTGGGGTAAGAAGGATTCTTACTGTGGTGGATGAGGGGAGGAAGACACGGCTGAAGGCTGAGGGAGGCCTAGGAAAGAGCGCGATAGGAGGAGCGGATCAGGGAGATGTTATGGCTTGTAGGCGGCGAGGAAGCGGTGCCATTCGTGTTCGAAGTTGGGGGTGAAGACACCGGTGCCGAGGGCGGAGTGAATTTCGTCGGGGTGCCACCAACGTCCTTGTTCGATCTCATGAGGATCAGGGGTGGGGGTAGCATCATAGCGACAGAGGTAGGTGGTCACGAGTTCTCGTTCGATGTTGGACTCCCAGATGTACGAGTAAAGGCGGTGGAGGGGGACGTTATGGATACCGAGTTCTTCGGCAAGTTCACGTTGCGCGGCGGCGTCGAGGCTTTCACGGAGATTGACGTGGCCGCCAACAGATGTGTCCCACTTACCAGGCTGGACATCTTTGGTTGGGCTGCGTTTTTGGAGGTAGAGGGCGCCTGAGGAATTGAGGACGAGGACGTGGACTACGCGATGCAAGAGTGCAGGGTTGCGGTGGCAGGCGGCGCGGCGAGCGCAGCCGATGACGGAACCGTGTTCGTCGACGATTTCGAACCACTCATCGTGAGGAGAGGTTTTGGGGGGAGGCGTCATGTGGGGTGGGAGAGTGAGGGGAACGTTCTTCGCGGCGACTGAGGCGTGGAGAGCATAAGCCGATGAGGAAATAGATACCGTACGCCCAATGGGTGAGGAGAGTTCCGAGGGCGGTGGGGAAGGTGAGTGTGGGAGCGGCGAGGAAACTACAGGCGAGGACAAAAAGCGCGTAGATGACGAGAACGGCGCAGTAGGCGAAGAAGAGGGGGCGATAAAGCCACCAGGTGATCCAGCCAGTTGCGCAGCCGAGGGTAAAGAAGGTGGGCATGAAGTAACTGAGGCGGCGGGAGGTTGCGGGGAATTTTTTGACGAAGAAGCCACGGTGAAGGGCGTATTGGGTGACCTGTTTGAAGTGGCCGTTCCAGAGGGAGCGGCGGTGATGGAGGACTTCGACGAGAGGGTCGTAGATGATGCGGGCGCCGAGTTTTTTAGTGATAGTGAGGCAGAGTTCGGTATCTTCGCCGGGCCAATAGTTGGTTTGGAAGCCATTTGCGGCGGCGAAGACGGAGGAGCGGACAGCGAGATTACAGGTAGGGAAGTCGTCGACCTCGCGGCGGCGGTCATAGGTGTAGCGATAGCGATAGACGCCGCTGGTAGCGTAGGAGGAGTAGACGGCGCCGCTGACTTGTTGCCAGAAAGAGTCTTCGGGTGGTGTGACGCCTGGGCCGCCGACGGCGCCGACGTCGGGGTGAGCGAAGTTCGCGGCCAATTCGCGCAACCAGTTGCCATAGGGGTAGGCATCGTCGTCAAGGAAGGCGAGGATGTCGCCGGTGGCGAGTTTGGCGCCGAGGTTGCGTTTGACTGCGGGGAGCTCAGGGCCACTGGGGATGATCCGCACGCGCGGATCAAAGCCGACGATAGGATTATCTGGGACGACGATGATTTCGAAGTCAGGATAGTCTTGTTGGAGGGTGGTAGTGACGCATTGGCGGAGGTAGGGGTTGTCGTCTTTAACGGCGATGATGACAGAAACGCGTGGGGTATAGGAGTAATCTTTTGGCTGCCAGCTATCGTAGTATTTAAGGAGGCGAAGGCGGTAGAAGACGGCGAGGGTATCAATGAACATGTGGTAGACGTTGGCGAGGGTGGCGCTTCCGCGTTTATTTGAGAAGGAGACGGTGACGGGGCAGGAGGTGCAGCGGAAGCCCAAGCGGTGAGCGAGGGCGAGGAGTTCGATGTCGAAGGCGTAGCGGCGGACGAGCATGCGAGGCATGACTGCTTCGAGGAGGGGGCGAGTGAAGAGTTTGAAGCCGGTTTGGGTATCGCGGACAGGGACGGGCACGAGGAGGCGGACGAGGAGGGCGTAAGCGAGGCTGATGACGCGACGGTAGAAGGGGTAAGAGGCGGTGGCGGTGGCGGCGCGCTTACTTCCGAGGACGGCGTGGACGTGATGAGCGCGGAGGGCACTGACGAAGTGCTGCATGTGACCCGGATCAATTTCGAGGTCGGCGTCGATGAAGAAGATCCAGGAGCCGCGGGAGCGTTCGAAGGCTTTACGGAGTGCCCAGCCTTTGCCGTAATTCGAGGGGAGCTGAAGCGTGATGAGCTCGGGGAGTTCGCGAGCTGCGCGTTGAATTTCGGACCAGGTAGAGTCGGTGCTGCCATCGTCAACGACGATGACTTCGAAGGCACTGACGAAATCGCGCCATTGCGAGGTGCAGAGGGTGCGGGCGACGGCGCAGACGCGGTGGAGGTTATGGTAGATGCGTGGGGCTTCGTTATGGGCAGGTAACAGAATGGAGACGAATTCCATAGTCAGAGTGGCAGATGAAGATGAGAAAAGGAGTACGAAGACAGTGGGGGAGAGAAGTGGGCGAAGTTATGATATGGTGTAGTGAGAGGGCGAGGGGGGCAGGTGTAGCGAGGAGAGAGGAGAGAGAGACGGGAGGGGTAGAGGCTGTCTCTTATACACATCT
>JAOACZ010000016.1 GCA_026417575.1 bacterium | reverse complement strand
ATCAGCTTCTTTGCGAGCTTCGGCGAGCATTTGGGTCAGCTCGCGTTCACGGTCTGTGGGAGTATAGGAGGTGTTGGCGAAGACGTCGGCGATATCGCGCAAGTTGCCAGCCTTTTTTAGGCGGTCTGCGAGTGCGTTGCGTTCCTGGGTGAGTTCTTCTACTTTATCTTGCAGTTCCGTATTAGTGGTTTTCAACTTCCGCAGCTCATCTTTGAGGGCGTCGAGGGCACGTTGATGCTGTTCTTGGAGAGATTTTTCGCGCGCGGCGAACTCCCTTTGGAGCTGGTCGCGTTCCTTGGCGAGTGCATCTGCTACTAGCTCGCGGGCGGGAGCGGGCGTAGTTGCTGGGGCAGTGGGCTTCGGGGCCGGGGTTTGAGTGGAAGCCTGCTCGGCAGCCAATGCGCGGACGTCAGAAAGCCAGTTTTGCGCCAGCTGCTTCATACGAGGATCTTTGGTGACTTGGAGATACTTTTCGTACCACTCGATTGCGTTTTTGTAATCGCCTGCGCTTTCGTAAATGCTGGCCAGGTCGAGGTATGGGTCTTCAAAAGAGGGGTCTAGTTCGATAGCACGGCGCAAATACTGGAGGGCCGTTTCTGTTTGATCGTTGTCTTTAAACTCAAGAGCCTGCTTGTAAACGCGTTCGGCTCGGGAGGGGGCACGTTTACACGCGGGGATGATGAGGAGGGAAACAAGCACTACCACAAGAGACAGCGCACGCATAGTGTTGAGCCTCAGCGAGTGATTATTGGGCCGCACCGAGTTTCTCGATGCGGTCACGAACGGTTTGGCTATAGGTATCATTGGGCATTAGATCGAGATATTGGGCGTAGTGCTCAATGGCGTTAGTGCGGTCGAGGAGGCGTTCGTAGACCATTCCGAGCGCGAGATGAGCTTTGGCATAACGGGGATCTTTGGCGAGTGCGGTTTTAAAGTACTGGATACTCTCTGGGAAATTTGTTTGGCGCACCGCGACGAGGCCGAGATTGTAGAAGGCATCTGGGTACGATGGATTCAAGCTCACAGCGGTTTCAAACAAGCGGCGGGCCTCAGCAAGGTTGAGAGACTCATCGCGCATGAAACGCGCACCCGCGGCTAGGGCGGCGTCGTACGATTCGGGTACGGGCGTGGCTTCGAATGCTTTCTGGCGTTGCTCTGCTTCTGCGCGCTGACGTTCTAGTTCTGCGCGGCGACGTTCTTCTTCTTCGCGTTGACGGCGGAGGCGCTCCGCATCCTGGCGTTCATACTGTTCGCGCAAGGCATTGCGATGGGCGAGCACTTGCTCGAATTGGGAATCGTCTTTGCATAGTTCAAGGAAGCGATCGAGATGCTTAATGGCGAGATTGAGATCTTGGAAATACTTTTCGTAAATCTCGGCGATGTCGCGATGATAGCGTGCACGATGTGGATCCGCTTCCAAGGCCAAGCGATAATATTTCAACGCCTCCTTTGGCAAGTCATTGAGGAGCGACACGCGGGCCTTTGATTCATAATAGTCGGCCTGTGTTACACGTTGGGCCGAGGCTGGGGGAGGGTTGCTAGCTGCTACGAGGGCGGGCGCAGTTGTGGTGGTCGAGAGAGCAGTCCAAAACGGGTTGGTAATGATAGCCGTGCGCAATTTTTCTTCGAAGAAGCGGGCCTCAGCGCGTGCCGCTTCGGGGTTGAGGCGTTTGAGGGTGTCGTAGTAGTAGCGCGTCTTGGCCATGTTGCCGAGCCGATCGCGATAGAGTGCGGCAGCGCGGCGGACGACGCGGTCATTTTTCGGGTTAAGTTTATGAGCCTTCTCATAGGCAGCGGCAGCCCGAGGCCATTGGGCGGTGCGTTCATAACAGAGGCCAATGATCCCGTAGAGTTCATCGCTTTCCTTACCCAGAGAGGCTGCGTAGAGGAAATTGTCTGCGGCCTGGGCGTATTCGCGCGCCTGGAAGAAGGCATTGCCGAGCTTGAGATAGACGAGAGGATTATAGGGGTCGAGACTGCGGGCATGCGCGAAGCATAAGATTGCAGAGGTCCAGTCGTTAGTGCGTGCGTAGCAGGTCCCGAGTCCTAGCCAGGCGAGGGCGTTTGTGTTGGCGCTGAGCTTGAGAGCGCTGGAGAATTCTCCTGCAGCATAGGGGAGCCATCCGAGGCGTAGGTATGCGGAGCCGAGGGAAACACGTATTCCTGGATGCTGGCGAAATTCGCGTGAACGCTTGAGACGATAGTAGAGGTAGGCGGCACGAGCGGGATCGCCAGCTTGGAAAGCCTGGTCGGCCTCTTTGAGAAGCGCCAGCGGGGAAGGTCGTCGTACGCATCCTGGCGCGAGCATCAATGAGGTGAGCAAAAGTATGATGGTAACACGCGCCTGCATTTGCGGGGTTAGAAGGAGTGACGAGGTGAAGGGAAGACGCCTGCGCGGACATCGCGGGCAAACGCGGTGACGGCGCGGATAGCCTCCGTACGGAAGTGGGCATACAGCTTGACGAATTTCTTAGGCGGTTCGAACCAGCCGAGCAGATCGTGGGTAACTAGGATTTGGCCATCGCAGCCATTTCCGGCGCCGATGCCGATTGTAGGCACAGACAGTTCGCGTGTGAGTTGGCGGGCAAGGAGATGCGGTACACATTCAAGCACAATCGCAAACACACCGGCTTCTTGGAGTGCGTGGGCTTCCTCACGAATTCGCTCCGCTGCCTGAGTAGTGCGCCCTTGGACCTTGTAGCCGCCAAGTTGCAAGACCGATTGGGGCTTCAAGCCTACGTGGCCAAGCACGGGGATGTGAGCGCGGACGATCTTTTTAACCGCAGCGGCTACGTCGGCTTCGCCTCCCTCGATTTTTACGCCGTGTGCGCCTGCCTCCTTCACTAATCGTCCGGCATTGCGTAGCGCGTCTTCGGGTGTGACTTCGTATGACAGGAAAGGCATATCTGCTATCACGGGAATGTGTGCAGCGCCGCGCACCACCATTCGCGTGTGATAAACCATTTCGTCCATTGTGACGGGCAAGGTGGAGGGATAGCCGGCAATCACGTTTCCGAGCGAGTCACCAACCAAAATAAAATCCACGGGACACTCGGCTAGCCAGGAGGCGGTCAAATAATCATATGCGGTAAGGGCAACGATCTTTTCGCCAGTGGCTTTGCGTGCAGCTAGCGCTGCAAGGGATGCGGCCGGAGAGGCTGGTGGGTGTGTCGGTCGTGTGATCATTTACAAATGTTTATTGTAGCAAAAGGGGGCGGAAATGAAAAGAGCGTGCGGGAACGTGGGTCACGCGGGTAAGGAGCATAGAGCTTTGGCGGGGGACAAAATGGGCGTGATTATGTGGTTCGTGACCGCCGTGCGTGGGAGGGTGAATCTGATGCAACAGCGGTGTGTACTGTATGAGCAGGATGGTGCGGCCAAACACGTGTGTTCGGAGCGGCCGATGGAGTCCATAGTATGTGCGCACAATGGTGAGAAGGGTTGGGGGTGGTAGAAGGAGGGGTTGGTACTAGGAGAAGGTTAGGCTTCTGGGGTGGCGAAGCTGGAGCAAGGGGAGTTTGTGTGCGGGGCGAGGCTGGCGCGGTATCAGAGTATCATCACGCTGATGCTGGTGAGTCATGGGTGTGACCGAGGGAGTTGGGTGGTCTTGGTGTGAGAGGATGCACGGGAGGAAGGGTAGCGGAGGGCGAGCGGGGAAGTGGTCACAGAGGCGGGTGGGATTCAGACGACACGTTTTGTTGATTGCGAATGGCGGTTGGAGTCGGTGGGTTCGCGCGGGGTGGGTTCGTGTGAACAGACGGGCACGTGGGTGGTGCTTCTCCGTAGAGAAGGGGTTGGGTGGGGTGCGTGCGGGGTTGGTTCGTGCGCTGATGCGGGTACCGAGGCTGGTACCCCTCCATGAGGGGGGTTCGGTGAATTGTGCGTGGGAAGATTATGGGAAGGGATGCAGGTACCGGGATGTGGTCATCAACGTTCGAAGGAGGTCCTTTATCTGGCTGAGCTGGTTCGTGGCGGCGAGGTGAGACTAATTACTGCTGGATATGAGGTAGAAATTGTTTTTGACAGGTAGAGGGGTGTATGCTACAATGGCGGCAGCGCATGAGGTGGGAAGGTGCATGCGCGCGACGGAAGAGGACGATGGCCTACCGGTTTGTGAGTATTGTATGGACGTTGTTCTGGCTAACGTGCGCCGGGGGGTTATTGTATTTGCGTACGCAGCCATTACCTGAGGAGTGGTTATTAACCCACGGGACGTTTGTGCGGGTGGTGGCGGATTACGCGCAAGTGGAGCCGGCGATGAAGCGGTGGCGGGCGGGTGTACCGAGCATGGAAGGAGTGGAGGAATTTTTGCAGCAGGTAGGGCGGCGGCCGTACGCGTTATTATCGGAGGAGGGACTCGAGGAGCTAAGTAAGCGGATGTCGCCGGACGCGGTGAACGGGTGTGTACGGCGGATCAAGACAGTGCTGCTGGCGCCGTGTTCGCGGGAGATGAAAAGCCAGGTGGTGACGGATCCTTTTGGATTAGCGTGGTATGCGCGACGGTTGATCACGCCTGCGCTGACGAGCAGGGTGGCGGCGTTGTATGTATGCATTGAGGGAGAGACGAAGGAGAGTACATTAGCGGGTGCAGAGAGCGCGGCTCGTGTATTGGACAAGATGGCCGCAGATGGATTGATAGGTGGGTATCAAGGGGTGACAGCATTTATGGCGTCGCAGGATCGGCAGACGGTTCGGTATGCGGAGTTTACGCAGCTGTTGAAGAGTTATGAATTGGTGGCGACGATGGAGCGGGCACTGGAACAGGAAGGGGTGGATCGAGAGGTAGTGAAAGAGTTTCTTGGCCACCTGCGACTGATGGGGACGCAGGGGGCAGGAGTGGAGAGTGTGACGAGTCAGGAGAATCGGCTGCGGATGCTGGGGATGATGCCGACGGTGCGGTATTTTTTTTATCGGACGCCGCGGGGATACATGAGTGTCCAGCGGGTACTGGGGGTGAAGGGGGTAAGCCTTGCGGCGATGCGGGAAAGGATAGAGCAGGAGTTGGGGCGAGTGTATGTACGGGCGATCGTGACGGGGCCGGAGTATTTTGCGGGAGTGTACTACGGTGTGTTGCGGGTAGGTTTGTGGCTGTGCTGTGTGGTGTGGGGCTTAGGGATGACGGTGTTGGCGATAAGAGGAATAATAGGAGAGTACGTGCGATGGCTGGTATTGGGGCGGCGGGCAGAACTGGAGACGCGAGGATACGAATGTGCGCCTGGGTATAAGGCGTATTTTTCGGCGTGTGGGCTGGAGGGGTTAGAAGAAGCTTTGGAGGTGGAGAGGATCCCAGGAGTTGAGGTGGAGGTGCTGGAAAGGCTGCCTGGG
Organism: bacterium; assembly: GCA_026417575.1. Lineage (GTDB taxonomy): Bacteria > Auribacterota > UBA3054 > UBA3054 > JAPLST01 > JAOACZ01. Next base: position 8,183 of record JAOACZ010000016.1, on the reverse strand, counting down.
GACGAGTATGCACCGGTGCAGCGAGGTGTGTGGGGACGTTTGCTGGTGATGCTACCGATGAGAGAAGAGCTCCCAGAAGGCTGGAGTAAGGCGAGCAGATGTCGGTTGATATGGTATCGGGGCTACGGCGCAGCGGCGGTGGAGCTGAAGCGAGAGTATCGCGTGTATCGGCAGCTGGAGCAGAGGGGCGTACCGTTGCTGCCACTGGTGCTGTTTACGCATGGCACGCGGCACGGGAAGGAGTGTGCGGTTCTGGTGTATGCGTGGCCGGATGGGTACACGCCAATTATTGCGTGGCAGGCACGGCGCTTGATGGGGGCTGGGGAAGAAAGGGAGCAACTGCGCGAGGAGTTTATGAGGGAGGTATACCAGCTTGTGCAGGCGTTGCGGGCTGCGCGGTGTGTGGGGTGGGCAAGGGAGCGGAGCGAATTCGTGGTAAGGGAAGATGGGAACGGGGGCATATCCGTATGTTTGAGCGGAGCAGCTGGTTTGGAGATTGAAGGGATGGTGGAGCGGCTATTGAGTGCAGTTTGGCCGAGGGCGAGGAGGCGGCGTGATGAAGTGTTAGTGTATATGAATCGGAGTCTGTTGCGGGAGGTGTACGGAACGAGGGAGCGTGTACAGAAGCTGGCGCGGCTAAAAGGGGTGAGAGGGTCACTGAGGGTGTTGAGGCCGTTGATACGGCGCATCCGCGAGGAGTCGCGGGAGAAGGGGTACCGTCAATATGCGGAGCAAGGTGGGGGTGTAGAATACAATCGTGCAGTTACGGATCAGTTAGCGAAGTGTCCCGTGGGGGGGTACCAAGGGTTTATGGGGATGGAGGGGGAGGAGTTGGTGACGAGAAAGCGCGGGCGGACAGTTGTGACGGTAAGGGTAGGGGGGCAACGGTGGTATTTGAAGCGTCATACGGGGGTGAGTTTATGGGAGGCTTGCGTGCGTTTGATGCGGGGGGAGGGTGGTACGACAGAAGCTGAGGCGGAGTGGCGGGGTGTGCAGTTGTTGGAGGAGGAGGGGATAGCGAGTGTGCCACTGGTGGCGATGGGGCGAGATGTGCGATGGGGTTTTTGGGAACGGGGGTCATTCGTTGTGACAGGGGAAGTGAGTGGGGGCCGGTCATTGGAGAAGCTCCTGGAGGGAGGAATGGAGTTAAGCTGGGAAGAGAGAGTGCGGCTGACGAAGCGGCTGGGGCGGTTAGCGCGGCGACTTCATGAGGCGGGGTGGGTGCACCGAGATTTTTACTTGGGTCACATTTATGTGGTGGGGGATGTACGTGGAGCGTATCGGCTGCATGTGTTAGATGTACAGCGGCTGCGGCGGGGAGCGCGGGTTGGGAACCGGTGGTCGTGTAAGGACATCACGGCGTTGTATTTTTCGAGTCTGAGGTTGCGGGGTGTGAGTGCGACGGATCGGATGAGGTTTTTAGCGACGTATTTGGGGGCAGAGGGGGCGAGGCGAGCGTGGCGGCATAGGTTTGCGCGAAGGGTGATGAAGAAAGCGGAGCGAGTGGCGCGACACACGGAAAAGTTGTTGGCGCGGCGGCGCGCGCGTGGGGAGATCAAGTGAGGCGGGGGAGGGGACAATATTCTTGCAATTTGCATTTTGTTCGGCTATAATGCTCGCATAGACAATGAGGCTAGCGTATTCATCTTGAGGGACACATGAGCGAATGGATGTTTTCAGATCACGGGATCAGTGAAGATCCACGGGACGGGTTACAGGATCTTTTGGCGCAGGTCGACGAAGATGTTGACGGGCTGTTGGAGGTGCTGAGCGAATTTTTTGTTGAGTGTCCGGATGCGTGGCATCAATTTTGTTCGTTTTGGGTGAATTGGCGCGAATCGGAGATGCAGGAAGAAGAGGTGTGAGGGGAGTTGGGAGGGGGGTGAGGGTGTCGGAGGTGGCAGAAGGATAAGCTAGGGTTTGTATGGATCGACCTACAAAGATAGTGGCAGTAACGGCGGGAGTATTGTGCTGTGTGGGGGGTGGACTAGCGCTGGCGCGGTATAGTGTGTTAGGCGGGGACTTGAGCGGAATGATGCAAGGGGCGCGTTGGCAAGTGGTGATGCGGGTGACGTGCTATGCGCGGCGGCCAGCAGCGTACGTAAAGTTGTTGGTGCCTCCGAAATCAGATGCGCAGCAGATTAGCGGTGAAGAGTTTCATGAGCGGGGGATGACACGGCACCAAAGTATTGAGCCGCTGGAGCGGAATCGGGTAATTGAGTGGCGAGCAGCGGGGACAACTGGAGCGAAGGATATGTCGGTGTCGTTTTATGCGCAAACGCTACCTGAGAAAGAGCCCTCGCCGCGAATTGGGAAGAAGGAATTAGAGGAGAAGGTGGAGTACTATTTGCAAGCCACTGATAAGATCCAGTCATCGGCACCGTTGATTCAACAGACGGCGCAGAGGTTGGTAGGGCATTTGACGCGGACAGAGGACAAGATAGATGCGATTTATCGTTACTGTGCGTTTCAGATAGTGAACAGCGTTGTGCCGGGGACGGTGGACGCGATGACGTGCTTGACGAACGGATATAGTGATTGTGGGGGTAAGAGTCGGTTGATGGTAGCGTTACTGCGGGCGAGTGGGATTCCGGCGCGAGTAGTGGGGGGGCTGATTTTAACAGAGGGTGTGAAGCGGGACACGCATGTGTGGGTGGAGGCGTGGGACGGGGAGCGTTGGCATTCTTATTGCCCGCTCAATCGGCACTATCGGACACAGCCGGCGAATTACTTACTGTTGTACCGGGGGGACTATCCGTTGTTACGGCATCGGTACATGGACCAGGTGGTATATGATTTTACGTTACGACGGATTGCAGCGCATCAGCTGATCGAGCGTGGGGAAACCAATCGTTGGCGGGAGATAGCAGCGGCAGCGACGCTGGCGCGGCTATCGCCGAATAGTCAGTGGGCGGTGAAGTTTTTGTTGCTGATACCACTTGGGGCGCTGGTAGTGTGCGTGATGCGAAACATTGTGGGGGTTCCGACATTAGGGACGTTTGCGCCGGTATTGATTTCATTGGGGATACATTTAGCGCCATTGCGGTGGGGGATTATCACGTTGGTAGGTTTTTTGGTGATTGGGTTATTGGTGCGGTACGTGGTGGAGTGGATGAAACTATTATTGGTGCCGCGGTTATCGGTGATGTTGACTGTAGTGATCATGGGGATGGTGGCAATGGTGGCATTTACGGATCAGTTTGAGAACGAATTAGGGACGGTGGTGGGGTTATTGCCGGTAGTGATACTGACGATGGCGATTGAGCGGTGTTGGTTATTAGAACTGGAGGATGGGACGGTAAACATGCTGAAGCATGTGTTGGGGACGTTGTTGAGTGTGGTGGTGATCTGTGTGATATTTCGGATGCGTTTTATTGTGAACAGCTTGTTTGCGTTGCCGGAGCTGGTGTTGGTGTTACTGGCGATGATGTTGGTGATTGGGCGGTACATGGGGTTCCGGTTGTCGGAGTTGCTGCGTTTCCGGGCGATTGTGCATGAGCAACGTCGTTAAGACGTACTGGGAATGGTTGCGCGAGGGGAGCATACTATGCATGAATCGGCGCAACGCGGAGTACATTTTATTGCACAATCCGCGTGCGTACTATCGGGTGGTAGATGAGAAATTAGAGACGAAGGCGTTGGCGGAGGGGGCGGGGGTGCCGTGTCCGCGGACGTATGCGGTGGTGAGGAGTTACGGGGAGGTGGGGGAGGTGTTGGGGCGAGTGTTAAGAGAGCATCAGACGTTAGTGATCAAGCCGAATCGCGGGGCGGCGGGGCGAGGGGTGATGGTATTGGAGCGGGAGGGGGGAGGTGGGTGGCGGAAGGCGAGCGGGGCGGCCGTGAGTGAAATGGAGATGCGGTATCATGTGACGTCGATTTTGTCGGGGTTGTACTCGTTGAGCGAGTTACCGGACCAGGCGATCATTGAGCAGCGGATATTTCCGCATCCGTTTTTCAAGGAGATTACGTGGCAAGGGACGCCGGACGTGAGGATAATTTTGTATCACACGATACCAGTGATGGCGATGATGCGGCTACCGACGCGGCAATCGGACGGGCGAGCGAATTTGCATCAGGGGGCGGTAGGGTTAGGGATAGCGATAGCGAAGGGGACGACGCGCACGGGTGTGTGTCGGGGCAGGCGAGTATTAACACATCCGGACACTGGGGCGCCGTTGCAGGGGTTGCGGGTACCGGACTGGGGGAGGGCGTTGGAGATATCGCGGTTACTGGCGCGGCGGATACCGCTGCAGTATATCGGGGTGGACTTGATGTTAGATGCGGCGCATGGACCGATGATGATTGAAGCGAATGCGCGGCCAGGGTTGAGCATACAAGTAGCGAACAGTTTAGGGTTGCGGCGGCGGTTAGAGTTTTTGCAGGGGCGGTTAGCGCGTGGGGCGACCCCGGATGAAGTGTGGGAGGAATTTTACGTACGGATAGGGAACGATGAGTTGTAAGAGATGAGGAACTTGCACGAATTTGCCTATGATCGGTTTCAGCGGGAGGCGATCGAGGCTGTGCAAGGGGAGGAATCAGTGTTGGTGGCGGCGCCGACGGGGGCGGGGAAGACAGTCATAGCCGATCATGTGATTTTGCAGGCGTTAGAGCAGCAGCGGCCGGTGATTTACACGGCGCCGATCAAGGCGTTGAGCAATCAAAAATATCGGGAGTTCTCGGCGCGGTATGGGGACTTGGTAGGGATTGTGACGGGGGATGTGGCGATCAATCCGCGGGCACCGGTGCGGATCATGACGACGGAGATTTACCGCAACACGTTATTGGACGAGCCGGATCAGATAGAGGATGTGGCGTGGGTGATTTTTGACGAGGTGCACTATTTAGATGATGAGGAACGTGGGACGGTGTGGGAGGAAGCGATTCTACTAACGCCGCTGCGGACACGCATTTTATGTTTGAGTGCGACGGTACCGAACATTGAAGAGATAGCGGGCTGGATGGAGGAGGTGTTAGGGCGGCGGACGAAAGTGATTGTAGAGACGAAGCGGCCGGTGCCGTTACATCTTCGATTTCAATGTCAGGGGCGGATAGTGGAGCGGTGGAAGGAGGCGCGGGAGTTACTGCACGTGGCGCGGGTGCGGGGGATGCGGTGGCGTGGGCGAGGGGTGCATGTACACGGGGCGCCGAATCGGCTGAGTGAGCTGATCAAATATATACGCGGGCAGGATGGGTTGCCGTGCATTTATTTTGCCTTTGGGCGGCGACGGACAGAGGAGTTGGCGGAGGAAGTGCTTGGGTACTTATTCTTACCGGCGGAGCAGCATGCGGTAGTGGAGCGACGGTTTGAGGAGCTGTGCCGGCGATTTGACGTATTACGAGAGCCATCAGCGCAACGGCTGCGGCCGCTGATTCGGCACGGGGTGGCGTATCATCATGCGGGGATGCTTCCGACGTTGAAGGAGGTTGTGGAGCAATTATTCACAGCGCGGTTGTTGCAGTTGATATTTACGACGGAAACGTTTGCGTTAGGGATCAACATGCCGGCGCGATCGGTTGTGTTTGACAGTTTACGGAAGTATTATCCGAGTGGGCTTGAGGCGCTGCGGCCGCGGGAATTTCAACAGATGGCGGGGCGAGCGGGACGGCGGGGCCTGGATACGGAAGGTTTTGTGTACGTCCGACTGACACCTGGTCAGAACCGGCCGGAGGAGGTGCAGCACACGTTATTTGCGGGTTCAGCGCCGGTGGTGAGCCAATTTAACGCGTCGTACGCGACGTTGTTGAACTTGTACGAGCTGCATGGGGAGCAGGTAGTGGAGTTATATCCGAAGACGCTGCACTATTACCAAGCATCGAAGCGGCGGCGTCGGGAAGCGTTAGAGCGGTTTATACATCGGTTGGATGTGTTGAAGGAGAGTGGGTGCATCCGGCAGGGAGAGTTGACGGTACGGGGTGATTTTGCGCGGTGGATGTTTGGGTATGAGTTATACTTATCGGAGTTATTTGAGCGGGGGTTGTTAGATAGATTTTCAGCGCATGAGCTCGCGTTTGCGCTATCGTGTTTGGTGTACGAGCCGCGTCGAGGGGTACCGCAACCGCGGCAGATTCCGGCGCAATTTGGGTGGGTGGTGAGGGAATTGGAGCGGACGCATCGGGTGATCGCGGCGTTAGAGGATCGGCACGATATTGAGCCGGTGGCGCCGCCGCCGCATCCTCAGCTTGGCGGGGCGCTAGATGTGTGGTTAAAGGGGGGAGGGTTTGAACGAGCTGTGGAAGTGAGCGCGGTGGATGAAGGGGAGCTTGTGCGGTATTTTCGGATGATCATCCAATTACTGCGGCAATTAGCGCAGGCGCCGCACACATCGGATAAGTTGCGTGGGAGTGCACGGGAGGCTCGGGAGCTAATAGATCGTGGGGTAGTGGATGCGGAGCGGCAGTTGCGGGCGTAGGAGGGGGACGATGGGAGATGGTACGGCGCGGGGAGGGGGGTAGGATGTGGCAGGTGGGGTTATTGTGCGTGAGTGCATTTGTGGCGGGGTGTGTGGATGCGGTTGCGGGAGGTGGTGGGCTGATCCAACTGCCAGTCCTTTTTATTGTACTGCCGGAAGCGCCTGTGGTGACGCTGTTAGCGGTCAACAAGTGTGCGGCGGCGAGTGGGACGCTGGTAGCGACAGTGAGGTATGCAGGGGCGGTGGAGGTGGCGTGGGGAGCAGCGCTTACGGCGGCTGGAGTAGCGGCGGTGGCGTCATTTTTAGGTGCGCGGACGGTTTCGGTGATAGATCCTGCGGTGTTACGACCGGTGATGGCGGTACTTCTGGTGGCGACAGCTTTCTACACATACTTGCACAAAGAGTATGGAGTCTATCACAGGCCGCGTTTGCGTCCGACGGGTCGCATCATTGTTGGGAGTCTAGCAGGTTTTGTGATTGGATTTTACGATGGTTTTTTTGGGCCAGGGACGGGGACGTATTTGATGTTGCTCTTCGTTATTTTGTTTGGTTTTGACTTTTTGCATGCGGCGGCGGCGACGAAGGTGGTGAATCTAACGACCAACGTGGCGGCGTTAGCGTTTTTCGTGGGGCAGGGGCAAGTAGCGTGGGAGTGGGCATTGCCGATGGCAGCAGCGAACGTAGCGGGAGGGCTAGTGGGGGCGCAGGTGGCGGTTTTACGGGGGAGCGGGTTTATTCGCCGTGCAGGGTTAGTGATGGCGATCGCGGTGATTGTGCGGTTTGTGTATGACATTGTGAGCAGCTGGGTGCGATGAGTGGGAGGGGCGAGGCATATACTGCGTTGAGCGGTTGCTTACGGGAACACTTTGGGATGCGGGTATGGCGGGTGGCGGTATCGCGGCACAAGGAATGTCCGAACCGGATGGGTGGGAGGGAGGGGTGTATATTTTGCTTGCCGGCGGCGTACGAGCCAGCGGCAGCGCTGACAGCGGGGAGCGTGCGGGAGCAGCTGGAGCGAGGGATAGCGCGGTATCGAGCGCGCGGGGTTGCGGAAGGGTTTGTTGCGTACTTGCAGAGTGGGAGCAACACGTATGGGAGTGTGGAGGAGCTGCGTGCAGTGTACCTGGAAGCTCTGGCAGTGCGTGGGGTTGTCGCTTTGAGCATTGCGACGCGACCAGACTGTTTACCGGCCGATGTACTGAGCATGCTTGATGAGCTTTCAGGCGCGTATCACATTTGGGTGGAATTGGGGATACAAAGCATGCATGAGCGAACTTTGAAGGCATTAGATCGGGGTCATAGTGCGGAGTGCTCGGCGCAAGCAATCAGGGCATTGATGGGGACACGTGTGCAGCATATAGTGGCGCATATGATTTTGGGGCTACCGGGGGAGACGATAGAGGATATGCACGCGAGTATGCGAGAGGTGTGTATGTTACGTAAGGAGCGAGGGGAGGGAGCGTTTCCGCGGCTTGGTTTGAAGTTGCATCATCTTCAAGTAATGCGTGGGACGCGATTAGAGGCGGCGTGGCGCGCGGGGGAGGTAGAGGTAATGGATTTAGACGAGTACGCGCGGGTTGTGGTAGAGGTATTAGAGAGGGTGCCGCGGGATGTGGTGATTCATCGGTTGTGTGGGGAGGCAGCGCGAGAATACTTGTGTGCGCCGATATGGCCGGGGGATCGTCTGGCGCATGTGGCACGGATTCGGGACGAATTTCGTGTACGAGGCACGTGGCAGGGGAGGCTGAGCGTAGAGTAGGGGTAGGTAAAGGG
>JAOACZ010000198.1 GCA_026417575.1 bacterium | reverse complement strand
AGATGTGTATAAGAGACAGGTTCAACACCGTGCTGTTCAAACACAGCATAAATCCAATCATGCTCGCATAGTAAATCACGTCACGAGAGTCAATTACCCCACGCTGTATTGATTCATAATGCGGCATAAAACTTAACTCCGCCACCAACGTCACCAACCACGCCGGCGCCCATTTGATCAACGCATCTGTCACAGGTGACCACCCCGCCAGCACCAAAAACAAACACGCCACTACCGAGAGAATGAACCCAATCACTTGACTACGCGTCGTCGCCGACATAACCCCACTCACCGATAAATACGCTCCAGCCATCAAAAAGCTCCCTACGTACCCCGTCACAATCGCACCATAATCCGGATCACCTAAATACCCCACTGTCAATACCAGTGGAAACGTTAGCGCCAAAGCTATCCCTATAAACGCCCACGCCGCCAAAAACTTCCCCACCACCGCCTCCCCCACCGTAATCGGCAACGTCAGCAGTATCTCTATCGTCCCACTCCGCCGCTCCTCCGCCCATAACCGCATCCCCACCGCCGGCACCAAAAATAAATACAACCACGGATGCCAGATGAAAAAACCCCGTAAGTCCGCCTGCCCCGCCTCGTAAAACTTGCTCACGTTAAATGTGAAAAAACCGCATAACACCAAAAAGAAAAAAATGAATATGTACGCCACCGGCGAGTTGAAATACCCCTTCAGTTCCCGCTTCGCTATGCTCACTATATGCCGTACCATACCACACTCCGCGTTCCAGTTATTCCTGCGTAATCATCCGAAATACTTCGTCAAGCCGCCCCTGCTCCACATGAAACTCCTCCACCGCCCACTTCCGCTCCCGCGCAGCCGCCGAGACACTGTACGCAATCGCCATCCCAGGCTTCGGTAACACCTGCACCTGTAAACACCCATTGCTCTCCCCAAGCACCTTTACGTGATATACGTTCGGCAAATTCCCTAACAATGGCACAACCTCTTTCTCACTTACACCCCGCACCGCCAGCGTCACCGCCCCGTGCACTGTGGATCGCGCCCGCAGCTCCGCTGGCGTCCCGTTCGCCACGATCTTCCCCTTCGCTATGATAATCGCTCGCGTACACACCGCCTCCACTTCCTCTAATATGTGCGTCGACAATATAATGCACTTCCGCTCCCCCATCCGCTTGATCAACTGCCGCACCTCGTACTTCTGATTCGGATCTAACCCGTCCGTCGGCTCGTCCAAAATCAAAATCGGCGGATCATGCAATATCGCCTGCGCAAAACACACGCGCTGCTTGTACCCCTTCGACAGCGTCCCCACACTCTGATTGCGCACACCCTTCAAATAACATGTCTCGATTATCTCTTCCACGCGCGAATGTAACCGTGACCCACGCAGACCACGCATCTCCGCAATAAACCGTAGGTACCCCGCCACACTCATGTCATGATACACAGGCGCATTCTCCGGCAAGTACCCAATGTGCTGCCGCACTCGCACCGGCTCCTCAAGGATATCGTACCCATGCACCTTGGCCGTCCCTTCCGTCGGCGGAATAAAACACGTTAACATCCGCATCGTCGTTGATTTCCCCGCCCCATTCGGTCCCAAAAACCCTAACACCTCCCCCGCGCTTACCTCAAACGTCACGCCGTCCACCGCCGTCCGCGCCCCAAATCGCTTCACTAAATGCTCTACGCTGATCATACCTTCACACCTCTTCTGTTATGCCTGGTCTGCGTCATTTCGACGTATCTTACCGGTCATTTTGACCACGCATTATACTATTTTCTCACCTGTATGCGCCCCGTCCTGCAATTCACATGCCATTCAGTAACGCAAAACGATTACACTCTCATGCTTATTCTCAATTCAATCACACTACATCCCTCATCTCCCACAACCTAACCCACCTTCTCTCTCGTCACTCCCCTCTCGTCTGTAGTGCAACTGCCTCTGTCCAACCACCTGCACCCAGTCTTGCCAAATCCTTCTCTTTTTGCTATCATTTTCACCTGTCTAAGCAATGTTTTCGTGCTCAAGCCCGTAACGGTAAACTCCAAGGAGCGGGGAATGAAGGATCTGCCAATTGCCAACGTGCGCAACGTGGTCATGCTAGGTCACGCCGCCAGCGGTAAAACCAGCCTGGCTGAGGCACTGCTCTTCCGCAGCGGTATGATCTCCCGTCTAGGCTCCGTCGACGCCAAGAATACCGTCTCAGACTCCAGCCCCGAAGAACAAGAGCGCCAAATCAGTATCCGCACTGCCAACCTCTTCCTCGCCTACCATGATCATCACATCTTTCTCGCCGACACCCCCGGCTATGCCGATTTCTTCGGTGAAGTCGTCGCTTCCACCAGCGTCGCCGACGGCGCTCTCCTCGTCGTGGATGCCGTCCAGGGTATCGAAGTCGGTACCCAAAAAACTTGGGAATTAGCTTCCCAAATGGCTCTCCCACGCCTCGTCGTCATTAACAAACTCGATAAAGAAAACGCCCGCTTCCTCGAACTCCTTGATGCCCTCACAGACTCCTTCGGCAAAGGCTTTGTCCCGCTCACCATCCCCGTCGGCCTGGGTCCCTCCTTCACCGGCGTCGTCTCCTTGCTCGATAACAATCCAGCTAGCGCAGACCCCGACCTCTATGCCTCCTGCCGCACTCGCCTCATCGAGGCCGTCGCCGAAACAGACGAAAACTTGCTCGAAAAATACTTCGCCGATCAACCACTCGAACCCGCCGAGCTCCAGGCCGCTTTGCGCCGTGCCACCATTCAGGGTACACTCGTACCCGTCTGCGCCTGCGCCGCTACCAAAGTCATCGGCATAACCGAATTGCTCGACGCCATCATCGCCTCCCTGCCGTCCCCCCTCGATCGCGGCGTATACACTCCCGCTGAAGGAGACCCCCTCTCCCCTGATCCGACCGCCCCAGCCGCCGCTCAGGTCTTCAAAACCGTCACTGACCCCTTCGTCGGCCAAATCACCTACTTCCGCGTCCGCCAAGGTACCATCACCGCCGGCACCGACGTCCTCAACATCACCCGCGGTCATAAGGAACGCTTGGGCGACCTCCTCCTCATCCAAGGCAAAGATCAAATCTCCGTTGACCGCGCCACGCCCGGCGATATCGTCGCCGTCGCCAAGCTCAAAAATACCCACGTCAACGACGCCCTAGGCACCGCCAAGGTAACCTTCTACCCCATCCCCTTCCCCACACCTGTCATGACCCTTGCCGTCCAACCCGCTAAACAGGGCGATGAAGAGAAAATCGCTGAAGGCCTCCACCGCATACGGGAGGAAGACCCCACCATCATTGTCGAACGGCATCCCGAAACTCACGAACTCCTCGTCTCCGGCCTCGGCGACGTCCACCTGGACGTCGTCTTTAAACGACTGAAAGAAAAATTTAAAGTCGATGTTCTCACCTCCATTCCAAAAGTCGCCTACCACGAAACCATCCGCGGTAAGGCTGACGTACGCTATCGCCATAAAAAACAAACTGGCGGTGCCGGCCAGTTCGCCGAAGTCGCCATCCGCGTCTATCCCAATGAACGCGACAAAGGCTACGAATTCATTGATAAAATCGTCGGCGGCGTCATCTCAAGCAACTTCATCCCCAGCGTCGATAAAGGCATTCGCTCCCGTATGGCCGAAGGTGTCATCGCCGGCTGTCCTGTCGTAGATATCGTCGTCGAGCTCTACGATGGCAAGGAACACCCCGTTGACTCCAAAGATATCGCCTTCCAAATCGCCGGTCGCATGGCCCTCGCCGAAGCAGTCGAAAAAGCTAATCCAATCTTGCTTGAGCCCATCATGAACGTCGAGGTTCAGTGCCCTCAGCAGTTCATGGGTGACATCAACGGCATTTTGAATGCCAAGCGTGGGCGCATCATCGGAATGGACGCCCGCGGCGATCTGCAAATCATTAAAGCAGAAGTCCCCCAAGCAGAAATGTTTAAGTTCTGTGGCGAGCTCCGCTCCATCACCGGCGGGCGCGGCAGCTTCAGTATGCGCCTCTCCCACTATGCCGAGTTGCCCAGCAACTTAGCCCAGATCGTTATTGAAAACTATCGGAAATCCCGTGCGCAGGAACAAGGCTAATTCAGCACCACCTCGCTTGTAAGCGCGTGTCAAGGAGCCTGCATGCATCCAATTATTGATCAAATGAAAGGCCGGCGCGTCATCGTCTTCGGCGATGTCGTCTTGGATCATTACGTCTGGGGCGAAGTCGAACGTATCTCTCCCGAAGCACCCGTACCGGTGGTCCGCGTCCAGCACGAAAACGATATGCCCGGCGCCGCCGCCAACGTTGCCATGAACCTCGCCGCCCTCGATGCGCGCGCTATCATGATCGGCGTGATCGGCGATGACCCCGACGGCCAACGCCTCCGCGATTTGCTCCAACAACAAAATGTCGACTGCACTTACCTCCTCACTGCTCCGGGTACCCGCACTACTCGCAAAACTCGCATCATCGCCCGTAACCAACACGTCGTCCGTGTCGATTGGGATACTATCCTCCCCCCCGACGTCGTCCGTAAGTCCGGCGCCATCAACGCCCTCGAGCGTGCCCTCCCAGCCTGCGATGCCGTCATCATCCAAGATTACCACAAAGGTCTCATCCTCCCCACCCTCTTCGATCACGTCAAGTGCATCAGCCAACCAGTCATCGTCGACCCAAATCGCTACCACAACATCACCTACCGTGGTATGATCGCAACCCCGAATCTCGAGGAGGCTCGCATCCTCTCTGGTGTCGCTTGTAGCAGCTCTGACGCCCTCGCCTACTTAAATGAAATCGCTCGAGGCTTCTTTGCACGACATGAAGTGGAGCACCTCCTCATCACCCTCGGCGACAAGGGCATCGCCCTCTGCGAGCGCGATGGCACCGTGCGCCGCCGCCCAGCTGCCAAAACCCACAGCGTCTACGACGTCTCCGGTGCCGGCGATACCGTCTGCGCAGTCTTGGCCGCTGCTGTGGCTACCGGCGCCCCCCTCTGGCACGCCTGCCAACTCGCTAACATCGCCGGCGCCATCGTCGTCGGAAAAATGGGCACCGCTACTACCTCCCGCGCGGAGTTACAGGAACTGCTCGACACCGTTGGTCTCGTAGATTAAATTACCTAACGTCATGGAACAAAGCTATGAGTGGTCATTCCAAATGGGCAACAATTAAACATAAAAAAGCAGCGCTTGACGCAAAACGTGGCAAGATCTTCAGCCGCATGTCAAAAGAAATCACCATCGCTGCAAAGCTCGGCGGGGGCGACCCAGATATGAACCCGCGCTTGCGCAATGCCATCCAGGCCGCCAAAGCTGTCAATATGCCCTCCGACAATATCGAACGCGCCATCAAGAAGGGCACCGGTGAACTGCCCGGCGTCAGCTACGAAGAAATCACCTATGAAGCCTATGGACCTGCCGGTGTCGGCTTGCTCATCCGCGTCCTCACCGACAACCGTAACCGCGCCGCGAGCGAAGTCCGCGCAACCCTCGAACGAAAAGGCGGTTCCCTCGCTGGCACCGGCGCCGTCTCCTGGCAGTTCTCAAAAAAGGGCCTCATCGTCGTCGAAAAACAACACGCGAACGAAGATGATTTGTTGCTCCTCGTCTCCGATGCCGGCGCCGAAGATATGAAGGTCACTGAGGATACGTTCGAAATCATCACACCCGTCGACTCATTTGAGGCAGTTAAAAAAGCGCTCGAAGACCATAAAATCCCCACTCGCAGCGCCGAGCTCGCCATGCTCCCCGCCTCCACCGTCAAAATCACTGACGAAAAAGACGCCGCCGCCATGCTCAAGCTCCTGGAAGCTATCGAAGACCTTGATGATGTGCAAGATGTCTACTCCAACTTCGATATGGACGAGGAGTTGATGCGTCGCGTCTCAGCCATCTAGCGCTGTTCCGTGCCCGCTCCCCACAACACAGCTCGCCCACTGGCTCCTGATGTCATTCACGTCTTCACGGATGGCGCCTGCGCCGGCAATCCCGGCCCCGCTGCCTGCGCAGCTGTTCTTTGGTACAACGGCCATATCAAGGAAATAGCTCGCCCGCTCGGTCAAGCCACCAACAATATCGCCGAGTTGTCTGCCATTCGTGAGGCCCTCCAGCGCATCAAACGTCGTTCCATCCCTGTCAAAATTTACACCGATAGCGCCTACGCCTACGGTGTCCTCAACAACCCCTCCTGGAAACCACGCGAAAACCTCGCTCTTATTGCCCAAATCAAACGCCTCCTCCAGCAATTCGCCTCGGTGGAGTTCGTCAAAGTCCCCGCTCACGCCCAGGTCCCCTACAACCTGCGCGCAGACCAGCTCGCCCGCTCAGCCCTCAACCAACAGCTTCACCCCACGCCCCCACACTCAGTCACCCGGCGCCCCCACTCACTTCTCCACTAACATCGCGTCCCCGTACGAATAAAACCGATACCCCCGCCGAATCGCTTCCGCATAAAGCTCTCGCCACACCGGCCCGATAAACGCCGCAAGCAACATCAGTAGCGTCGAGCGCGGTAAGTGAAAATTCGTAATTAATGCGTCCACAGCCCGAATCTGATACGGTGGATGAATGAACAATCTCGTCGCACCATCAAACGCGCCGAACTTCCCCTCCGTATCCAGACTGCTCTCTAATGTGCGCACGACCGTTGTGCCCACCGCAACTATGCGTCTCCCTTCACGTCGCGCCGCGTTCAGTCGAGCCGCAACCGCTGGCGTCACCACCGCGTGTTCCGCATGCAGACGATGCTCGCGCGCGTCAGTCCCTTTCACCGGCTGAAAGGTACCAAGACCAACCTCAAGCGTAACAGCTAAAATCTCACACCCTCGCGCCTCCAGCTCCTTCATAAGCCCTGGCGTAAAATGCAAACCCGCTGTCGGAGCCGCCACCGCCATACCACGCGCCGCATATACTGTCTGATACCGCTCACGATCCTCAGCCGTTGTAATCTCCCCATCTCTCTTGACGTACGGCGGAAGCGGCGTCCGTCCGTACTGCTCAAGTAACGCTTCCACCCCGCTCTCCGTGCATTCAAACTCGATCTCTCGCAGCCCATCTTCACGCACAGCTTGCACAACTACACTTACACCCCCAACTTCCAGCCGCGTTCCCACCCGTGTACCCCGCCCGGGCCGTACGCACGCCGCCCACCGCGTTCCTGCCAGTCGTTCGCAGAGCAACAGTTCAATCTCTCTCCCCGTGTCCACCCGTCGCACATAAAGCCGCGCCGGGATGACGCGACAATCGTTCACAACAAGCACGTCATCAGGCCGCAAGAGCTGCGGCAAATCGCGAAAAATGTGGTGCCGGATCGTCCGCGTAGAACACGAATACACCAGCAGTCGGCTGGCATCACGCTCGGCAGCAGGCTTCTGCGCGACGAGTTCCCGGGGTAGTTCATAGTCATAAGCCCGGATGTCCCACCATGGCAGATCACACCTATCCTTGCGTGCCAGATTCATGACCTCACCGTGCCTCTCGCCGGAAGCGCACGCTCCATCCCCGCTATAATACGATCAATTAAAACATTCGCTTCGTCGTTCACTCGCTGCCGCGCCGCATCTGCTTCAAACCAGGCTACCGCGCGCCGTACCCCTTCCGCAAATGGCACACGGGCCACAAACTCAGGCACCAACCGTTTCACCTTGCTATTATCGAACACCATGCTGTACATCTTGTCGCCCCGCAGTCCCGCTGTCTTCCCCGGATCGTACGCTTCGATGAGCTCTACAGGCACATGGACGAGTTGCGGCGTTACCCCCGCCGCAGCTCCAATCGCCTGATAAATCTGGTCCCAGGTCAATACCTCTTCAGACGTAATGTGAAACGCTTCCCCCAGTGCACGCGTCTGCCCGCAAAGACCCAATAACGCCACAGCAAAATCACTGTTGTGCGTGAGTGTCCACAGCGATTGCCCGTCCCCGTGTACAATCACCGGTTTGCCCCGCTTCATCCGATCCACCAAAGTGTAATCTGTCACACCTATGTCAGAAGGTATTTTTGTGTTACCATACGTGTACGATGGCCGCACAATCGTCATCGGAAAGCCCTCACGCTCCCACGCCTCGAACAACAGATCTTCGCAAGCAATTTTATTTTGCGCGTAGACTGAATACGGATTTCCACGAGGTGTCTCTTCAGTAATGCGATAAGAACGCGGGGGTTTTTCGTACACGGTTGCAGAGCTGATAAAAACATACTGGCCTGTCTTGCCCCGAAACAGTCGCAGGTCAGTTTGCACATGCTCAGGTACGTAGGCAATCCAATCTACTACAACATCAAACATGTGGCCCGCCAGCGCTGTAGCAAGAGCACGTACGTCCCTGACGTCACAGCGAATAACGCGTGCCCGCTGGGTCAGTGAGGGCACGGTCAACCCACGATTCACCAGAGTCACATCATGTCCGCGCTCCGCCGCAAGCTGTGACACGGCCTCGCTAATGACCCCCGTGCCTCCAAGGAAAAGAAGCTTCACGCCTGTACTTTAAACCGCTGAAGTGATCTCTACCCACTTGCGCGTTCGATGTGACTCGTAAATCCCAAACACAACTTCCACGGCGTGCCGCGCGGAGCGCGCAGTCACAAATGGTTCACGATGATGTCGCACAGCGTCCACAAAGTCGGCAATCTGCGCAGAATGACCTTCTCCATAGTACGACCGAATCGCCGAACGCACCGAACTCGGCACGGCACACGCGGCAAATCCATCACGCACGCGCGCCGCTACTTCCTCATTTTCAAACTCAATTTTGGTCGGCTTCCCGTGCCGTAACTCTACCGCACCTCGCGAGCCATGAATCGCTATCGTCGGCTCCCAATCTATGTTGCTTGAACACGTAGCTTCGATCGTCCCAAGAGCTCCACAGCGAAACCGAACCATCGCCACCGCAGTGTCTTCGGCCTCAATTACACCATTATGCGTTAAATTCGTATACGTCCCCTGCACCGCCTCAATCCCACCCATGATCCATGCGAGCGCATCAATAAAGTGTATGGCTTGATTGATCAATACCGCCCCGCCCTCTTTGTCCCATGTCCCTCGCCATTTATCCGCTCGATAGTACTCCTCCGTCCGCAAACATCGCATTTGCATCCCCGCCGTTAAAATCGTGCCAAATGCCCCCTCGTTCACCAATTCCTTCAAATAGCGTATCTCTGCATCGAAGCGATGTTGAAATACCGCCGCAAAAATCGGATATGGATATCTCGCATGCGCCTCAAACATCATCCGCAGGCCCGCTGGCGTCGCCGCTAACGCCTTTTCGCACAACACATGCGTCCCCGCCCTCAACGCGTCTGCCGTGATCTTCGCATGACTCCCATGATCAGTGCACACCGATATGCAATCCACATTTCCCAGCACCTCGCGATAATCTCTCGTCACATGCGCAATCCCATATTCCGCTGCCCGCTGCCTGGCCTTCTCTTCTATTAAGTCGCACGCCCAAGTTACCCGTACCCCCGGTATCGCTTGGTAGCCCTGAATGTGCGCGGGCGCAATGACACCGCAACCGATGATCCCACACGTGAGCTCGCCCGCCATCGCTACTCTCGCGGCGGCATAAGCACGGCGCCCGTGTTCGCACTCGTCGCCAGTCGCTGATAGCGCGCCATCCACCCGTAATCAAGACGCTTTGGCGGCGGCGTCCATACAGCTCTCCGCCGCGCAAGCTCGCCTTCATCTAGCTCCACATTCAGCTGCTGCGCATCAAGATCAATCACTATCATGTCGCCGTCGCGCACCAAAGCGAGCGGCCCCCCCACCGCCGCTTCAGGTGAAATGTGCCCGACACACGCCCCGCGTGTGCCCCCAGAAAAACGTCCGTCCGTCAACAACGCCACACTCTCCCCAAGGCCACACCCCATGATGTACGACGTCGGCGCCAGCATCTCTTGCATGCCCGGCCCCCCACGCGGACCCTCGTATCGTATCACAACCACGTCGCCTGCCTTCACTCGCCCCGCGAGTATCCCCTCACACGCCTCCTCTTGCGAATCAAAAATCACCGCCGGACCGCGATGTCTTCGCATCCCAGGTGCTACCCCCGCCGTCTTCACGACCGCCCCCTCGGGCGCAAGGTTGCCATACAAAATTGCCAAACCGCCACGCGGACTGTACGCGTTCTCTACCCGGCGTATGCACGCAGTATCCTGCGAGGATTTCCCCCAAATGTTTTCTCCTAATGTCTTGCCATTGACGGATAAGCAGTTGAAATGCAGCAAGTTTTCAATCCGACTTAGCTCGTGGAGAATCGAGGTCACTCCCCCCGCACGATCCACGTCTTCAATATGATAGTGCGACGACGGGCTTACCTTGCAAATGGTCGGTGTCCGCTGGGCTAATTCATTAATCCGACCCAAATTAAACGGAATCTCCGCCGTGTGAGCAATTGCCAGGGTATGCAATATCGTGTTCGTCGAACCACCCATCGCCATGTCCAGTATCAGCGCATTCTCCAGCGCCTCCGCAGTCACAATGTCTCGCGGCCGGATGTTCTTGCGCACCAGCTCCAGTAACATGAATGCTCCACTTCGCCAAAGCTCGATCCGCCGCGGGTCGGTCGCAAGGATTGTTCCGTTCCCAGGCGGCGCAATCCCCAACGCTTCACATAAGCAGTTCATCGAGTTGGCTGTAAACATCCCTGAGCACGAGCCCGGCCCCGGACACGCCCATTCCTCAAGTTCCTGTAACTTTCCCGCGCTGATCCTCCCCGCCTTGCATGCGCCAACCCCCTCGAAAACACTAATCAAGTCCACCGTCTCCCCATCCGGCGTGCGCCCCGCCGCCATCGGACCCCCGCTCACTACGATCGCAGGTATGTCGCAGCGCAAGATCCCCATCAACATCCCCGGCACTATCTTGTCACAGTTCGGAATGCAGTACACCCCGTCAAAACAGTGCGCGCGTAGCATTGTCTCCACACTGTCCGCAATCAACTCACGGCTCGCAAGCGAATACTTCATTCCGCTATGCCCCATCGCAATCCCATCGCAAATCCCAATCACGTTAAATTCAAACGGCACTCCCCCAGCCTCCCGGATCGCTTGCTTGACAATCTCGGCTACACGGTTCAAATGTACATGCCCAGGAATGATTTCCGTAAAGGCGTTGCACACCGCTATAAACGGCTTGTCAAATTCACTCGGATGAACACCGCAGGCCCGTAACAAGCTCCGATGCGGGGCACGCTCCATTCCTTCTTTTATCGTGCTGCTGATCATGGCGCCTCGTGCGCAAAACGGTTACACGTTTAAGCAGCCCAAAGTGTAGCAAACTAAAGTATCCAAGTCAATATAATGACGACCTACTTCTCACCCGCACACCACCCACGTTTCAACGTCACACTCTTTGACTAACCGTCTCGTAGCTACGCTTCCCCGCGGTTACGCTACCATCAATGTCGTGGACTTCTCCAAGAGTGCCCGAAGAAGGGTACATACACTTGCACAACTTCTTCCAAACAACTACAATATTCACATGTCTATCACCGTCTTCTTCATCGCTCTCGGACTAGCCATGGACGCCTTCGCTGTCGCTGTCTCCAGTGGTTGTGCGGCGCGTACGATGCGGACACGCTACGCCTTGCGCATGGCGCTCTTCTTCGGCGCCTTTCAAGCCGGCATGCCCCTCATCGGCTGGCTGGCTGGGCTCGGCTTGCGTGATTACATCGCTTCAGTCGACCATTGGGTCGCCTTCGCGCTCCTCACCGCAATTGGCGCTAAAATGATCTACGAAGCCCGCGTCCTCAAAGCCGCTGAAAACTCCTCCCCTCCCCGCCCCACGCGCGATGTCTGGCCCGGTGCCGATGAACTCGACGTTCTTCCTCCTACCCCCCCGCAGAGCTTTTACACCCTCCTCATGCTCTCTGTCGCCACTAGCCTCGACGCCCTCGCAGTCGGAATGAGCCTCTCCCTCCTCAACATAGGTATCATCCTCCCCGCCCTCATCATCGGCTGTGTCACCTTCGCCCTCTCCCTCGCCGGCGTCTACCTCGGCAAATCCATCGGCCACCTCTTCGAAAACAAACTCGAAATCGTAGGTGGCCTCATGCTGATCCTCATCGGTCTCAAGATCCTCCTCGAAGGACTACGAGGGTGACGTCTGCCCCTCCACCACAGCCTCTTCACCCATTCCCCCCCCCTCAAACTGGCCCATCACCCTCATTGACTTTGCCTGTCCCTTTGTGTAGAATAACCCCTGTATTTGTTACATGTGCATAATGCCTCACCTCCGGCATCGTATGAAATGCAAAGATTGCGCCGAGCTCTATCGCCAACTCGATGAAGTCATCGAGCAAAACAAACATCTCCCAGGCCCTATCATCCAAACCCTCCACGGCGCCCAGAAAATCTTTGGGTACCTCCCACGCGAAGTCCTCGAATATGTCGCTAACAAACTCGGCCACCCTGTCAGTGAAGTTTATGGGGTCGCTACCTTTTATCATCTCTTTCACCTAAAACCAAAAGGCCTCTTCCAGTTTAAGGTCTGCCTCGGCACGGCCTGCTACATCCGCGGTGGCCCGATGATCGTCGACCAATTGAAAGCCGAACTCGGTATCGGCCTCGACGAAGTGTCTGAAGACCGCATGTTCAGTGTCGAGGCGGTTCGGTGTATCGGCGCCTGCGGCCTCGCACCCGCGATGATGGTCAATGACAAGGTCTATGACCGTCTCATTTCACCGGCGAAAGTGCGCGCCGTCATTAATCACTACCGCGCACTTGCGGCCGAGCATCAGCGCACATCTGCCTAGCCTACCCCATGTATGAGCTCGCGCTTTTCATGCTCGACCTCGTTCAAAACGCCCTCACCGCCGGCGCCACCTACATCAAAATTTGGCTCGACGAAGATTTCACCCGCAATCGCCTCACCCTCACCATCGCCGACAACGGTTGCGGTATGGCCCCTCACACACTCACACGCGCCTTGGACCCATTCATGACGACCAAAACTTCTCGCCGCAAGTCCATTGGCCTCGGCCTCCCCTTCTTCCGTCAGCTGGTCGAAAGTTGCGGCGGTGGCTTCAAAATTAAATCCCGCCCCGGTTGTGGCACAGTCATCACCGGCTGGTACCCCCTCGACAACGTTGACCAGCCCCCCCTCGGTGACTGGAATGAAACCCTTCGTGCCCTCATTCAAGCAAACCCTCACGTCCGCTTCTATTGCGCTCACCGTCGCAACCAACGCTGCGTCACCTTCGATACCCTCCCTGTCCGCCGCGCCCTTGGACCCCATGCCGATGCCCTCTGGCAGTCTGCCGATATGACTACCTGGTTCCGTGAACAACTTTCTGCATCCTAACCCGATGCTGTCTCTAACCCTCCATGCCTTCGCTGCACTCTCATGACCCTTGATGAATTACGCAAAATCCGTGAACGTGCTGCTGCCGCACTCGAGCAGCGTGCTCGCCAAGCCCAAGAACCTGAATGGAAAATCGTCGTCAGCATGGGTACCAGTGGCATCCTTTACGGTGCCCGCGAGATCCTCAAAAAAATTATGGAGGAAGTCCAGAACCTCGGCCTCAATGTCATCGTCACCCAATCCGGCAGCTTCGGCCTCGATGATATCGAGCCGATGTGCGCTATCTATCACGGCAATGAAAAGGTCGTCTACGGTAACTTAAAACCAGATATGATTCGTGAACTACTTGAAACTCACATCGTCCGAGGACAGATTCTCGCTTCCCATCGCGTCGTTGTCCCAGGTGATGTCGGCAATACACCCACTACCGCTTGATGTGTCCTGTGCGTCTCCTTCCCTTAACTCTTCTCTGAGTCCACAGAAATATGCCCACTGCACGTTTGCGTGTTCTGATCTGTACCGGCGCCGTGTGTGAGAAAAAAGGCGCTTCTGCCGTCGAATCCGCACTTCGCGCCCGCCTCGGGGAATTCGGCCTCGACGACGAAGTCCGTATCCTCACCTCCGACTGCGTCGGCTATTGTAAGCAGGCACCCGTGATGATCGTCTATCCCGACGACGTCATGTACGTCAAAGTCCACCCACGCGATGTCCATGAAATTATCGAAGAACATTTCCTCAAAGGCCGCCCCGTCCGCCGCCTCATGGACGAGTCGCTCGACGCGAAAGACGTCATCGCCAACATGCGCAAAACCAACTTCTTCAAGGGCCAGGAATTGCGCATTGTCATGGAAAATGCCGGCATCATTAACCCCGCCAGCATCGAAGACTACATCGGCCGCGACGGCTACTCCGCCCTCGCCAAGGTCCTCACTGAAATGACCCCCCAGGAGGTCATTCACGAAGTCAAAATCAGTGGCCTGCGCGGCCGTGGCGGTGGCGGCTTCCCTACCGGCGTCAAGTGGGATTTCGTCGCCCGCGCAGAAGGTGAACGCAAATATGTCGTCTGTAACGCCGACGAAGGCGACCCAGGTGCCTTCATGGACCGCAACGTCCTCGAAGGTGACCCCCATCGCGTCCTCGAAGCCATGGCTATCGCGGGCTACGCCGTCGGCGCCGAACACGGCATCATCTACTGCCGCGCCGAATATCCCCTCGCCATCGAAATGATCGAAAAGGGTATCGCCGCCGCCCGCCAATACGGCCTCCTCGGAAAAAATATCTTCGAAACCCCCTTCAACTTCGACATCGAACTCCGTATCGGCGCTGGCGCCTTTGTCTGCGGCGAAGAAACGGCCCTCCTCCACTCCATCGAAGGTAAGCGCGGCCAGCCCTCTCCGAAGCCCCCCTTCCCTGCTATCAAAGGCCTCTGGGGTATGCCCACCCTCATTAATAACGTCGAAACCTTCGCGTGTATACCCCCCATCATCCGTAACGGCGGCGCCTGGTTCGCTTCCATCGGTACTGAGCGCAGCAAAGGTACCAAAGTCTTCGCCCTCGCCGGTCGTGTCCGCAACACCGGCATCGTCGAAGTTCCCATGGGCACCACCCTGCGCCAAATTATCTTCGATATCGGTGGCGGAATCCCCGATGGAAAACAATTCAAAGCCGCCCAAACAGGCGGCCCCTCCGGTGGCTGTATCCCAAAACAGTTCCTCGATATCTCCATGGAGTACGAAACCCTCAAGGAAATCGGCTCCATGATGGGCTCCGGCGGCCTCATCGTCATGGACGAAGATACCTGCATGGTGGATGTCGCCAAGTTCTTTATGGAATTCTGCGTCAGCGAGTCCTGCGGCAAATGCCCCCCCTGCCGCGTCGGTACTAAACAACTCTATGATATCCTCGATCGCATCACCAAAGGCCAAGGTCAGCCCGAAGACATTGACCGCATGCTCGAGCTCGGCAAAATGATGCAACGCATGAGCCTTTGCGGCCTCGGCCAGTCTGCTCCTAACCCCGTCCTCTCCACCCTACGCTACTTCCGTAAAGAATACGAGGAGCACATTATCGACAAACGCTGCAAAGCTGGCGTTTGTACCGCACTGTTCACCGCCCCCTGCGAAAACGCCTGCCCCTGCAATGTCGACGCAGCTGGCTACGTCCAGCTCGCCGCCGAAGGCCGTTTCATCGACGCCCTCCTCCTCCACCGTGAGCGGAACCCGCTCCCCGCCATCTGTGGCCGCGTCTGCCACCACCCCTGCATGACCAAGTGTCGCCGTGGCCAAACTGATCGTGCCATCGACATCCGCGCAATTAAACGCTACATCTCCCTCTACGAAAAAGAGCTCCCCATTGAACGCATCAAACCAACCAAAGATAAAGTCGCTATCGTCGGCACCGGCCCCGCCGGCCTCACCATCGCCTACTTCCTCGCGAAAAAAGGCTACGAGGTCGTCATGTTCGAGGCTCTCCCCTACCCTGGCGGTACCCTCCGCTTCGGCATACCAGCCTACCGCCTCCCTCGCGAGGTCATCGACCAAGAAGTCAAAATGATCACGGATATGGGCGTCCGCATCGTCTATGGCGTCAAAGTCGGCAAAAACATCACGATTGATCAAATCTTCGCCCTCGGCTACAAAGCCATCTGCCTCGCCATCGGCGCCCACGTCAGCTATAAACTCGGTGTCAAAGGCGAACATCTCGCCGGTGTCGTCGGTGGCATGGACTTCCTCCGCGACTTTAATATCGGCTATCCCATGATGGTCAGAGGAAAGCGCGTCGTCGTCGTCGGCGGCGGCAATACCGCCATGGATGCCGCCCGCACAGCTCTCCGCCTCGGCGCAAAGTCCGTCGAGGTCCTCTACCGCCGCCTCAAAGAGGATATGCCCGCCTTGAAGGAAGAAATCGAAGAAGCTATCAACGAAGGTGTCAAGTTCACCTTCCTAGTTACTCCCCTCGAAGCCATCGGTGTGGACGGCCATGTCGTCGCCCTCAAATGCGCCCGTATGCGCCTCGGTGCCTACGACGATACAGGCCGCCGGAAAACCTCCATCATCGAGGGGTCAGAATTTGAAATCCCCGTTGACATGGTCATTCCCGCCCTTGGTCAAGAGCCCGAATCGCACTTCGCTGAAGTGGAAAAGAATATCCTCGTTGACCCCAAATATCGCACCTTCCTCGTCGACGAGCGTACCCGTATGACCAACGTCCCCGGTGTCTTCGCGGCCGGCGATGATACCACGGGTCCCGCCATGGTCGCTGACGCGATCGGCGACGGTCAGCGCGTTGCCGCCGCCGTCGATCGCTTCCTCGGTGGCGATGGCATCCTCTGGAAGCCACGCACCACCCTTATTCCCGTCACTACCTACGACGAACACGACTACGTCGAGACGCGCAAGCAGTTCGAACAGTATGTCCTCCCAGTCGAAGAACGTGCCGGTAACTTTAACGAAGTGGAACGCGGCCTAAGCCGCGATCAGGTTATGGAAGAGGCCCGCCATTGCCTCCACTGCGACCGTGCTTCTATCGCCCCTATCCGCTAACCTCTCATGCTATCGCTCATGTCTAGCGTCCTCCTATGAAAACAATCCTCCTCACGATCGACGGTGTCCGTGTCTCGGCTTACGAGGGTGACACAATCCTCGATGCCGCCAAACGTGCAAATATCTACATCCCCACCCTCTGTCATCATCCCTTGCTCTCCAATTCCGGTGCCTGCCGCATGTGCGTCGTGGAAATCGAGGGCACCGGCCGACAGAACTTCAATTCTGCGTGCACCACCCCTGCCACCGACGACATGGTCGTCCATACCAAAACGCCTGAAATTGTTGCCCTCCGTCGAATGAACCTTGAACTCATCTTCTCAGAACGCAATCATCAGTGCCCCTACTGTGAAAAAAGCGGCAACTGCGAGCTCCAAGCCCTCGCTTACCGCCTCGGCATGAGCTACGTCCGCTTCCCCTTCCTCTGGCCCAAAAAGGACGTGGACGCATCCCACTCAGACGTCATTCATGACCCCAACCGCTGCATCCTCTGCGGCCGCTGCGTCCGCGCGAGCGCAGAAGTCGACAAAAAAGGCATCTTCGCTATCAAAGGCCGCGGCATCGAATCAGATATCACCGTCAATATCGACGGAAGACTTGGCGACACAGACACCACCGTGATCGACGCGGCTATTCAAGTGTGTCCCACCGGCTCCCTGTGCAAACGCGAACTCGCCTATAGTGTCCGCTACGGTGAGCGCCTGTACGATACCACCCCGATCTCGTATTTACCAACGCCTAAGCGGCCACCAACGACTCCACCCTCCGCTGCTCCGACTACCCAGCCTCCTACGCCTGCACCCACACCCTCACCCTCACCCACACCGTCGCCATCACCAACGCAAACTCCCGCTGCGCAAACGGCCGCTGCTTCACCCCCTTCACACTCTGCACGCCCCTCCCCACCTCGTCGCACAGTGCAAAAAAAATCACGACGCATGCAGTCGAGGCAAAATTCATGAACACCTCTTGCGATCCATCTTCCTAACACTGCACTTACACCCGCTATGTCTGTCACGCCTTCTTCAAAACCTAAAATCGCCACCTGCTGGCTCGGCGGCTGCGCTGGTTGCCATATGTCCCTCCTCGATATTGATGAGCGAATCCTTGACCTGGTCAAGCTCGTCGATATCACGGCAAGCCCCATCACGGATATCAAAAAGCCACCCGAGGTCAAAATCGCCCTCATCGAGGGCGCCGTCTGTAACGAGGAAAACGTGGAAACACTCCACCTGTATCGCGAAAAAGCGGAATTCCTTATCGCCCTTGGCGACTGCGCCGTGTTTGGCAACCTCCCCGCTATGCGCAATATGTTCTCGCTCCAAGAATGTCTTGAAGAAGCGTTTCTTAATACCGACTCCACCGTCAATGGTAAGATTCCCAACGGCCCCGATCTGCCAAAACTCCTCCCGAAAGTCCTTCCCGTGCCCCACGTAGTCAAAACCGACTACTGCATCCCGGGCTGTCCACCCGACGCCGATGTTATCTGGTTTGTCCTGACGGAATTGCTCGCCGGACGTGTTCCCCCGCCCGAGCAGATCCCCTACACCTTGTTTAAGTTTGATTAAGTTGACTTCAATTGCACTTTATGGTACACTAATCTCAGAATAGGTTACCCTAACCACCGCGAACGTTCACGCGTTCCACGTACCCTATGCCTCGCAAAATTGAAATCAATCCTGTCACCCGTGTCGAAGGTCATGGCAAAGTCACGCTAGTCATCAACGACGCTGGTAAAGTTGAACAGGCTCGCCTCCATATTATTGAATTCCGCGGTTTCGAAAAGTTCGTCCAGGGCCGTCCTTTTTGGGAAATGCCCGTCATGTCCGAACGAATGTGCGGCATATGTCCCGTTAGCCACCACCTCGCCGCCGCGAAAACATGTGACATGCTCGTCAGTGCCAATGTCCCCCGCCCCGCTGATCTCCTCCGCCGCCTCATGCACTACGGCCAAGTCCTCCAATCTCATGCCCTCCACTTCTTCCACCTTTGCGCCGCTGACTTCCTCCTCGGCTTCGACGCCGACCCCACAATTCGCAATCTCGTTGGCTTAGTCTCCGTCGACCCGCAGACCACCCTCAAGGCCATTAAAATGCGCAAGTACGGTCAGGAGGTCATCAAAGCCACCGGTGGTAAGAAAATCCATCCTACTGGTGCCATCCCCGGGGGCATGAACGCCCCAATTAAATCTACAGACCGTTCACGCCTTCGCGCCGAAATCCCCACCATCGTCGAATGGGCCGAAGAAAGTGTCAATCTCTGTCTCGACTTCTACAACAAAAACAAGGAGCTCTTCGCTTCCTTTGCCTCGTTTGACACCCCCTATATGGGTACCGTCGACGAAAAAGGTGAATTGCAACTGTACCACGGTAAACTTCGCGGTATCGATGCTCAGGGTCGCATCGTCTTCGACCAGCTCCCCTACGAAAACTATCTCTCTGAAATCGCCGAAGCCGTCGAGGACTGGTCCTATATGAAATTCCCCTTCTTCCGCAAACTCGGCTACCCTGACGGATGCTACCGTGTCGGCCCGCTCGCACGCTTCAACGTCGCTGACAGTATTGGCACCCCGCGAGCGCAAAAATATTTCGACTTCTTTAAACGTCTCGCCAGCGGCCGACCCGTCAAAGGCTCCCTTTTCTACCACATTGCACGCCTAGTAGAAATGCTCCACGCTGCTGAGGTCATCCAAAACCTCCTTGAGGACGACGACCTCGAAAACGACGACCTCGTTCACCGCGGTGAGCTGCGCACTGAAGGCATCGGTATCATTGAAGCCCCCCGCGGTACTCTCATCCACCACTACAAAATTAACCCCGACGGCTTACTTACCAAAGTTAACCTTATCGTCGCTACGACCCAAAATAACATCGGGATGAATAAAGCCGTCGAAACCATCGCGCGTGAGTTCATCAAGCCCGGCCATGAAATCACCGAAGGCATCCTCAATCGCATCGAGGCCGGCATTCGCTGCTATGACCCGTGCCTTAGCTGTGCCACCCACGCCTACGGCCAAATGCCACTTGTCGTCGACCTGGTCACCCCGGCTGGCCAGCTAATCAAGCGTCTCTCCCGGCGCTAGCTTGCCCGGAGGAAAGGCTTCCCATGCCCCCGGACTCGCCGCCATCTGCGCCTCCTCACCTTTCAACGCGCGCCCGCGTCGCGCGCATTCGCCGACGCCTCCTCCGCGTCCCCCTCCAATTCTTCCGCCGCCCTGTCACCCACCCCCCTCAAAAACAGAGCGTCCTTCGCTCCGTCGTGCGCGCCAGCACTGGACTCGTCCTCCCCTACCGCTTCCGTCTCCGCGCCTTCCGCTGTAAAGTCCCCGTCTATATCGAACTCAAAAACTTCGTTCTCAAAACCGTCGAGACTCCTGCAGAACTCGACAAAATCTTACGCCTTCGCTACCGTGTTTTCTACAAAGAATTCCTTGAGAAACGCCGCTTCTTTGCCATCGACATGGATGAGTTCGACGCCATCTGTGATCATCTCATGATTCTCGAGAAAAAATCTAACACCTGCGTCGGTACCTACCGCCTTAATTGCTCCACTTTCAATGACCACTTCTACTCCGCAACTGAGTTCGCCATCGATGCTATTACAGCCCTCCCCGGCGTCAAGCTCGAGCTCGGTCGCGCGTGTGTCCACAAGGATTATCGCAAGGGCGTCATCCTCACCCTCCTTTGGCGTGGCCTGAGCGAATACGTTAAAGCAACCAATACCAGCTTCATGTTCGGCTGCTCCAGCGTCAAAACCACTGACCCTTTGGAAGCTGCTGTCATTTATCACTACCTTATGTCCCACTACCCCTCCGACCCCTCCTGCCGCGTCACACCCCTCGAGCCTTACCGTATGCGGGCCCTCCCTCTCTACATCAAATTGATTGAAAATCTCGATGTACGCACCGTCGAAGAATACGCTCATAAACTTGTCCCACCCCTCCTCTCCTCCTACCTTCGTGCCGGAGCTGTCATTTGCGGCGAGCCAGCCCTCGACAAAGACTTCAAGTGCATTGACTTCTTCACTCTCCACGATATGTCCAAACTCTCTCGCCAGGCCGCCCGGAAATTCCTCTGAGCTTACTCTTCACGCACTGATCCTGCACTTACGCCGCTCCTTCGTCCCCAGACCACACCTGCCGCCCAATTAGCGATCTGAAGCGGCCCCACTTTCCCTCTATCTTTGAAGAGGCCGAGAAGAGACGACTTGCAAAACGGAATAAACTCTGCTATTCTGACATTTTCGAGAGAGCATTGATTTTTGCCGTTACATAGCCAATAACCCGAGATGTTGTCAGCATAAAAAGTCATTCTCGCCATCTCGTCCCAACTAGATATTCCCTCAACTGCTCGAACACATCGACACCACTTGCGTATGCCCTCTTTATCCAAACCTCGAAGCTCGAGCTTCGATCCAGTGTCTGCAACGCCCTGCCAATTCACTCATCAATAACTTGGACAGAAACCTAACCTACGATTTGTTCGCCGGTACACTTCCCTGCAACATTAGCTATGCGTCCTTGCGTCAGTCCGTTAATGATTCTGTCTCAGTCCCCAGACAATCTCACGTTTGTCCTTTCACGCTGTCATCCTGATCTAAAGACGTTTGTTGCGAGCATGGGAGTCGCTCCCTCGCTACGCTACCAGACCAAGAAATCCTTTACTGCAAAGGTTGCTGCACATCTTCAATACGTTCCCGCTGTTACCTTCCTGCCTGTTTCTCACACGCCCACGACCTGTTCATGGTGCGAACGCACCACGCACTGCTTCGTGAGTTCCTCGCGTGACACCGCCACCTGTCCTGTAGCTGAACCCGTAGTTGTCTGCAGAACTCGCTCATGTTCTTCGAGATGCATTCTTACCTTTCGTACTCTTGTCAGGCCCACATCCTGCTTCATTACGTCACTCACGTGTACCTGCCTGTCATTCCGCTCACGGCCATAGAGGGCAGTGTTCCCAGACTTCACAGTGAGAAAAGCATCCTTTGCGCTTTCTTCACTTGTCCGATACCGTCGCCTATCACCCTGCATCCACTCCGCGAATTGTGGCACCAAAGGTGCGTCGCAGTCGCTCACGGATGCGTTCCCGCGTCTCAGGTTTTAGCTTGTCACGATGCGCAAGCAACGTTTCTGCAATGTGACGCGCCAGGCGCAGTTCTTCCTCGTCACGCACGAGGTCTGCAATGCGTAAGCTTGGCAGACCCGTCTGTTCCAAACCAAAAAACTCACCCGGACCACGCAATTTCAGATCCTCTTCTGCGATACGAAAACCGTCATTCGTTTCTGCCATGACAGCCAGACGTGAGCTTCGTGTGCTTTCGAGCAGCTCGGGCTGGCGTGGTTGAACTGTGTCCCCTTCTTTTTGTCCGGCTTCGTCGTCCGGGCTGTTATCTACAAGAATGCAGTACGCCGTGGCACCACCGCGGCCAACGCGCCCACGCAGTTGGTGTAGCTGCGCTAGGCCGAATCGGTGCGCGTCTTCGACTACCATCACGGTCGCGTTCGGCACATCGATACCCACTTCAATAACTGCCGTTGCTATCAATACATTAATTACGCCCTGCTTGAAGGCAGACATCGTACGGTCGCGCTCCTCTGCCGGCATTCGCCCATGAACCAACCCAACACGGAGATCTGGGAACACCTCCCTACGCAAGTGTTCGTACATGGCCACCGCTGGTTTTAGTGGGAGTGTGTCCGATTCGTCAATGAGTGGATACACAACATATGCTTGATGCCCGGCATGGACCTGCTTTCGCACGAATTCCCAAACGCGTGGAAGTCGATCTGGCCGTACGACGTACGTCTTGATGGGCTTTCGCCCAGAAGGAAGCTCGTCAATGCGTGACACTGATAAGTCGCCATACACAGTGAGCGCCAAGCTACGCGGTATGGGCGTTGCCGTCATTACCAAGACGTCGGGTTGCTCCGCCTGATCACGTAAACGATTCCGTTGCATCACGCCAAATTTGTGCTGCTCGTCTATGATCGCCAACCCCAGACGAGGGAAACGCACTTCCTTCTGAATCAACGCATGTGTCCCGATCACGAGCATTGGCTTCCCGCTGCTAATCTCTCCAACGATTTCCGCACGTTCCTTGCGACGGGTGCTGCCAGTGAGCAGCCGCACGGCCACAGGTAATTCCTTTGTGAGCTGCGTAATCGTCTGGTAGTGTTGCACAGCGAGTACCTCCGTGGGCACCATGAGTGCGACTTGGTACCCACCCTCAATCGCCATCAGTGCGGCAAGCACAGCGACGATCGTTTTACCACTCCCAACGTCTCCCTGTAAGAGACGATTCATGGGAACTGGCGCCAACAGATCGTTCTTGATTTCGTGCAGTACTCGTTTTTGTGCGGAAGTAAGCTCAAACGGCAGTTGTTTGAGCAGTGCACGTACTAGCTGCCCGGGAGGGCGATGACGCACAGTGTAAGGCATCTGCTCAGTACGCAGCCGCTTCAGCAAAAGACCCATGGCAATGACAAAAAATTCGTCCAGCACCAGCCGCCGCCGGGCTTGTTGTAACTGCTCAGGTGTCAAATCTATGGCTGTGCACTCGTACGCGTGAATCACCCGGTATGCTCGAGGAAGAGGCATGAGGTTGTACTGCTGTTGTACCTTTTCTGGAAGGTACTCTTCGAGGAGTGGAAGCGCCACCTCTAACGCAGAGTGGATTGTTTGGCGCATAACCCGCCCGCTCAGTTCCTCTGTCAAACGATAGATTGGCGTGAGCGTGCCTTCGTACTCGTCAGGAGTGAAGTCATCGGGGAGCAACTCAACGGTAGGATGGGAGATACAGGGGTACGGACGCAGCTGCGCTTTGCCAGTGAAAAGCGCTTTCTGTCCCCGCCGAAATCGTTCCCCCATCCATGGCTGATTAAACCAGGTGCCATACAACGTTCCTGTGCGATCCTTTAGCCCCACTTGAACGATGCTCCGGAAGCGTCGTGTGGGACGCTCATCAATCGAATCAATCACACCGCAGATGGTAACAAACGCACCGTCTTGCACGTCGCGAACTAACGTCAACGCGCGACGATCTTCGTGCCGGAACGGGAAATAGTTAACGGCGTCCCAAATCGTCACAATGCCACATCGGCGTAATAATTCCGCCCGCTTCGGCCCGACGCCTTTAAGAAACTGAACCGGCTGGTGAAGGAGATCCTCCGAGCTCGTCACTGACGTGGTGGGTGCGTTCATCCGCGCGTCCATTCCGTGGCCGCGCTCTCGTTCTATGTTGTCATCCCCTGCGCGCGCACGATCACTCGTTCCTGTATTTGTTATTGCTTACGCGGGACGAAGTAGACGGTGAAAGTCAGGCGCGTGGGTGCTCCTGCGGCGGACTCTATTTCAAACGTGTCTGCACAACGTTTAATATTCGGCAGACCCATACCCGCCCCGAAGCCCATCTCGCGCACGCGATCGGACGCGGTAGAATACCCCTCTTTCATTGCAAGTTCGATGTTCGGAATACCCGGGCCGCGATCCAGAGCAGTGACCTCGATGCGATCCGGGTAGATGCGGGCTGTCATTGTGCCCCCGTACGAATGGATAATCACGTTGATTTCTGCCTCATACATAGCCACAGCTACCCGGCGAATGATGGCAGGATCAATGCCGCGCTGCTGAAGGTGCTTTTTCACAGCGCTTGAGGCGCGGCCAGCGTTTTCAAAATCGTCTTTTTCAACAGGAAATTCAAGAATG
This sequence comes from bacterium, assembly GCA_026417575.1. GTDB lineage: Bacteria > Auribacterota > UBA3054 > UBA3054 > JAPLST01 > JAOACZ01. Next base: position 13,513 of record JAOACZ010000198.1, on the reverse strand, counting down.
GTTACCTCACTGTGATCAGTGGGTGGTGAAGTCGGTGGCGCGAGGTTTCGTTCGCGCTGCTCCGCTTGCATCGCCACTTCTTGAAGCATATCAACAAGCTTGCGCACAATGTCCCAGTGCGTAATAATCCCCACCAGGTACCCATCTTTGTTCAAAACAGGCAACCGCCCGAAACCGCGCTTCTCCATTTCGTCAATCGCCTTCACTACCGAAACATTGTCACCAATCGTTACGACGTTCCGCGTCATCCGTTCTGCTACGGGCAACTCGATCTCGCCTTTGTCCAAAGCACGGATGATGTCATCCAAACTCACAATACCAACCACCCGACCATTCTCCACAATCGGCACCCCTGAAATTTTGCGATCGCGCATGATATGTTGCACGTCTCGGAGGCGCTGTTGTGGAGTAGCCGTGGCAACGTTGGCCGTCATAACGTCACGAACTTTGAGCTGATACATCAGCTCGCTGATGATCGAGATGTTTTGTGGTTCAGTGGGGAAGGTTTTGACGATGGGAGTGTCGGCCACAGTCTCTCTTTACCAGTTAGGGGGTCGAGTCTTGCTCTAAACCTAGCCCCGCCAGCCGGCAGCACGCTTCAAACATTTGCAGCCGCGTGCACAGCAAAGGAATTCCGTGGACTTTGGCCATGCCAATTGCATCCTGCGGCGGGTACTTGCCGCGACAAAACACAATCCCCACGCTTCCCATTAACTCAGCCGTCCGCACCACTTGGGGCGTGCTTAAGCCGGTCAATAGTAAAAAATTGTGCTTGTGCGTTGCGAGCACATCGCTAAGCAGGTCTGACGCAGCAACCGATTCCACTTTGCGATCAAGCCATTCATCCCCGACTACCACCTCGGCTTCCAATCGTTGCATACACTCTCGCACCGTCATAGGACAAGTCCTCGCTTGTTACCTAATTGTACCCAAACACTCCACCCTGCGCAACAATCCGACGATCGCGCCTCCAGTACTGACGCTCCAGAGATCCGGAAGCGCCCAAACCTTTCCCGCTTGCAATCGCAAGCACGTGTAACTTTCAAGAAAGTACTGCTCCTGCCCCTCAGATCTAGCGCCAAGCCTTACACTACCACGTTGTTGCCAGTATTTTCATGCCCGAAAGTCTTGCTCCCGCAGTTATCGTTCTGCCATAGCCTGCGCACAGTGTTAGCTTGGCTACAACCCAAAGTCCTATGCCTCCCCGGGCTCAACCAGGCAACTAACCGTTGCAACCAATCTAGAGCTCCACCTATACCACCAAACGTCGGTGCCTCTTTTGTCACATGCTGATAGCTCGGGGTGGCAGCTAATGCTCCTTTACTTTCGTTCCTCAACTTGTTATACTTCCGCCCTATGAGCACAGTGGACGCATTGCTACGCGATCTCAATCCCGCTCAACGAGCGGCCGTCCAGACTATCCACGGTCCCGTGCTGGTGCTTGCCGGTGCTGGCACGGGGAAAACGCGTACGATTACCTATCGTATCACTTACCTGCTGCGCAAAGGGATCCCCCCTGCACACATTTTAGCTCTCACATTCACCAACAAAGCGGCGCAGGAGATGCGGGAGCGTGTCCACGCCCTCTCAGGACGTGCAACGCGCGATATGCAGATTTCAACCTTTCACAGCTTCGGCCTTCGCATTCTGCGCGAACATGCCCGCGCTGCTGGTCTCCACCCGCATTTCTCCATCTACGACACAAATGATCAGCTTACCCTGGTGAAAAAAGCCTTGCGCGGTATTTCTGTTTCCTGGAAAAAATTCCGAGCGGAAGAAATACTTGCAGCCATGCAAGCTGCGCGCTCGCCTGACTCCGATCAGCTGATCCTGCCGCCCCGCGACGCGCTTGAGACAACAGTTATCCAAAGCGTCTGGGAGCGCTATCGCGCTGCTCTCCGCGCGGCGAACGCGGTCGATTTTGAAGATTTGTTACAGCTCCCCTTGCGTCTTTTCACCTGTGAGCCGCGTATTCGCAAACAGTACCGCGAGCAATTCACCCACATTCTCGTGGATGAATACCAGGATACCAACCTTCTGCAATTTAAATTACTCTACGAGCTCGCTCGTGAACATCGTAACATTTGTGTGGTGGGAGATGATGATCAGTCCATTTATGGCTGGCGCGGCGCTGAAGTGCGCAACATTCTCGATTTCGAACGTCATTTCCCAGGTGCAACTCTTGTACGCCTTGAAGAGACCTATCGCTCTACCGCCATCATTCTTGACGCGGCTAATGCAGTGATTCATCGTAACAGTGCTCGCAAAGAAAAACGCCTGTGGACGGCGCGCAAGGGTGGTCTTTCGATTCGTTGTCTTGTCGCAGCTGACGAGCTCTCCGAAGCAGAATTAGTAGTCGCTGATTTGCTTGATCGGCGTGCGAAGCGCAATCTTCCGTACAGCGCGTGCGCAATCCTTTTACGCATGAACACCCACACACGGCCATTTGAGGAGGTATTGCGGCGCTACCGTGTTCCCTACGTAGTCGTTGGAGGCACGCAGTTTTACGATCGAAAGGAGATTCGCGATTTCCTTGCGTATCTCCGCGTGCTGGTGAACCCGCAAGACGACGAGGCCCTGTTGCGTATCATCAACGTGCCCCCACGTGGAATTGGAGAAACGACGGTTGAGCGCCTGGCGGCGCATGCTGCGCAGACTGGACGACCTTTGTACGAATGCCTCGCCACGCCCCCTACTGACCATGTTCAACCAGCCGCAGCCCGCTCCCTCGTCTTTTTGCATCACTTCCTAGAAGATTTTCGCCGTGGCTTGCCTAAGGAACAGCCAGCAGCTCTGGCACGCGCGCTGTGGAACGCGCTCGACTACCGTAAGGAATTGGAAACTTCCGCTCGCACCACGGAGGAGATCACTAATCGCCTTGCTAACGTTGAGGCCCTTCTTGAGGCTATCGCCACCTATGAGCGACGCTCCTCGCAGCCCTCTTTGGAAGACTACCTGCAGTTCATCACACTTTTACGCAACGACGATGACGAGGAGCTTGAGGATGGGAAGGTCCCCGTCATGACGATCCATGCAAGTAAGGGATTAGAGTTCTCCTGTGTGTACTTGGCATGCTGCGACCAAGGCATTCTTCCGCATGCGAAGTCGGTTGCGCTACCGGGTGGGCTTGAGGAGGAACGCCGGTTATTCTACGTTGCAATGACCCGTGCCAGAGATGAGCTCACAATCTCTTATCCCCGCACACGAGTTCGCTACGGACAAGTGGAGCCCCGCCACCCTTCGGAATTCTTGAAAGACATTCCCGCTCATTTGCTCGAATGGCATCACAACGCAGATCAGGAACAACCATCTGAAGAAGAAACTGCATCCTACTTAGCCCGACTCCGCTCCGCTCTTCGTTAGCAAGACTAAAGCGATGTACCGCCTCTCGCTACGCGAGGGTACGCCGACCGTGTTTGTCCATCAGTTGAGTGAACTCTTTGAACAGGTAGAGCGCGTCGTGAGGGCCAGGGCCAGCCTCTGGATGGTACTGTACACAAAACACGGGCCACGCACGGTGGCGTAGCCCCTCAACAGTGTGATCATTCAAGTTGAGATGCGTGAGCTCGACTTCTTTCTCATTAAGCGAGCCCCAATCAACGGCGAATCCATGATTCTGAGCTGTGATTTCAACCTTCTGGGTGCGAAGGTTCATGACAGGGTGGTTGCCACCGTGGTGACCAAATTTAAGCTTGTAGGTGCGGCCCCCGAACGCAAGGCCTAGCATTTGGTGACCTAGGCAAATGCCGAAAATAGGCAGCTTGTCCAAGAGCTCACGGACTTCATTAAAGACGTAGGGAAGCGCGGCCGGATCCCCAGGCCCGTTCGAGAGAAAGAGACCGTCGGGCGCGTACTGCAAGATCTCTTTGGCTGACGTGCCCGCGGGAACAACTGTCACGCGGCACCCTACCCGGCGCAAGTTGCGCAAAATATTCATTTTCAGTCCGCAATCCACAGCCACGACGCGGTATCGCGCCGGGGGCAACACGGCCGGCTCCTTCTCACGGCGGTAACCATCCTGCCACTCGACACTTAGCCGATCTTCAGGATCCCACTCGTACGGGGCTTTGCAAGTAACCACCTTCACGTAGTCACTGCCTTCCATCGGCGCCAAGGCACGCGCCTTGTCCACTAGCGTATCAGCGTTCAGTTCCGTGCTCGACAGATAACCGCGCATCGCACCTTGTTCGCGGATATGACGCGTCAACTCACGCGTATCTATGCCTTCTATCCCTGGCACACCATGCCGCTCCAGGTACTCGTCCAACGACGAAATTGCACGGTAGTTCGAGGTAATACGGCTTAGCTCGCGAACGATGAGAGCTTCGAGTTGAGGTCGCGCTGATTCAACATCTTCTTCGTTCACACCATAGTTACCAATGAGGGGATACGTCATGGTAACGAGCTGGCCCTTGTACGAAGGGTCTGTAATGATCTCCTGGTAGCCAGTCATGGAGGTGTTAAAGACCACTTCCCCGCCCGCGTCACACGGCGCACCAAATGCCGTTCCACGGAACACCATCCCGTCTTCCAGCGCCAAGATCGCTGGTCTGCCTCTCATGCGCGCCTCTCAGCGATTCCTTGTTTCATCGTACAGCATGGTAACAAATCATCTGGCAAAACGCAACCAATACCGATCCCGGTAGTCACATCAGTTCTGTTTGATCGCAGCATGATCACTGTTCTCACAAACATACGCGCCAGTTTCGCAGAACCCGTCTGCGTTCCCCACTTCGAGCCCAGACGCCTTCGTCTCACGAGGCTTAACAGCCACACACGCTGACTCTCCCAGCAAAACAGCGTCGCTGACGCATCCTATGCGCAGTCCTTGTTATCGCAACCATGGCGCTGTCTACTTGCGGAGTAGCAGTTGACTAAGGTAAGCCCATGTATTCGAGTACCCGACGTCAGCTCTATGCCATCACGAATCGTAGGCAAACTGTGCACAGCACCTTCCCTCAGCCTCAGCCCGAACTCCCTGATTGTCCCAGATAGGCATTGCTTGCGCACTTCCCGACTGACGTACCTCCGCGCACACGTTTGCCGTCAAGGCAACCCCTAGCTGCACGTCCCGCCTGGGGGCTCGCCGTACTTACAACCTGCTCTGGTGTAGTTCCTTAACGTCGTTATGAGCGCGTACCGACACACAAGCTGATCAAAGGTATAGGGCGGTTGCCCTAATGCGCTTGGATATCGCCTTTGGCTTCTTCCAACCCCGAGCAGGAAAGCTGCGTTGACAAGGCCCACGCGCGCGTCACGCATGCCACTTCATGGGCATCCGCACACCCTCCCTAACGGCGCCGTGCTTTTCAAACGCCCGGCCACCTCAGTTCCTTTATACCTTCGCCTTGCCTTGCTCCTCCACCGTCTGCAGTTCTTTTCGCAATGTGGTAGGCATTAGAACGGTCCTTAACTGGTTCTTGCCTCGCGTAACTTCACGTACATTCAGAAACCTGGCATATCAGATAACGACACGGATAACTCTGACAACTTTTGGCCCCCCTCTCGCCCATTTGTTCAATTGACAATTCATCCATCACGCGCTAAAATACTAGTGCTAATGATTCCTCAATCTGAGCAACGTAGCACGAGTGTCCCGCCTGCTGTCACGGTGGCCTGTGTCTTGCGCGACAACCTGGAAGGCGCGACCGTCCTCGTCCAAGGTTGGGTGCGCACACGCCGTGACTCGAAAGCAGGTTTCTCGTTCATCGAACTTAACGACGGCTCGACTTTTGAGAACCTTCAGCTCGTCGTGCCTGCCACACTCCAGAACTACACTTCCGATGTCCTCAACCTTCATACCGGCGCCAGTATCTCCGCCACCGGCGTTGTAACTCCTTCTCCAGGACGCGAGCAGGCGCGCGAATTGCACGTCTCCACCCTGCGCGTACTCGGTTTCGTCGAACCCACAGAGTACCCGCTCCATAAACAGAAGATGTCCTTCGAACACTTGCGCACAGTCGCCCACTTGCGTCCACGTACGAACACCTTTGGCGCCATCGCACGCGTGCGCAACGCCGTCGCCATGGCCATCCACGACTTCTTTCAATCCCGTGGTTTCCTCTGGATCGCTACCCCCATTATCACCGCCTCCGATTGCGAGGGCGCAGGAGAAATGTTCCAAGTCACTACCCTCAACCTCACTAACCTCCCTCGGACACCAGACGGTGGCATAGATTACCGCGAGGATTTTTTCGGCCGCCCAGCTTTTCTCACCGTCTCCGGTCAGCTCGCCGTTGAAAATTACGCCTGCGCCCTCACCAAAGTCTACACCTTTGGCCCCACTTTCCGTGCCGAAAATTCAAACACTACTCGCCACCTTGCCGAATTCTGGATGATAGAGCCGGAAGTCGCTTTCGCTGACCTCCACGCAAATATGGACCTCGCCGAGGAGTTCGTTAAACACGTCGTCTCCTCTGCCCTCACTCGTTGCCCCGCTGACATGCGCTTCTTTGACCAGCGTATCCAACCCGGCCTCGTCACCATGCTCGAACAACTGGCTACTACCCCATTCGAACGTGTCCCTTACTCCGACGCCATTGCTATTCTTGCTCGCGCGAACGTCAAATGGGAATTTCCTGCCCAATGGGGTGCCGACCTCCAGGCCGAACACCAGCGCTACCTCACCGAAGAGTACTTCAAAAAACCGATCATCGTCTATGACTGGCCTGCCTCGATCAAACCCTTCTACATGTACGTCAACGACGACGAGCTCACCGTCCGCGCCATGGACATGCTTGTACCGCGCTTCGGCGAGATCATCGGCGGCAGCCAGCGCGAACACCGACTCACTATGCTCGACAAACGCATCGCCGCCCTCGGCCTTAACCCCGCCAACTATTGGTGGTACCGAGACCTACGGCGCTTCGGCACCGTCCCCCACTCCGGCTTCGGCCTCGGCTTCGAACGCTTACTTCAGTTCATCACTGGGATGACCAACATCCGTGACGTCATACCCTTCCCTCGTGCACCAAAACTCGTTGAATTCTAATGCACATAATGCACATCTGGCACTGATCTTGCCCCACTTACACCAGATCCTTTTTCATCTCATTCGACACTCCTCACTAACTAGGAGTTCCTCTATGACTCGCGCCCTCGTTTACTTAAACCTGTGTACCCTAGTCGCTCTCTTTTTCGTCTGCTGCCTCCCCGGCTGCGGTCGTAAGGAGGCGCCGACCCAACCAAGCGAACCAACCAACACCGTCGCCATTTCTTTCAAACCTTCAACTGAGCCCCTCCGCGACGGTAACAAGCATCTTGAAGAAATGATCAAATCTATGCCTGAAAGCGAACGTAAAGAGCTCGAACGCCTCTCTGGCCAAGAACTACAGTCACTCACTGAATCAACTCCCTCAGAACCTACTGAAGAGCCAGAAACAAAAATCAAGTTCGAAGTCACCCAGGAAATGCGCGACCTTGTCGTCGCCGCAACTCGCGCCTTTCTCGCCGACCTCCCCGACCAAGATAAAATCGCTGCACTCCAAAAATTACTCGGTATTGATGATCCCATCGTCCTCGATGTTGTCATGATGGCCCTCAACGATGATAACCCCGACATCCGCGAACTTGCTCTCGATGTCATCATGAATATTGACGACCCAGCTGTCATCCCCGCCGTAATCAAAGCACTCGACGATGATAACCCCGACATCCGCGAATACGCTCTCGACGCGCTCATGGAGGTCGACGACCCCCGCATCAACGAAGCCCTCATTAAAGCCCTCGATGACGAAAATGTCGACGTGCGCGATAATGCCCTCAATGTCATGCTCTACATCTCCTCGCCTAATGTCATCGATGCTCTGGCCAAGGCAATTACGGACCCTGATCCCGACATCCGTGAAAAAGCTATTATCATCATTGAGGATATCGAAGATCCCCGTGTGATTGACATCTTAATCGAAAAAGGCCTCCTCCACGATGACGACAATATCCGCCAAGATGCTCTCGACTCCCTCAACTTCATTACTGATCAGGAGTTCCAGTCCTACGAGGAAGCCCGCGCCTGGTGGGATCGTAACCGCGCTTCTTTCTCCTTTGATCGCTAATTCCCAGCCGTGAAAGTTCTCTTTTGTGGCGCCGCACGCTCCGTTAGCGGCTCCCTTCATCTTGTTGACACGCGGGATGGCCGCTGGATGCTCGACTGCGGCCTTTTTCAAGGCCGTCGCCAGGATATGTACACCCGCAACGCCGCTCTCCCCGTGCGTCCCGATTCCCTCAGCGGCGTTCTCCTTTCCCATGCCCACGTCGATCACAGTGGCCGCCTACCCCGGCTCGTCCACCTCGGCTTCCGCGGCCCCATCTACGCCACCCGCGCTACTATCGACTTCTGTTCCCTCCTCCTCGCCGACAGCGCGTACGTCCTCCGCACCCAAACCGCCCAAATCAACCAACGGCGCCTCGAACGCGGCCTCCCACCACTCCCAGATCTCTACACCGATGACGACGTCCGCCAAACACTCGCCTTGATGCAACCAGTCAAATGGTATGAGGAACTCGTCCTCGGCCCTCACCTTCGCGCCTCCTTCATCCCTGCTGGCCACATCCCCGGCGCAAGCTCCATCCTCTTACGTGAACTCTCCACCCACGGCTCTTGCTCCCTCGTTTATTCTGGCGATGTCGGCCGCACCAATGATTGGATCATGCCCGACCCCGCCATCCCCTCCGGCGCGGACTTTGCTATCCTCGAAAGCACTTACGGCGACTGTGAACACCGCCCCTATCTCTACGCTCGCAGCGAACTCGCTCGTAACCTCCGCTCCACTCTCGCTGCCGGCGGCGTTGTCGTAATACCCGCTTACTCAGTCGGCCGTACTCAACGCCTCGTCTACGAACTCCGCGATCTTATCTCCTCTGGCGAACTGCCTAATATCCCTGTCTATGTCGATAGTCCCCTCTCCGTCGAGGCGTCCCGCGCCTTCATGCGCCACCCCGATGTCCTCCATATGCCTGACGGGCCCGATCGCACCTTCGCCCGCCTCCAGGCTGTCCATGTCGTCTCCTCCGAAGAGTCCCGCGCCCTGCGTTCTCAACCTGGACCCTTTATCGTCCTCACCGCTTCCGGTATGTGCGAGGCAGGTCGCGTCCTCCACCACCTCAAACGCAATCTCCCCGATCCGAATTCACGCGTCGTCTTCGTCGGCTTCTGCGCTGAAGATACCCTCGGCCGCCTCCTCCTCAATAAGCAACCCTCCGTTCGCATTAATGGTGAAGTCGTCCCCGTTCACGCCCACATCGACAACTACGACACCTTCAGCGCCCACGCAGACCAACGCGGCTTGGCTCAATGGATTCAAGCCCAACCTTCCCTGCGCGCCATTTTCCTTGTCCACGGTGAAGAACCTCAGGCCTTCGCCCTCGCCGAACACCTTGAATCACTCACCGCTCGCGAAGTCATCGTCCCGTTCGCCAATGAAGCTTTCTCCCTATCCCCCACTGGCGTCCGCCCCCTCGAACCAAACGAATACCCTCCCACATGAAAATCGCTGTCGTATATCCTCCCCTCGAATCACCCAAGGGCGTCCCCCTCCTCTCCCAGAACCGCCAGTTCCAGTACTTCCATACCCCCACCTACATCTACCCCATGGTCCCCGCCTATGCCGCCTCCAACCTCGCGGCCCACGGTTTCCATGTCACCTGGCTCGATGGCATCGCCGAAAAATGGTCCTACGACGAGTGGGAACGTCGCCTCGCTCTCGCCTCCCCCGACCTCATCCTCCTCGAAACCAAATGCCCCGTCATTAAACGCCATTGGCAGATCGCTGCCCGCATCCGCCAGCGCTTCCCTCACCTCCTTCAGGTCTGGGTCGGCGACCACGTCACTTACCTGCCTCAAGAGTCCTTCGACCACGCTCCCATAGATTGCATTATCACTGGCGGAGACTACGATTTCCTCGTCCTCGATCTCGTCCGTCATCTCACTAATCGCACCCCCCTCCCACCGGGCTTTTGGTTCCCAGCTGATCATCCACGTATCTCTGCCCCCCATGCCCAGATCGTCATCTCACCCGCAGGCCGCGCTCTCGCTACTACCGGCCCTGCTCAGCTCACTCACAACCTCGACGAGCTCCCCTTCATTGATCGCGACCTCACTCGTTGGGAACTCTACGCCTATGAAAACGGTAACTATAAGTACACCCCAGGCACCTACGTCTACAGCGGTCGCGATTGCTGGTGGAATAAATGCACCTTCTGCGTGTGGGACCACACGCTCAATCCTCCCGGCACCTACCGCTCCTTCTCTCCCGAACGCCTCTTCGCCGAAATCAAACACATCGTTGATCACTATCCCGTCAAGGAAATCTTCGACGACGCCGGCACCATGCGCGCCGGTAACTGGCTCCGTCGCTTCTGCCAGCTTATGATCGAAAGCGGCTACAACAAAAAAGTCGTCCTCGGTTGCAACTTCCGCTTCGATGCCTGTGACCAAGACCTCTATCACCTCATGAAAAAAGCTGGATTCCGCTTCATCCTTTACGGCCTAGAATCCGGCAATCAAGCCACCCTCGACCGCATCCAAAAAGGGCTCACCCTCCAACAAATCGAAGACGGCGCCCGTATGTGCAAAGCCGCCGGCCTCGAACCCCATGTCACCGTTATGCTCGGCTATCCCTGGGAAACACTTGAAGACGCCCAACGCACTATTGACTTCGCCCGTTCTCTCTTCCGCAAAGGGTACATCGATACCCTTCAAGCCACTATCGTCATCCCCTATCCTGGTACGCCTCTCTACCAGGAGTGCAAAGAGAACAGCTGGCTTCTCACCGAAGATTACGACGATTTTGATATGCGTCAACCAGTCATGTCTACGCCCATTTCCCCTGCTGACATGCTCCGCCTCACTCAGCAGCTTTATAAATCGTTCCTTAGCCCCGCCTTTATTACACGCAAGATCCTTAGCATCCGCAACTGGCAGGACGTGCGCTTCCTCGTCATGGCCGGCGTCCGCGTCCTCGGTCACCTACTTGACTTTAGCCCCAAACAATCCTCCCGCTGATATCTCAGAAATACATTCTATCCGTCCTATACGCCCTATTACTGCTTTTCATCTTCCTGCAATCTTGCCTCCAGTATACTAGCGTCACCATAAAGCTGGAGACCCTCTCCAACTCGTACGCTTCGTGACGCCGGCGAATAGTTTTTAACCGAGTTCCACAAACCGCACCAGAGCCCGTCACGAAGCGTTACTCTTTCCTCCACTTCGAAATAGGTCCTATCCGTCCTATTTCATCCTCCCCGCCACCAGCGCCAGCACACACCCCATTGCCACCCATCCCGGCTCTGGCACTGCATCATACCCCACCATGTCCGGCGCGTCCCCACAAACTCGCACGCAACACCCAAATCTTGCCCACTCGCTAGCCACCTATACACTCACCCCCCCTCTCCACCGCCAGACGCAAATTAACCCAGCTATAATCTCGTAACCTGCCTGAACCGCTACGTCGCTGACCTTGCTCTCAAACCGCCCGATGCGGTCCGCTGCCACCTATCGTTCGTCGGCGCCCTGTTCAACGTCATGAAGCTGTTGAATAACTCCCCGCCTTCCATCCCAAATACCTCACTTTTCGCTGTCACTGTTCCCTCTTCTCATCGCCACTCCCACACCCCGCTCACCTAATCACAACCCCGAGCAAAACAAAATCGGTCGCGTGCCATCCGCACGTGTGTATACGAACCGCTCTGGCCCTGGAGATACGTTCCAAAAATCTGGTTGCCATCTGGAACGGCCAACGTTATCACGTCCTGCTATACCGCAGGTCTCGATCTCATTTTTACCAGACGGACCAGCAATTACGTAAGCCTTGCGTCCAGGCACAGCGACTTCACCAACCCACGTTTCCTTCTCTTTCACGCTACACGAAAAGATCCGCGTAATCGGCCCCGTCGCTTTTCTGCACCACGGCCCATGACCGCTCTCCTACCCGTGGCGCGTTACATTAGGTTCACTCTGCTATTTCCCCATACCCATACCCACCTCTCGTCCTGGTTTCGACTCACCTCCGTCAACCTTCCTTGCTACCCTGCTAATCTCACGCTCGCACCGAACACATATCTTCCTTGACTCTCTCCGTTCTGCGCATGGCGTGTCCCCCCCGCTCAGCAAAGCCCACGCTTACCTTTCCGCCACGTCAGTCTTATTGCTTCGAACAATAATATCAGACTAATCACCATTCCTATCGCCGGCTCCGGTATCCCCGTCCCGATCAATGTCACATTCGTGTTGCCCCCATTGCTCGCAAATTGCACCGTCTGCGTCCAACGGTACTCTATCGCCGGGCTAAACGTCACCACCACGTTTGTTGCCGCCTGCGGTGTGATCGTATACGTCCCAGGGCTGACACTAAACGTCGGCACCGGCACAAAGTTCACTGCCCCGTTCAACGCACTGTTCCCCGCATTCACCACGCTCACAGCCAGATTCGACGAATCCCCAATCACCACATCCCCAAAGTCTAAGACTACCGGATGCACCACCTGCACCGGCGCCGGATCCTGTTCGTACGCCCCCATGTCATACCCAAGTCCCATAGGCCGCACCTTTCCCACACAATCCCATGTCACCCCAGCCGGCGCCCCAGCATCCACGCACGGCGACCCGTACTTCAGTGAAAAATCCAGCCCCGCCGCGTTCACAAACAACGGATCCGCATTGATGTTCCCAGTCCCCGGATATCCCCCTTCGATATTCGAATACCGCACCGTGTGCCCCGACGTCACTTGACCAAACGTGTTCCCGCGCACAATACAATTTGATAGCACCAATGGGCCTCCAGCGCTCCCCACACCGTATGAGTTGCCTACCACCGTGCAGTGCCGCAATCGCGCCGAGGAGCTGCCACTCACCCATATACCTCCGCCATTATTCGCGTCATTGCCGATTATGACGCAATTCACAACCTCCCCAACCGCTTTGTTGTCCATATCGATTCCACCCCCTTCAAGCGTCCCCACATTGCTCACTATCAGCGCACTGTCAACCCACGTCAACGGCGCGCTGTCCCCGTAAATCGCGCCACCGTACAATGCTCGATTTCCTTCAAATAACGTCGGAATTCCCCCACCTGCTTCAGCGAAATTCGGCACGATCCGCGCGTAACTCGCGGCGTTTGCAATCGCACCACCGTGTGCGCCAGCCCTGTTCCCCCGAAACACACAATTCACCGCTGTCAACTGCGACGTCGCCATCAAATATACCGCACCTCCCCGCAGCCCCGCGCTGTTGCCCACAAACACCGGCCCGACTCCGTTCGTGGGCACAACTATTACTACCGCGTGGTTCGTCGCAAAGATCGCCCCGCCCCAAGCCGACGTGTTCCCTACAAATTGTACCACCCCTGCCACCGTTACTGTCCCATATGACCGCACCCACAGCGCGCCCCCTACTCCCGCACTCCTGTTGCTCCCTATCACCAACGCAAACTCCGGCGCCATGAACTCTACGTGGCTTCCGCTATCTACCACACATGCCCCACCATGGTTCCCCTCATTCTGTCTCTTATACACATCT